>JACCTC010000177.1 GCA_013812655.1 Deltaproteobacteria bacterium | reverse complement strand
GCTCCAGCTCGGGCCCAGGCTTGCCGGCGGGGTGCAACGGGAATCCGAGGAACACGATCCCCGCGAGCCCCGGGAGCGGCTCGGCGGCGTGCGCCCGCGAGGTCATGCGCCCGCCGAACGATTTGCCACCGGCAAACATCGGTAGGGTGCCGAGCTGCGCACGCGCTGCGAGCCACGTCGCGCGCACCGCAGCCTCGGAGATCGCTGGACCGTCGACCCGCGGTCGCCCCGCCGCCATGTAGGGGAGCTCCCATCGCACGGTCGCGACGTCGCGGTCGGCGAGCGCCGACGCCATGATCTGCATGAAGGCATGCCGCATCCCGGCGCCGGCACCGTGCGCGAACACGTACAGCCAGCGGGCGCGGGCGGGCGCGACCACCAGCGCTGGTCGGCCGTCGAGCACGATCTCGGTCTCGGCGGGCTTCGCCAATGGCACGGTACGAAGAAATACTCGAAACCGGTCGCGCGCGGTGGTGTCGAAGCCCCGTGATCCGGCGACATGTCCTGGCCGCGCTCACCGCTGGCATCGAAGCTGGCGACGAGGACGTCGCGCGCACCAGCCTCGCCGCGATCGACTGGGTGCTCCGGTTTCCGGCGCGCCGCCGGCTCGAGGCCGCGCTCCTCGACGCGACGATCGCGGTCGGCGCCGCGGCCGGCGATGACGTACGCGCGGTCCGTCACCGGCTGCGTGCCGCCGTGCTGATCGTCGCCAACGCGCCGCCATGCGAGCTCGCCGATCGCGACGCCGTCACCGCCGCATACGCAGATGTTGCGGTACCGGCGCCACCGCGGTTGCCGATCGTCACCGGACTCGCAGCGGTCGCGACGATGGCCTGCGCGATGGTCCTCGTGTTCGCGATGGTCCGGGTCGTCACCGTCGGGGCCGCAAACGGCGAGTTCCGGCGGCCGTCGCCGCCACCGGTCGCCGGCGCGTTTCGCACCGGTGGTGCTCCGCTCCACAACAGCGCGATCGAGCGCGTGCTCGCGGTCGAGCTGCCGGCGCTCGACGCGCACCGGGTCACCGACGAGCCGGGTCGCAAGAGCCGCGTCGCGTCGCTGCGCGATCATCGCGCCTTCTCGAACCACGGCTCCGACCTCGCCGCCGCGTGGCGCAACCTGGTCGACACCTTCGCGCACTGGCAGGAGCTCGGCTCGTCCGTGCACTCGACACACCGGCGCGCCGCCATCGCCTCGCGCGAGCTCCGCGCGCGGGTCCTCGTGATGTCCGATCAGCTCGCCGCGGTCGGCCTTGGCTACGTGCTCGACGTCGAGGTCGGTGACGATCCGCGCCAGCGCGCGGGCATCTACGCGTTCCGCGTCGACGAGGTCGGCTTCGTGCGTGCCGGCACCGCACGGCAGCGCGTGCTCGGCGTGCGCCGGCTCGATCACCTCACCGACGAGGTGACGATCCTCGGCATGACCGCCGGCGAGCGCCAAGAATCACGCGATCCGATCGTCCTGCTCGACGAGGTCGACGACAAGGTTCGCACCCAGATCTTGCCGGTGCTCGGCGGCCAGCCGTACCTCGTCGGCGACGACAGCTGGGCGCGCACCACGCAGGGACGCCGCGTCGCGCTCGCGGCGAGCGAGGCGATCCGCCGCGAGCTGCACACCGCGCTCGGCTTCGACGTCGGCTCGCTCGAGCGGGCCACCGCGCGCTGTCGCAAGCTCGTGACGTCGTCGGTGCGGCATCACGAGGCGCAGCACGGCTTCGATCGTGATCGCGATCTGCCCTACCCGCCCGGGCTCGCGCACGCCGGCCCGGCCTCGTCGCCGCTCGCGCTGCGCACGCGCTACGAGCTGTCGGGGTATCTCAGCGAGCTCGCGAGTGACATTTGGCTACCGCAGCTGACGCTCTGGAACCTGTCGCGCCACGCCTTCCGGCGGACCCCGAAGCGCGTCGAGGAGGCCTACGTGGCGGTGTACGTCATCGAAGGCCTCGCCAGGCAGCTCGGGATCCCGAGCCCAGGCCCGGTGATCCATCACGGCGCGATCGATCGCGATCGGCTGGCCGCGCTCGCGATCCCGCTCGCCGAGCGTTCGACGACCGAGCTCCGATCCGCGGCCGCCGCGCTGTGGGCGGCCTCGTTCGGGACGCGGCTCGTGCGGATCACTGACGACTGAGCGGGTCGCGCGCGGCGACGCGAGCCGCTGTATCGTCCATGTTGCATGCAGCGAGAGGCGCGGTGTCTCGTGATCGTCGGGCTCGCCGGGCTGGCCGGATTGGGCGGTTGCCACGTCGTGACCCGAGACGAGCTCACGCGGCCCGGAACGACCGAGCGCATCCGGCAGGGCACGGACCCGACGCCCGGCAGGCCGATGCTCGTGCTGAGCGAGGCCGGAGCACTGCGCTTCATCGAGCCGCTCGAGTGCTCGACCGAGGAGCTGGTTCGCGAGCAGCACGCGGTCGAGATCACCACCGGACCGAACCTCGCGACCTTCGTCGTCGGCGTGATCGCATCGGCGATCGGTGGGGTGCTCGTCGTGCGCGGAGTCGCCGCGGACGGCAGTGCGAGCGATCCGGGGCTGCTTGCAGGTGCTGCGCTGGTGGCCACCGGCGTGCCCTTCGCGATCGGACCGTGGATCGGCAACGGCACGACGCTCGAGCCGCTCCCGGACCGCGCGCCGGTTCGCCGTGCCGGTCCACGCGCCGCGTGTGGCGAACGGCCGCTCGCGGTGCACTCCGCGACGCTCGTCGTGCGCGGCGTCGAGATCCACGGCCGTGTCGATCGCGAGGGCGTGTTCGCGGTGTCGCCGTTCGCGATCGTCGACGCGTTCGCGGCGAGCGCATCGCCACTCGCGATCGCCGCGAAGATCGAGACCGGTACCGGGGCGCGTCCGCACGCGATCGACACCGTGATCGCCGGACCCGCGCTCGCGCGCCACGCCGCCGCGTTCCTCGCGCGAGCGGACTTCGACGCCCGCATCGAGCCGCTGCGCGTCATCCCGGGCATCGTCGCCGGCACGCTGCGCGCGAGTCTGACCAGTTTTGACGGCGAGCCCGTCGTGCGGATCGTGTTGCCGATCCAGAACGATGGTCCCGGCGACGCGCTCGCGGTGCGCGGCCAGGTCACCGCGCCCGGCACGCCCGCCATCGACGGTCGCATCCTGTACATCGGCCGGGTCGCGAAGGGCGCGGCGATCACGCGCGAGCTCATGATCCCGGTCACCCGCAGCGCGGCCGACACGCTACGCAACGCGACGCTCGATCTCGGCATCGAGCTGCGCGATGCCCATGGCACGGCACCCACCACACCGATCCGCTTTCGCGGGCCGATCTTCGTCGACGCGCCGCGATGAAGATCGCGATCATCGGTTCCGGGATCGCCGGCCTCGGCGCTGCTCACGCGCTCGCGCAGGCCGGCCGCCACGACATCGCGATGTTCGAGGCAGCGCCGCGCGCGGGCGGCCACGTCTACACGGTCGCGGTCGGCGACGTCGCCGTCGACATGGGTTTCATCGTCTGCAACCGCGAGCGCTATCCCCTGTTCTTCCGGTTGCTCGGCGAGCTCGGCACGCCAACCCGACCGTCGACGATGGCGTTCTCGGTGGCGTTACCCGATCGCGACCTCGAGTGGGGCAGCGCGAGCCTCGCGGCGGTGTTCGCGCAGCGGCGCCGGCTCGTCGATCGCGGGCACTGGCGCTTCCTCGTCGAGGTCGTGCGGTTCCTCGGCCGCGCACGCCGCGATCTCGGGCATGGGCGCGTGCACGGCTCGCTCGAAGACTACCTCGCGGCCACCGGCGCCTCGGCCGAGCTGCGCGACGGCTTCGTGGTGCCGCTCGCGGCGGCGCTGTGGTCGCTCGCGCCCGATCACTGCGGCGACTTTCCCGCCGAGACCTACGTTCGCTTCCTCGATCAGCACGGCATGCTACGGCTCGTCCGCCCGCTCGCGTGGCACACCGTCGTCGGCGGCAGCCAGCGCTACGTCGACGCCCTGCTCGCGCGGCTCGCCACGACCGGCCGGTTCACGCTCGCGCTCGCGACGCCGGTGACCGCGATCGAGCGCGATGCCACCGGCGTCACGCTGGGCGCAGCCGGGCGCGAGCATCGCTTCGATCGCGTCGTCATCGCGACCCACGCCGATACCGCGCTCGAGCTGCTCGCCGCGCCCACCGCCGTCGAGCGTCGCGTGCTCGGCGCATTCCGCTACAGCACGAACCGCACGGTGCTCCACACCGATCGCGGCTTTTTGCCGCGCAGCGACGCCGCGCACGCCGCGTGGAACTACGTCGCCGATCCGGCAACCGCGCAGGTCTCCGTGACCTACTCGATGACGCGCCTGCAGGGTCTGCCCGACGTGCCGTACCTGGTGACGTTGAACCCGCGGCACGAGCCCGCGAACATCCTCCACGACGTCACGTTCGAGCACCCGCAGCTCGACAGTGCCGCGCTCGCCGCCCAGTCCGAGGTTCCGCGGCTCGCCGGCACGCACCGCACCTACTACGCCGGGTCGTACCTCGGCTTCGGGTTCCACGAGGACGCGCTGCGGTCCGGCTACGCGGCCGCCGCGCGGCTCGCCGCCGACGAGCACCAGCCGGCGAGCGTGGTGTCGTCGTGACCCTGCACTCCGCGCTCTACCGCGGCAACGTGATGCACGCGCGGCGCGACATCCACGCGCAGCGCACGTTCCGCTATCCCGTCTACGTCGCGGTGCTCGATCTCGACGAGCTGCCCGCGCTCGATCGCGAGCTCGCGCTGTTCTCGCATCGCGGACGAAACTTGTATTCGCTCGACGACGCCGACTACGAGGGCGGTACGCACGGCGTCGCGGCGGCGTATCACGCATTGCTCGCCGAGCACGCGGTCACGCCGCCCGCGGCCTCCCGGCTCGTCACCAACTTGAAGGTCGCCGGCTACGTGTTCAACCCGGTGAGCTTCTTCATCGGCTACGCCGCGACCGGCACGATCACCTCGGTCGTCGCCGAGGTCGCCAACACCTACGGCGGCCGCCACCGCTACGTGTTCGGACCGGCGCAGCGGATCGGCGCCCGCGGCGCGAGCATCGGATTTCGCCTGCCGCGCACGCTGTTCGTATCGCCGTTCCTCCACGGTGACGCGAGCTACGAGCTCTGGCTCGACGCCCCGCTCGATGGCGACACGCTCGCGATCACGATGCACGTCGCGATGCACGACCCGACGACCGAAGCGACGACCGAAGCGACGACCGAAGCGACGACCGACGCCACGACCGACGCCACGGCGGGCCCGGATCCGTCCGATCGCCGCGGCGACCGCGTTCTCGTGGCGCACCTCGCGGGCACCCGCCAGGCGCTCACCGATCGCGCGCTCGCAGGCCTGGCGCTGCGCTTCCCGTTGATGACTGCCCAGGTCATCGGCCTCATCCATTACCAGGCGCTCAAGTTGCGGCTTGCCGGTGTGCCGTACCGTCGGCCTGGCGCCGATCACCGGCCGATCCGCGCGCCGACGAACGTCGTCTCGCGCGCACCACGCTCGGCATCGATGAAGTAACGTCGTGGACGCGTGGCCGGGGCTGACGTGGCTCATCCGTTGATCGTGCCGATGCCGCGGGTCGTGCCGCCCGCGGGACGCGCTGTGCGTTGGGCCGCGATCGCGACGCTGCGCGCGCGATGGAGGGCCGGCCGCCTCGATCTGGTGATGCCGGGTGGTGAGCGGGTCCGGCTCGGCGGTCCCGGTACCGCGGAGGCCACCGCGCGCATCCACGACGACCGGATGTTCCTGCGGCTGCTGCTGCGTGGCGAGATGGGCATCGGCGAGGCATTCGTCGCCGGCGAGTGGACGGTGGCATCGGCCGAGGAGCTGGTTGCGGTGATCCGGCTGTTCCTCCGGGCGACGCGCGCGCGTGGGACCGAGTCTGCGCTCACCCGCATGGCGCAGCTGCCCGCACTCGTCCGCCACCGGCGCGCCGCGAACACGCTACGCGGCAGCGCGCGCAACATCCACGCGCACTACGATCTCGGCAACGCGTTCTATCAGCTCTTCCTCGACGACGAGACCCTCGCGTACTCCGCCGCGATCTACTCGAACCCGGCGGGGGCGAGCCCGGCGGGAGCGAACCCGGCCGCGTCGCTCGCCGAGGCCCAGCACGCGAAGCTCGACAAGCTGTGCGACTGGCTCGCGCTGTCACCGCGCGATCACCTCCTCGAGCTCGGTTGCGGCTGGGGCGGCATGGCGATCCATGCGGCGCGCACGCGCGGCTGCCGGGTCACCGCGATCACGGTCTCGCGCGAGCAGCACCAGCTCGCGCGCGCGCGCGTCGCGGCCGCCGGGCTCACCGATCGCGTCTCGATCGAGCTCCGTGACTATCGCCAGATCGACGGCACGTACGACAAGCTCGTCTCGATCGAGATGCTCGAGGCCGTCGGCTACGAGTACCTGCCCGGCTACTTCGCGCGATGCGCGCAGCTGCTGCGACCCGGCGGCCGGCTCGCGCTGCAGAGCATCACGATGCCCGACGATCGCTTCGAGGCCTATCGTCGCTCGGTCGACTGGATGCAGACCTACGTGTTCCCTGGCTCGCTGATCCCGTCGATCGGCACGATCGAGCGCGCCGCGGACGCCGCCGGGTTCCGGATCACGCGCCGCAACGATATCGGGCCCGACTACGCACCGACGTTGCGTGCCTGGCGCGAGCGCTTCACCGCCGCGCTGCCGGCCGTGCGCGCACGCTTCGATCAGCCATTCATCCGCACCTGGTTGCTCTATCTCGCGTTCAGCGAGGCCGCGTTCGCCGAGCGCACGCTGCAGAACCACCAGCTGCTGCTTGCCGGCCGGGAATGAGGCTGCGTAGACGTGCGTTCCCATCGCGTGCATCGCGCTGTCTTTTCACTCGCTGGGTCACTCGCTGGGTCACTCGCTGGGACACTCGCTGGGTCCCTCGCTGGGACACTCGCCGTCATGGCGTGCACCGATCCGTCACCGACTCCGCCATCACCTGGTAGCTCTGCGCATGAACGCTCGCTCGCGCGGTGGGCGGACGCCACCCAGACCACGCTGTCGGTCGCGCACGCGTGCACCGGCGTCGAGGAGCAGCAGTTCGGCGCGCGGGGCTCGCTGTGCTGGACCGCGAAGTCGCGCCGCGAGCAGCCACCCGCCGGCTCGCGGATGTTTCCGCGGTTCGAGATCGTCCTCGCGACCTACGCAGACGACGGCGCCGCCCTCGCCCGGCTCACGCGGTTTCGCGAGCTGCCGAACCCCGCGGCCCCCGAGCGTGACAAGGCGTATTCACTGCGGGCGGGATTCCGGATCGGCGCACAGGTCATGATCGTCACGACCAATGCCCTCGTGTTCGAGGGCGATGCGATCACCGCCGCGGCCGAGCTGATGCGCGCGACCGGCGGCACCGAGCTCACCTGCTGGCAGACCTGCGCTCGCTAGCGCCGCGTTAGTTGGTGTGGGTGACCGTGACCGCGGTCGTGATCCCGCCACGCACCCAGAACTTGCCGATCACCGTGATCGATCTCGGCTGGATCGCCGATACGAGGTCGTCGCAGATCTGGTTCGTCACGGCCTCGTGAAACGCACCCTCGTTGCGATAGCTCCAGAGATACAGCTTCAGGCTCTTGAGCTCGACGCAGAGCCCGTCGGGGACGTAATCGATCGAGATCGTTGCGAAGTCCGGCTGACCGGTCATCGGGCACAGACACGTGAACTCCGGAGCCTCGAACGCGATGTGGTAGTCGCGCCCGGCTCGCGGGTTCGGGAATGTGTCCAGCTGCTTGGTCGGCCGGGTCGTCACGGCGGGCTGCATAGCACAGCCGGTTGCTCCGGAACGCTGGCGCGATCAGCTGTCCTGCCCTATGCTGGTTCTTGCGACCTCATGTCGCCGAGAACATGACGCGATGACCAGGTTGGACATCACGAACATGGCTTCGAAACGGGCCGGAGTGCCCATTACGAAGCCTGACCCCGGGAGCCGCTGCAATTGTGCTGGCGGGCCGTATGGGTCGGGCTCTGGCTATGGCCAGGGGAGGAATGAACGACATGCCAAGTACGAAACCGAGCTCTACGGAGGGGCGTTCTTAGCCTCCCAGTGATCCTCGAGTCCGAAAGGACTCGGGAACTCAGAGCAAACGGGCCCGCCCTTGGGGCCCGTTCTATTTTTTCGGCCGACAAACTGTCGACGGTTGGCGCGTGTCGATCGTCGCAGCGTCGTCGATCAGAACGTGAAGATCTGCTCGGGGCGCTTCTCGGCAGGCTTCGGCGCGGCCGTCTCCTGCTTCGGCTTGATGATCGGTGGCGGCGGCTCGACGGCGTAGCGCGCGGCGGCCGAGGTCATCGGCACGATCGCTGGGCGCGGGGCCGAGGTCTCGTGCGATGGCTTGCTGGGGGTGTGGGTCGGCGTGTGGCTCATCGGCGAGGGGCGAGCCGGCGCCGGCGCCGGACGCGGGGTGCTCGTCGGGATGACTGTCGTCGTGGAGCCCTCACCCAGGAAGTCGTTCACCCGGGTCTCGACGAGCTGGCTCATCGAGATGTTGTTGGCCTCGCAAAACGCCTTCAGCCGCTCGTACGTCATGCGGCTCACACTGATGCTCCGTCGAGTCTGCTTCTTGGCCATGATTCCTCTGTACGCTACGGGTAGGGTATCGTCAAGTCAGACCTACTAGGCCTGTACTCCCGTTCCCCGGACGCCTAGACAGTTAGCACCGCTGTCTGACACCAGACGCACGGTGACCGACACGGCTCCGCGTTCGATCGAAGAAGGATCGAAGATCACTCGTGATCGCGCCGATCATCGCGACGCGGCGCCGCTCAGGACGACGATGTCGGCGCGCGATCGAGCCAGTCGTTCGGACGCAGCACGGTCAAGAGCTCGGCCTCCGGAGAGCCCGGCTGCGCCATGACGTCGTAGTCCCAGCGAACCAGTGGCGGGAGTGACATCAGGATCGACTCGATACGCCCGTTGGTCTTGAGACCGAATAGCGTGCCGCGGTCATAGATGAGGTTGAACTCGACGTAGCGGCCGCGCCGGCGGAGCTGCCAGGCACGCTCGGTGTCGCCGTATGGGATGGGCTGCCGACGCCCCGCGATCGGGATGTAGGCGCTGGCGAACGCGCGACCGAGATCGCGGACGAAGTCGAAGACCGCCTCCGCGGGGTGCTCGTCCTTCGCGCCGAGGTAGTCGAAGAACACGCCGCCGATGCCGCGGGTCTCGTTGCGGTGCGGCAGGAAGAAGTACTCGTCGCACCACGCCTTGAAGCGGTCGTAGTCACCGATCGGGCGATGGCGGTCGCAGGCCTCGGCGAGCGTGCGGTGAAAGTGCTCGGCGTCCTCGCGAAAGAAGTAGTACGGCGTGAGGTCGGCGCCGCCGCCGAACCACAGCGCGTCGCCCTTCATCAGGCACCGGAAGTTCGCGTGCGTGGTGGGGACCATGGGTGAGCGCGGATGCAACACCAGGGAAATCCCGCTCGCCCGGAATGTGCGGCCTTGCCCCGGCATGTGGTCGGCAATCTCCGCAGGTAGCTCACCTTCGACGTTGGACCAGTTGACCCCTGCCTTCTCGAAGAGCGCGCCGCCTTCGAGCACTCTTGCCACACCTCCACCGCCACCAGGACGCTGCCAGGCGTCGGTCGTGAACTCTGCGCTTCCGTCGGTTTCAGCGAGCGAGCGACACAGCTCACCTTGCAGCTCGGAGAAGAACTTCGCCGCGCGATCGAAGAGGTCCGACACGAGCGCATGCTACCATCGTCGGTAGTTTCCGACCCTGACTGATGTCCGCCGCGATCCGACTCCTGCGAGCGACGCACCTGTTCGGCGTCATCTTCCTCAGCTATCTGTGGCAGGTGTCCTGGGCTCGGTTGTGGCCGGCTCGCTATGACTCGCGCGATCGCTGGAAGAAGATCAACCGGCGCAATGCGCGACGCATGTACAAGGGCTTCGTACGCCTGCGCGGCGTGTACATCAAGCTCGGGCAGATCCTGTCGGTGATGGGCACGTTCCTCCCGCGCGAGTACACCGAGGAGCTCGAGGCGCTGCAGGATGACGTCCCGCCGCAGCGCTACAAGAAGATCAAGGCGACGTTCGTCGCTTCGTTCAAGAAGCAGCCGCACGAGGTCTTCACGACCTTCAACGAGGAGCCGATCGCGGCGGCCTCGCTCGGTCAGGTCCACGAGGCCACGAACGCCGCGGGCGACCGGCTCGCGGTCAAGATCCTCTATCCAAACGTCGCGACGATCATCAAGGTCGACCTTCGCGTGCTCGGCTGGGCGCTCAGCGTGTACTCGAAGTTCGTCCCGATCCAGCAGATCAGTCGCGTTCACGAGCAGCTGTCCGACATGCTCGCGCGAGAGACCGATCTCGCCAACGAGGCGCGCTGCATCATGCGGATGTCGAAGAACTTCATCAACGATCCGGACGTGCTGTTCCCGGTCGTCTATCCCGAGTGGTCGAGCCCGACGGTCATGACGATGACGTTCATGGACGGCTGCAAGATCACCAAGCGCGATGCGCTCGCGACGATGCAGCTCGACCCGTATGACGTCGCGACCAAGCTCGTCAAGGTGTTCTACAAGCAGCTGTTCATCGATCGGTTCTTCCACGCCGATCCACACCCCGGAAACTTCTTCGTGCAGCGTGGCCCCGAGGGCCAGGTCCGCATCGTCGTCCTCGACCTCGGCAGCGCGACGCAGCTCACCGACAACCTCGCCGACGGCATGTTCGACATCCTGTCGGGCCTGATGACCCGCAAGGATGATCTCGTCGTCCAGGGCATCAACACGATGGGGTTCATGGCGCCGAGCGGCGATCGCGCGCTGCTCGAGCGGACCGTGCGCAAGTACTTCGAGAAGCTGCTCAACCTCAACATCACCGACTTCGGCAAGATCGATCCTGCGGTCGCGCAGCAGCTCGCGGATCCCGACATGAAGCGTGACGAGCTACGCGAGCTGATGAAGTCGATCGCGTATCCCGAGGGCTGGTTCTACGTCGAGCGTGCAGCCGTGATCATGTTCGGCCTGCAGTCGACGCTCGCGCCGAAGCTCAACGGCATCCACGTCGGCTTCCCGTACATCACGCAGTTCATCATGGAGAAGAACGCGCAGCGGCTCGCCGATGCAGCCGCCCTCGCCGCGAAGGAAACTGCCGCGCAGCCCGCGCCGACGCCGCCGACCGACAAGCCGAAGTCCGGCACCGACGAGCACGAAGCGCTGCTGAATTAGCGACGGCAGCCGCCCGCGCGACATCGTGGGCCGGACCTGGATCAAGGCTATCGCGTCGCAAGGCCGTCGATTTCGCGTCTGGGTGGCTGCTTTCCCTCACTTCTCGACGGCCCGGCGGGGCGTGATATCCTTGCCACGAGGTGGCCAGGTTTCAGGTCCTTGACGGTGGCAAGGGTCCCGCGCAGAACGCGGACGGTCCCGCGGATGCGTTCGCCGACGACGACGAGCACACCGTCATCAACGCGGCGATGGACTTCGGGCTCGACGAGGCGACGGTCGCGCAGGAGATCCCGCAGGCGCCACCGCAGCGTCAGGCCCCGCGTCAGCAATCACAGGAACCGCAGGCTGGATCGATCATGGCGCCGGTGCCGCAACGGCCACCGGATCGCATGTTCGATGACGACGCCGTCGACAGTGCGCTCGGGTCGCTGTTCGAGGCACCAGCGGGTAAACCTCGCGCCGCGGCTCCCGCGCAGCGGCCGACGCCCGCCCCGTCACGCAACACCCCGGTTCCGTCGCGCAACGCACCGGTACCCACGCGGCCTTCGCAACCCGCGCAACCCACGCAGTCGCGAACGATGATGGGCACACCGACGCGCCCGACACCGGTTCCGGCGCGACCGAGCCAGCCGCCGGGACGGCCGACGCCGCCTCCGTCGCAAGCGATGGCTCCGGCGCGACCGACGCCGCCTCCGTCGCAAGCGATGGCTCCGGCGCGGCCGTCGCAAACGATGCCCTCGGAGCGACCGTCGCAAGCCATGCCCGCGTCGCGACCCACGCCGGTCCCCGGGCGACCCATTCCAGGCGGTCGCTCGACGAGCACCGGCTACGCGGTCGTGCCGGCCGACGCACCGATCCGGAACACGCCGATGCCAGGGCAGCCGCCGGCGCGGCAGAGCTTCGGCTACGCGTCGGACGACGCGATGGATCCTGCGCCGTACGTGCCGCCCACGCACTCCCAACCGTACGCCGACCCGCATCACGATCCGTACAACAGCGCTCCTCCGGCAGACCCGTATCAGTCCAGCATCGGCGCGTACTCCGAGCCGTACCCGCGGCCGGAGCCGTACGGCGCATATTCCGATCCATACCCGCGGTCGGAGCCATTCCGCCCCACGCCCGACCCGACGGAACCGGCGAGCTATCCACCGACCTATCAGCACGATCAGCGCGATTCGGTGCGCAACATCCCGACCGGCGCACCGGGCGGCTACCGTGAAGCATCCGGGCTGTTGCGCGCGCCGCTGCCGGTCGCGCCGCCGCGCCGCGGTGGCCTCAAGCTGGTCATCGGCCTCGTGGCCCTCGTGGTCATGCTCGGTGGTGGGCTCGCGCTTGGCTGGGTGTTCTTCGCGCGCGACAAGCAGCCAGTAACGCCGACGCCCGAGGATCCGAAGACGCCGGTCGTCACCGCACCGGTCGTGACCGCACCGTCGCCCGACGCGACGCCAGCAGTCGTGACGCCGCCGCAGCCGGTCGTCGTGCCGCCGGAACCACCCCTGAAGGCCGCGAACGCGACGACCGACATCGCCACGCTCGTGCACCCGGTTCTCGAGGAGATCACGGCCCCGGTGCAGGGCAAGGTCGCGTCGATCACGATCGCCAAGAAGCGCGACGTGGCGAAGGGCGAGCAGCTGTTCTCGATCCACTACAAGGCAGGCGGCTCGAAGGAGGCGCTGCTCAAGCGCATCGCCGCGCTCGAAGCGAAGGTCAAGGAGGCGCCCGGTGAAGCCGCGGTCGTTGTCGGCGAGGACGGCACGGTCAACCTCGACGATCCAACGGACTACGATCAGCAACTCGCGCGTGCGCGTCGCGAGCTCAAGCGAATGTCGAAGGTCGAAGTTGCCACGGTCAAGGCGCCCGCCGCCGGCCTCGTCGAGAGCCGCGTCAAGGTCGGCGATGACACCACCGTCGGCAGCACGCTCGGCGTGCGGCTCGACAAGCGCAGCTGGACTGCGACCGCGATCGTCAAGGACGCGAAGCCCGCGGCGAACTGGTCGTGTGTCGTGGCGACGCCCAGCGAGAGCCACACCGGCCTCTGCAAGATCCAGTCGACCGAGCTGATTCCAGGTGAGGACGGCGGCACTCGGGTGACCGTCGAGATCTTGGCGACCGGCACGGCCTGGCTCAAGGGCCTCGATCAGAAGCCGCGCCTGATTCTCGAAGCGCCCCGCTGACCCGACGTGCAGCGAAGCCAGCGAACGCTGGCAAGCGGGACCGACGTGCAGCGAAGCCGAACGCTGGCAAGCGGGACCCGATCCGCGGAGCAGCACCGCGTGCGTGGCCGATCTCCGGGTATCGTGGAGCCATGAGCAGCGAGCAAGGTGACTTGACCGTCATGGCCGAGGTCACCGTCGACGACACGGGAGTCGGCGATCGGATCGACCTGCCGATGGCGAGCGCGCTGGGTGGTCGCTACAAGATCGCGCGGCGCATCGGCAAGGGCGGAATGGGCGAGGTCATGGGCGCCCGCGACGAGCAGATCCAGCGCGACGTCGCGATCAAGCGGATGCGCAAGGCAAATCCGAGCGAGCGCGCGATCCAGCGGTTCATGCGCGAGGCTTCGATCCAGGGACGTCTCGAGCACCCTGCGATCGTGCCGGTGCACGAGATCGGCCGAGACCCCGAGGGGCTGCCGTTCTTCGTGATGAAGAAGCTCAGCGGGACGACGCTCGCGAAGATCCTCGAGCGGCCCGGCGGCGATCGCGGGAGCTTTCCGCTGCAGCGCGTGCTGCGCGCGTTCGCCGAGGTCTGCCTCGCGATCGAGTTCGCACACGTGCGCGGCATCGTCCACCGCGACCTCAAGCCCGACAACATCATGCTCGGCGACTTCGGCGAGGTCTACGTGCTCGACTGGGGTGTCGCCAAGGTGATCGGCGACGAGGACGACAGCGACTTCGCGGACGTCGGCAGCGGCAGCGGCGAGCACGCGACCGCGGCGGGTACCGCGATCGGCACGCCGGGCTACATGGCGCCAGAGCAGGTCCAGGGCAAGGCGGACATCGACGGCCGCTGCGACGTCTACACGCTCGGCTGCCTGCTGTTCGAGATCCTCGCCGGCGAGCCGCTCCATCCGCGCGGCTTCGACGGTCTCAGCAGCGCGGTCGCCGGTCGCGATGCGCGGCCGTCGGTGCGAGCACCATCGCGCGACATCCCGCCCGAGCTCGACGAGCTGTGCGTCGAGGCGACACGGCGTAACCGCGACGAGCGGCTCCCGACCGCCCGGGAGCTCGGTGATCGCGTCCAGCGCTACCTCGACGGCGATCGCGATCTCGCACTGCGCGTCAACCTCGCGCAGGAGCACCTCGACAAGGCCAAGGCGGCGTTCGAGGCCGGCGACAGCGACGACCAGCGCGCGACCGCGATGCGCGAGGCCGCTGCAGCGATGGCGCTCGCGCCGACGCTCCCCGGTCCGCCGGAGCTGATCGGCCGGTTGATGCTGGAGCCGCCGAAGCACACACCGCGCGACGTCGCCGACGCGATCGCGGCCGCCGAGGTCAGCACCGCCCGCGCGACCGCGCAGGCAGGCATCTGGGCACTGGTGGCGACGCTCGCATTCACGCCGCTGATGTGGTGGATGGCGCCGCCGGCCTCCGCGAACATCGCGATCCTCACCGCGCTCTTGCTCGTGACCCTCGTCGTGCTGATGCACGCGAACCTCGCGGCGATCCCTCGGCCCGGGCTCGTCGTGATCGCGAACACGATCGTGGTCGCCTTCGTCTCCGTCACGTTCTCGCCGCTGCTGATCGCGCCCGGCGTGGCGGCCGTGCTCGCGATGGCGATGGTGCTCACGCCGAAGTTCTCGATCCTCGGGTCGGCGTGGACGATCGGCGTGCTGCTGATCGTCGCGGTGCTCGGACCACTCGCACTCGAACATCTCGGCGCGCTGACACCGACGATGTCGGTCGACACCAATGGCGTGCTGTTCTCGGCGCCGGGGTTCGGCGGCTACGAGAGCGCGACGATCGTGGTCGGCGTGCTCTACGTGACCGGGCTCATCGTCGGCGCGTGCGCGATGGGCGGCACGATGCGGCGGCGCACCCGCGAGGCGCACCACCACCTGCAGCTCCAGGCGTGGCAGCTCCGCCAGCTGGTCTCGCAGCACTGACGCAGCCCGTCAGCGCTGGCGCTTGCGACCGAGCTTCGCGAACTGCTCGAGCAGCGGCAGCCCGATCGACGGGAACGGCCGCAGGAGATGGATCAGCGCTGCGCGAAAGGCCGGCAGCGTGCGGACGAGCTTGGGCTGATCGACGAGCTCGACGGCCGCGGCGGCGACCTCGTCGAGACCGAGCAGCTGACCCGACGAGAACAGCAGGCCCGCCGACGCGTCGTGAGCCACCGCGTTCGTCATGTCGCCCGCGATCGCATCCGGGCACAGCGAGCTCACGGTGATCGGCCGCCCTGCGCGGCGCAGCTCGCCGGCGAGTGACAGCGAGTAGCCGAGGACGCCATGTTTAGTCGCGCCGTACACCGCGAGCCCGGGTGCCGGAACCAGCGCCGACATCGAGGCGATGTTGATGATCGTGCCGCGGTTCATCGCGGCCGCTGCGGCGTGGCAGCCCCAGATCACGCCGAGGAGGTTGACCTCGACGAGGCGCCGCGCGGTGGCATCGTCCATGTCCCAGCTGTCACCGACCGCGAGCACGCCGGCATTGTTGATCCAGATCGCGAGGTCTCCGAGCTGCTGCGCCGCGGCGGCGACGCTGCGATGGCTGTCCGGATCGCGGACATCCTGGCCGATGCCGGTTCCATCGACGACGGCCGCGGTCGTGCGCGCGGCGCCTTCGTCGACATCGGTACACACGACGTGGACGCCGCGTCGCGCGAGGCGCTCGGCGATCTTGCGCCCGAGACCACGGCCAGCTCCGGTGACGACGGCGACGGTCGCCACTACGCGTGTCGCTCGAGGTTGGGAGTGAAGCTCAGCGTCGCCACGCCGCGAACCTACACGATCGGCATGCTAGCGTCCGCGCGTGACCTTCGACGTTGTCGTCGCCGCGGATCTCGACTGGGGCATTGGCCAGGACCAGGGCCTGCCGTGGCCGCGGCTGCGCGGCGATCTCGCGCACTTCCGGCGGGTGACGTCGACGACGGTTCGTGAGGGCGCCCGTAACGCGATCGTGATGGGCCGCAAGACGTGGGAGAGCAAGGAAGTCGCGGGCAAGCCGCTGCCCCGCCGCCTCAACGTCGTGGTGACCCGCGGCGCGCTGACTCTCCCGGAGGGCGCGATCGCAGTGGGCTCGCTCGACGCGGCGCTCGCGCTCACGGGAGTCGAGACGATCTTCGTGGTCGGCGGTGCCGGACTGTTCGAGAGCGCGCTGGTCGATCCGCGGCTTCGCTACATCTACCTCACCCGCATCGAGGGCCGGTTTGGATGTGACGTCGTGATCCCCGACCTCGACACGCTCGGCTTTGTCCGCGACGAGAAGTGGGAAGGCGAGGCGATCGGCGACGAGAACGGCGTGAAGTACCGGATCGAACGCCTGCGCCGTTCGATCGTGAACTAAGGGCGCCGCGTGGTCAGCGCGCGAGTCGGCTGCTACGGTTATGTGAGGTCAACGATGCAGCCCGTCTCGATGAAGCTCGATCGCCTGCCGCTCGATGCGGTCCAGCCTGTCACCGAGACCGCGACCTTCGCGCTCGGTTGATTCTGGACTCCCGACGCCCGGTTCGGGTGTCACCGCGGCATCGTCCGTACCCGCGTCGGCTACGCGGGCGGTGCCGATCCCGATCCGAGCTACGAGAACCTCGGCGACCACACCGAGGCGTTCCAGCTCGACTTCGATCCGAGCGTGATCTCCTATCCCGCGCTGCTCGAGCTGTTCTGGGCGAGCCACAAGCCGGAGCGCGGGAGCCACAGCCGCCAGTACATGGCCGCGGTGTTCGCCCACGGCCGCGTGCAGCTCGAGGACGCGCTCGCGAGCCGCGCGACGATCACCGCGAAGGGGATCCTCGTCGAGACGCCGGTGATCTCCGGCGCGAGGTTCTATCTCGCCGAGGACTATCACCAGAAGTATCACCTGCGTCAGGACCCGGTCCTGATGGCCGAGCTTGCCCGCTACAACCCGTACGTGTTCGTGAACTCGACCGTCGCCGCCCGGCTCAACGGCTACGTCGCGGGCCACGGCACGCCCGAGCAGCTCGCCGCCGAGCTCGACGACTTCGGCCTGTCACGAGCCGCCGCCGATCACCTGGTCGCGCGCGTCGGCCGCCGGGGTCACTAGACCGCGACCGGGAACTTGATGAACGGGTGGTGCTGGTAGCCCTCGAGCGCGATGTCCTCGAAGGTCATCTCGAGCACGGGCTTGGGCGCGAGCACGAGCTTCGGTAGCGGGTGCGGCTCGCGTGCGAGCTGCGTCTTCACGCCCTCGACGTGATTTTGATAGATGTGCGCGTCGCCGAGGGTGTGCACGAAGTAGCGCGGCGCGAGCCCGCAATCCTGCGCGACCATCGCCATCAGGAGCGCGTAGCTCGCGATGTTGAACGGCACGCCGAGCGCGAGATCGGCGGACCGCTGGTAGAGCTGGCAGTCGAGGCTGCCGTCCGCGACGTAGAACTGGAAGAACGCGTGGCACGGCGGCAGCTTCATCTTCGGGATGTCAGCGACATTCCACGCGCTGACGATGATCCGCCGCGACATCGGATCACGCTTGATCGTCGCGATCGCCTCGCGGATCTGATCGATGCCGGGGTCGTCACCAGTCGCGCCCCAGTGCCGCCACTGATAGCCATAGATCGGGCCGAGCTCGCCGTGCTCGTCCGCCCAGGCGTCCCAGATCGGCGTGTGCTGCTTGAGGTCGTCGTTGATGTTCGTCGAGCCGCGCAGGAACCACAGCAGCTCGCGGACCACCGCCGGGAACAGCACCTTCTTCGTGGTGACGAGCGGGAACCCCTCACGGAGGTCGTAGCGCGTCTGCGCGCCGAACAGCGAGATCGTACCGGTACCGGTGCGATCGGTCCGGCGCTCGCCGTGCTCGAGGACGTGGCGGAGCAGCTCCAGGTACGGCCGCATCCCCGGCATATAGCACCCCGTCCTGACGTTGTATGGTGCGTGCGTGGTACCGCGCGCCGTCTCGATCGCCGCCCTCGTCGAGGATTACAACGGGATCCTGCTCGATGCGTACGGCATACTCGTCGACGCACGCGGGGCGTTGCCGGGCGCGGCCGCGCTGATCGAGCTGCTGGTCCGCCGCGCGAAGCCGTACGCGGTGGTCACGAACGACGCCTCGCGGTCGGTCGCGACCTACGTCGCGCGGTTCGCAGCGCTCGGGCTGCCGATCGAGGGCGACCGCATCATCACGTCGGGAAGCCTGTTGCCGGGCTACTTCCGCGAGCGTGGGCTGGTAGGCGCGCGGACCTGCGTGCTCGGCACCGAGGACTCGTTCGCGCTCGTGCGCGAGGGCGGCGGCGTCCCGATCGACCTCGTCCCGCCGATCGAGCTCGACGCGGTCGCGATCTGCGATGACGCCGGCACGCCGTTCCTCGATGGCATCGAGCTCGCGCTGTCCGGGATCGTGCGTGCGGTCGAGGCCGGGCGGCGGCCCGCGCTCGTGTTGCCGAACCCCGACCTCGTCTACCCGAAGGGCGGCGGCGAGCTCGGGTTCACGGCGGGCGCGATGGCGCTCCTGATCGAGGCCGCGCTCGCCCGGCGGTTTCCCGGCGCGAACCTCGTGTTCGATCGCCTCGGCAAGCCCGAGCCGCACCTGTTCCTCGCTGCGGCACGCCGCCTCGCGCTGCCGCCCGCGCGCCTCGTCATGGTCGGTGACCAGCTCGAGACCGATATCGCGGGCGCCCGCAGCGCCGGCATCGACGCCGCCCTGCTCGCGGGCATCTCGCGATGGGATGACCGTGGCGCGGACCTTGCGCCGACCTACCTGCTCGCTACCATCGCACCGTGATCCAGCGGTTCTGCTTCGTGAAACTCCGCGACGACGAGGTCGCGACGCGCGGCGAGCTCGCCGAGCTGCTCCACGCCCAGTTGACGTCGGCCGGTGCCGATGCCGTGATCGGACTGCCGGCCGACGACAGCGCGGCGCGCTGGGACCTCTCGATCGTGATCACCGCGGCGTCGCTCGAGGCGTGGAACGCGCTCGCGATGCTGCCGGCAATGACGGGGGTGTTCGACGAGCTCGCGGCACGTTCCGAGGTCGTCAAAGCCTGGACGTTCGACGCGATCCGCTGACACCGTGGGGCACATTGCCTCGCAGATGCGGCGTGCATCGCCGTTGCGTGCGATCCCTGCCCGGTGCAACCCTCGCAACGTTTCAACCAGGGGAATCACTTATGAAGATGCGAACGATGCTCGTCGTGATGTTGGGTCTGGGTCTCGCGACCACCGGCTGCAAGAAGAAGAAGGAGGAGCCGGCTGGCGGTAGCACCGGCACGATGGCCGGCAGCGCAGCCGGTAGCGACACCGCCATGGGCAGTGGCGCGATGGGCAGCGCGGGCTCCGCTGCCGAGCCCGCGAAGGAAGCGACCAAGAATGGCGCCGACCTCGTCGCGAAGTACATGGAGTGCGTCGGCCAGCTCAACGCCGGCAAACTCGACGAGTTCAAAGGCAACTGCATCGCCAGCGAGTACAAGGGCCACCAGGCCGACGGTCCCGAGGTCGTTGGCGCCGACGCGTTGATCGAGATGTTCAAAGCGAACCGCGTCGCGTTCCCGGACATGAAGCTCGAGCCGCAGATGGTGCTCCTCAACGGACGCAACGTGTTCGGTGTGCACCTGATGACCGGCACGCACCAGGGCCCGATGAAGACGCCGATGGGCGAGGTGCCCGCGACCAACAAGAAGGTCGGCGTACTGTTCTTCCATCGCCTCGCGATCAACGAGGAGAACCGTGCGACCGAGGAGTGGGCCTACATGGATCCGGGCACGATGATGGGCCAGCTCGGCCTCGTGCCGAAGGAAGTCCAGATGCGCGCCGCGATCGAGAAGGGCATGGAGGGCGCCCCCGTGATCGTGGTCGCCGCCGACGACGACAAGGAGAAGGCGAACCTCGAGCTCGTCAAGAAGGCCAACGCGGCGTTCGCTGGCAAGAAGTCCGCCGAGTACATGGCGTTCTACACGAATGACGCCGTCGAGTCGGATCAGGCCGGCGACAAGGATGCGGTCGGCAAGAAGGACATCGAGGCCGGCGCCAAGATGTTCCTCGCTGCGTTCCCCGACCTCAAGATGGAGAGCCAGGGCGAGTTCGCCGCGGGCGACTACGTGGTCGTGCTCGGGACGTTCGCGGGCACCAACACCGGGCCGCTCGGCCCGATGAAGGCGACGAAGAAGCCGGTGCAGGGCCAGTACGCCGAGATCATCCACGTCAAGGACGGCAAGATCGCCAAGGTCTGGCGCTTCCGTAACGGCATGGCGATGGCTGCGCAGCTCGGCCTCCTCGGCGACGCGCCGAAGGGCGACGCGCCGAAGGGCGACGCGCCGAAGGCCGACCCGAAGATGGAGAAGAAGGGCGGCTAACCGGCGCCCTGGAAGTCGCGAAGACGATCGACGTAGCGAGCGAGCTCGTCGGGTAGCTCGCTCGTGAACCGCACGCGCTCGCCGGTGGCGGGATGCGTGAACCCGAGGACGGCGGCGTGGAGGGCGAGGCGAGGCGCGCGCGGCAGAAATGTCCGCGCGGTCTCACCTCCGTGCTGGGTGTCGCCCGCGACCGGGTGACCGAGGCCCGCGAGGTGGATGCGGATCTGGTGCGTGCGCCCGGTCTCGAGGCGTGCGGCGACCAGCGTCGCGTGCGCGAACGTCTCGAGCGTCGAGACATGGGTGACGGCGCGCCGATCCCCGACCGGGCGATCGATCGTCTGGGTGGCGACTGCCCCGAGCGCGATCGCGCGGTACTCGCGATCGACATCGTGCGCCTTGAACGCATCGCCGAGGCGCTTGTTCGCGTCACGCGTGCGCGCGAACACGAGGAGCCCGCTGGTCGGCAGATCGATGCGATGGACGAGGTAGACCTCGCCGTGCGTGCCGGTCAGCTGATCGAGAAGGTCACCGCGATCACTCTCCGGTGTCGGCGCGGTGACGAGGCCCGCCGGCTTGTCGACGACGATCACGTGCGAGTCGACGTGGACCACACGTGGTGCAAGCGGCGGCTCGGTTCGCTCGACCGCGCCACCGTAGTTGACCTCGATCTGCTGCCCCGCGCGCACCAGCCGACCCGCGACCTTGACGCGCGTGCGATCGACGAACACGCCGCCTTCGTCGATCACCGCCCGCGCCTTGCGCCGCGAGAGCCCGGGGACGTGACGCGGCACGACCTGATCGAGTCGCATCCCGGCCTCGTCCGCCGCCACCGCGAACACGGTCTTCTGCAATTCAGCTCCACGCCG
The DNA here is from genome assembly GCA_013812655.1 of Deltaproteobacteria bacterium. Lineage (GTDB taxonomy): Bacteria > Myxococcota_A > Polyangia > Haliangiales > Haliangiaceae > JABFXX01. The sequence continues at coordinate 14,042 of JACCTC010000177.1, read as the reverse complement.
CGCGTGCCGCGATCTCGACGATCGCGTCAGCGAGCTGGTCGGGGACCTCTTCCTGAAGGAAGTGGCCGGCCTCGGTGCGAGTGACGGTGGCGTCGGGGCGCACGCGCGCGAGGTGATTGATCACGCGGCCGAGGATCGGATCGCGCATGCCCCACACCATCGCGATCGGCACGTCGATCGTCGCGAACAGCTGTGCGGTGCGCTCGAGGGCGGGCACCGACGGATGGCGGTCGTGCGAGTCGGGCACCATCCGCGCGAGCGCGAGCGGCGCAGCACGATCCTTGCGATCGCGCAGCGGCCAGCGATAGGCGCGTGCGACGTCGCCGCGGATGCTCTTGCGATCGCCCTGCGAGAGGTGCAGCACGCCGAGCGGGAAGCCGAGCCCGCGAAACAGCAGATCGCTCGCGATCGGGATGTTCGAGAGCCGGTGGAACAGTGTCGGCTTGAACGAGGCGGCGGGTGGCCCGACGGCGGTATTGCCGAGCACGAGCCCGCGCAGCCGCTCGGTCCGGCTCGCCATCGCGAGGAGCCCGATCGGGCCGCCCCAGTCCTGGGCCGCCATCACGAGCGGCCCCGGCCGGAAATGGAGGGACCGGGCCTGGAGATTTGATCGACTCCCGGGCCCGGGGACGAGCGCATCGAGCGCGGTGCCGAGCCACGCACCGTGATGCTCGAGGGTGTGCTCACGCGTGGTCGCGGGCTTGGTCGAGCGGCCGAGCCCGATCAGATCCGGCGCGACGAGCCGTAGTCCGCGATCACGTGCGAGCACCGCGGCGACGACCTTGCGCCACAGAAAGCTCCACGTCGGGTTGCCGTGGACGAGGACGACCGGCTTGCCGTCGGGCGGTCCCCACTCGAGGACATGCATCCGCTCGTTGCCGACCGCGACGTCATGTTCGCGAAAGTCGGCCGGCAGCTGCGCGGTGATGAAGGCGGGAAGAGCGGCTACCAATCGCCGTCGTCGATACCACGCTTGCGCGCCTTCTTGCCGCGGTCCGCACCGCCCTTGTCGCGGTCGCGATCGCCTTCCTTCTTGCGGCGGCGCGCATCCGAACCGCCCGGAGGGGCCGGCGGACCGAAGTTCGCGCCCGGCGGACGCGGCGCGAAGCCACCCGGAGGACCCGGCGGACGCGCGCCGAAACCACCGGTGCCACCGCCACCGCCTGCGTAGCCGCCACCGGGAGGTGCTCCGGGAGGACCTCCGAAACCGCCGGTGCGCGGCGGGCCACCGTAGCCGCCAGCACCACCGTCACCGCCGGGGCGTGGACCGAACGATCGCGGGCCACCTGCGCCACGCGGCTCGCGCTCGCGCGCCTCGTTGATCCGCAGCATGCGTCCCTCGAGGTTTTGACCGTCGAGCTCCTGCAACGCTTGCTGCGCGCCTTCGGGGGTCGCCATCTCGACGAACGCAAAGCCGCGCGGGCGGCCGGTCTCGCGATCCATGATGATGGACACGCTCGTGACCTCTCGTCCGTTGGCACCGAAGGCTTCCCTGAGAGACGCTTCGGTCGTGTTGTAGTTCAGATTGCCAACGTAGAGCTTCGTTCCCACGGACGGTCTCCTAGACGATTCAGCCAGACAGCGGATGGTTGAGAGGACGCGGAAACCGACGACCTCGTCGGCGCGCTTCGCTAGCCTATCACCCGGGCGGGGTTCGTGAGCGAGGGAACGGAGGCTCCCCGTCGGAAACCCTCCACGCCGCCTAGGCGGGCGCTTTCCTTGCCGTATCCTCGGCGAGTCCATGGGTCCGCTTCCGTACCCGCACCGCGCCACGTTCCTCGCCAGCACCCTCACGGTGTCCGCGGCGCTTGCGGGCCCGAAAAAGAGCGAGTCGGACGTCGGGGGTGTGACATCGGCGCTCGTGAGGCTCGTTTCGGTGATCGTCTTCGATCACCTCGTGCGGCATCCGATCCTGACGCTCGGCGATCACGATGACGAGCGACTCCTCGATGACGCCGGGCAGCCGCTCGATGCGCGCCACCCGGCAGTCGAGGACTCGATCGACTGGTTCTTCCGGATCTCGCGGCGCCACGAGGTGCTGTGGTTCGAGCTGTCGATCGATCCGGCGCGCCCTGCCCCGCCCGTCTTGCGATCGCGCCGTCCCGATGGCACCGCGGATGGCTGGAGCTCGAGCCCCGAGCTCGCGCTGTCGCAGCAGCTCGACCAGTGCCTCGCGCAGTGGCTCGCGACGCGACGGCTGCCACCGGTGCTCGCGCTCGCCGACTTCACGCTCGACGATCTGCGCGGTGCGGCCGAACGGCTGAGCAAGGTCGAGGCACAGCTCGCCGGCGGCAAGGCCCTCGCGCAGCTGCCTGTGGCGATCCGCCAGCCGCCAGCACATGTCGCGATCCCGTACCTGCGTGTGCTCGCCGAGCTCTCGCGCGATGGTGCACGCACGCTCGACGCCGCGATCCTCGCGCTCGACCCGACGCATCCGGTCGCGCGTCGCAACCGCTACGTGTCCGGCCTGATCGACGGTGACACCGCGCGCCGCGCGATCCTGCCGGTGATCGCCGACGCCCCGATGTACGCGAAACCGCATCTCTCGGTGTGGGGCGAACCGTTCGCCGCGGACCGCCCGATCGAGAACATGGGCGTCCGTCACCAGGGCATCGCCGCGAGCCTGATGCCGGCGAACCCGTATGCCTGCCACAACTACTCGCTCCAGCTCGCGGAGGTCGGGCGTCGCGAGGAGAGCTACCGGTGGGCGGATCGCGCGACGGTCGCGGCACCCCAGTTCGGCGCCGCGCATCTCGACTGCGTGCGGCGGCTGCGCCAGGTCGGGCGGCCCGGCCAGGCCTTCGCCGAGGCGCAGTATCGGTGTCGCGAAGTCCTCGATCGCGCAGCCGCCGGCAAGCTTCCCCCGAATGACTGGCAGGCACCGCATCACGCCGCGCTACTGATCGCGTTCGCGCACCTCGACGTCGGTCGGATCACCGAGGCGATCGAGCTCGCCGACGAGACGATGTCGCGGCTGCCCGACGATGCGCAGGTCCAGGAGGGGTTCGCGTGGGCGAAGAAGCGAATCGCGCACTGGAAGACCGACGCCGGCCTGCTCGCGCGCGCGTACGCGTGGGAGGGCCACCACCGCGGTGACCCCGGTCGCGTGATCGCCGGGCTCACGCGCGGGCGGATCACCGACGACGAGGACGCGATGATGCTGATCGAGGCGTTCCTCGCGATCGGCCGTCCCGAGCAGGCGACGATCGCGTACTGGCAATGCGCCGGGCTCGATGGCGCGGGCGTCCTCGGTGACGGCAAGGCCCGGCTCGCCGCGGCCAAGGCACTGATCCTCACCGGCGATCTCGAGGAGGCGCTCGATCAGATCCAGAGCGTGCAGTTGCGGCGCAGTCAGAGCCGGCTCGAAGCCGAGATCAACCGGCTCCTCCGGCTCGCCGCGACCCGGTCCGCCGCCGAGTGGATCCGGATTCTCGAGCGACGTCTGGCACTCGGCGCGACCACGCTCGCCCGTGATGCCGCGCGTGACCTCGCGGACTTCGTGCCCGGCCTCGATAGCGGCGTCGTGCGGCGTGCACTCGGCGAGCGCAAGCCGATCGCGCTCGATCCCGCATGGTTCAGCGAGCTGGTCGCGGCGCTACCCGCCGTGCAGGACACGTCCGCGCAGATCCTCGCGCGGCTCGCGCGACCGGCGGCGAACACGCTCGAGGCTGCCGACGCGCTCGCGCAGGAATGGTGGACCGCGATCGTTCCGCCCGCGCGCGATCGTGACGCGCATGCAGGCGGCGCGATGCTCGCGCTCGGCGTCGCGCTTGCGAGCTACTTCAGCGCGGCGTCTGGGCCACCGACGCCGATCGCCGGCGCGTACCGCCACATCGCGACCGAGGCCCTGCACCTCGTGCGGCGCTCGCGTTACCAGATCGATAGCAACGCGATCCAGGCGCTGCTCCGGCTCGTCGATCGGCTCGGCGCGGCACCGGAGTGGCTGCTCGATACCTGGCTCCTGCGGATCGAGCGAGCGCTCGATCTCGAGGCCGAGCACGGCGCGTACCTCGCCGGCATGATCGCGGGCCTGCCGACGGTGCACCGGTTGCTTCGCGGCGACGAGCGCATCGGCTGGGAGCTGCGGCTCGCGCACGATCTCGCTGCCGATCCGACGCAGTACGAGCAGACGGCATATCTGATGGCGCGCTCGGCACGCGCCATCGAGACCGGCGCCGTGCAGCTCGCGTGGTCGACCGCGGCGGCGGCGGGGGCACCTCGCCAGGCCCAGCTCGACGTGCACTGGCTCGCCGCGATGGCCAATCCCGCTGGTTGCGCCGCACCGTGGAGCCAGGTCGCGCACGGGCTCATGGCCGCCGGCCGCCCGGCCGATGGCTTCGCGGCCGCCTGTCGCGCGCTCACCGCGGCAACCGTGAAGGAGCGCGCCGGCCTGCTCGACGCACTCGCGCCGAAGTGGAAGGCCGCGAACATCGTGACGCCGTTCGACGGCAACGCGGCCTTCGACGCGGGTCTCGATGCAGCGTCGAAGGACCAGCTCGCGATCGCCGTGCAGCACCTGCGGTGGGCTGCGGCGGTCGAGCCAGGCAATGGCAAGCGGGCGCAGAGCCTTGCCGTCGCGCTCGGCCGCATCGGCCGCGGCCTCGAGGCGATCCGCGTGCTGTCGCCGCACGAGCGCGCCGACGCGCCGCGGTTGATCGGACGCGTGCTTGTCGAGTCCGGCAGGTTCGTCGACGCCGTGGCGATCCTGCGCTACGCCGCGTACCGGTTCCGGTCCGCCGAGGACTGGGTCAGCCTCGCGAACGCCGCGATCCGCGCGGACAACGACGCGGTCGCCGCCGACGCCGGCCGCCAGGCTCTCGCGCTCGGCAGCACGGACCCGCAGCTCCTCGGGGGCCTCGCGACGAGCCTCTACCGGCTCGGCGAATTCATCGAGTGCGAACAGATCGCGCAGCAGCTGATCGGCGACAAGCAGCGCGAGACCCGACTCGTCGGGCTTCACGCGATGGCGCGCGCGCTCGCGGGCCAGGGCCGCCACGTCGACGCGCACATGTACGCGAAGGCCGCCGCCGAGCTCAAGCCAGATGGCGAGCTCGCCGCCGAGCTGATCGAGACGATGGATCGGATCATCGCGCAGCAGACACCGCCAGTGCGTCCGAGCAGCGAGCGCTCGATGGAACGCCGCGCATACGACGATCTCGCGGCGGGCATGTTCGACAGCCTGGGGCCTGCGATCACGAGCCCGTCATGGGGCATCGCGCGGATCGCGCTGATCGCGTGCGAGTTCCGCGTCGCCGACGAGAGCGGCATCCCGGTCGCGCCGCGTGCGCTCGATGCGGCCGTCGCCATCCTCGGCCGTACCGAAGGCGCGACCTCGCCCGACGCCGTGCTCGCCCGCATCCGCGCGCTGCGGATCCGCGACAACGCGTTCATCCAGATCGATCCGCCGCCTCCACTCGGTCTGCGGTTCACGCCCGCCGAGTTCGAGGAGGCGTATACCGAGCGCGATCGCCGCCCGCATCGTCCGAGCGCCGTGATGAGCTTCGCGCGCTGAGCTCCGGCTGCTATCGTCGGCCCCGCGACGCCAGCGTCCGCTGGCGCGCTTCCCCTTGGCCGCCCGCATGTACCGCTTCCTCTACTGGCTGGTGCTGCAGCGGCTGCCCGCCGAGGGGACCCACCGCGTGTCGTTCGCGATGCTGCGCGCGCTCGTCGCGCTCCCCGGCGCGGTGGCGATGCTGCGCTGGATGTTCGCGCCGCGCGCCGACGAGCTCCGGGTGAAGGCGTTCGGGCGTGACCTGCCCGGTCCGCTCGGGCTCGCGGCCGGCTTCGACAAGGACGCGAAGGGCGTGCGCGCGCTGCTCGCGATCGGCTTCGGGTTCGTCGAGATCGGGACGGTGACCGCCGAGGCGCAGCCGGGTAATCCGAAGCCACGGCTGTTCCGGTTGCCGCGAGACCGGGCGCTCGTGAACCGGATGGGCTTCAACAACGATGGTGCGGTGGCCGCGGCGCAGCGGCTCGCGCATCGCGCGGAGGGCACCGTCGGCGTCAACATCGGCAAGACCAAGCGGGTCGCCGAGTCCGAGGCGCTCGCCGATTTCACCGCGAGTGCCGAGCGCCTCGCGCCGCTCGCCGATTACCTCGTGGTCAACGTCAGCTCGCCGAACACGCCGGGGCTCCGCGACCTCCAGGCGGTCGACAAGCTACGGCCGCTCCTCGCCGGCGTGCGTGACGCATGTGACCGCGCGTCGCCGTTGCGCAAGGTTCCGTTGCTCGTCAAGATCGCGCCCGATCTGGCCGATGACGATATCGACGCGGTCGCCGATCTCGCACTCGAGCTCGGGCTCGACGGCATCATCGCGACGAACACGACGATCGCGCGGACCGGGCTCGTGACGCCCGCCGACGAGGTGGCGGCGCTCGGTGCCGGCGGGCTGTCGGGCGCGCCGCTCAAGGATCGCGCGCTCGCGGTGCTGCGCCGGCTGCGCGCTCGCGTCGGTGATCGAGTCACGCTGGTCGCGGTCGGCGGGATCGAGACCGCGGACGACGCGTGGCAGCGGATCCGCGCCGGGGCGACGCTCGTGCAGAGCTACACCGGCTTCATCTACGGCGGGCCCGCGTGGCCGCGCCGGATCCATCGCGAGCTCGCCGCGAAGGTACGTGCCGCCGGGCTGACGTCGATCGCGCAGGCAATCGGCGCCGATGCCCAGCAAGCTCGTTAGAAGCAGGCCTTGCCGGTGACCATGCCGCCCATGTTCGTGAGGTTCGCGCTGCACGTCAGCGTCCCCGCGCACATCCCGTCGCACTTCGTCGCCGGGCACGAGCCCGTGGTGTCCATGCAGATGACGCCGCAGAACTGCCGGGTCGGGTTGTTCGGCGTCATGATGTCGAAGATGCACTGCGCGATGCCCGGGCCGACGTAACCGACGGAGCACTGATCGCCCGTGCCGCGCGTGCACGTCTTCGAGCACCAGTTGCCGTTGCCGCCGTTGAGCATCAGGCACTCGTAGCCCGTCGGACAGTCGCCCTGCGGCGCACCACCACCCGCCGTCGGCGTACACGGCTGGCCGATGCCCATCTGCGTCGAGACCGGTGCATCGATCTGCATCGGCGGTGCGTCCTCGAAGACCTTCGAGTCGGGCTGCGTCTCGCCGCCGCCGTCATCGCCGCCGCACCCGATCAGCGCGAGCGCGACGACGCCCGTGATCAGTTTGGCAAGCATGCGCCGAAGGTCGTGTTGCAGGTCAGCCCGGTATCGCAGGTGTTGCCGGCACCGCAGCGGATCACGCACGCGATGTTGATGCCCGTGTAGTTCTTGCTGGCCATCAGCGGCATGTCCATCGGCGTGTACGAGAGCAGCGCGAGGCACGCGGCCATGCCGACGGTGCCGGTATACGCGCCCGTGCACGTCGCGGTGTTCGGCGCCGGCGTCACCGTCGTGAACTGGCCCTGGGCGTTCGTCATGCCGCTGCCATTGGCCACGCAGAGCGGGGTGCAGAACCCGGCGCCACCCGCGGTGACGCTCACGCAGACGTCCGCGTTCGCCGGACAGTCGGCGCCCATCATCGCGGGCACGCACTTCTGACCGAGACCGGTGAGGCCGGGCGGCGGCGGCGGCGCATCCTGGAAGACCGTCGCGTCAGGCGCAGTGCTGCCTCCCTCGCCTCCGCAAGCGGACGCAGCGAGCGCGATGAACGATACGAGCAGGCGAGACGAGATTGAGCTCATTTGGGGCGCGACCATACTCGCAACTCGTAGCCGCGCGGAAGATCAGGCTCTAACCGAGCCTGTAACCCGACGTTCGCGGTCTGCTAGAGTCCGCGCATGGCCATCCGCAAGATCGCCCAGATCGGTCATCCCGTGCTTCGCCAGATCGCGCGCGACGTCTCGCGTGAGGAGCTGGTCACACCCCAGATCCAGGGGTTCATCGATGACCTCGTCGAGACCATGCGCGACGCCGACGGTGCGGGGCTCGCGGCGATCCAGGTCTACGCGCCGATCCGGATCTGCGCGATCGAGGTCCGGAACAACCCGCGCTACCCGTACAAGCCGCCGATCCCGCTGACGATCCTCGTCAATCCCGTGCTGACGCCCGTCGACGACGAGCTGTTCGACAACTACGAGGGCTGCCTCAGCGTCCCGAACCTGCGCGGCCGCGTGAAGCGAAGCGTCCACGTCCGGTGTCAGGCCTGGGATCGCCACGGCAAGCCGATCGACGAGGTCGTCCACGGCCTCAAGGCTGGCACCTACCAGCACGAGGTCGATCACCTCCACGGCAAGATCTTCGTCGACCTCGCCGATCCGAGCACGTTCGCGACCTGGACCGAGTTCGACCGCCATCACCGGGCAGCGTTCGTCGAGCAGGCCCAGGCCCTCGTGGCCCGCGTCGGCTCGTAACCTCAGCGCGGCACGAGCGTCGATTTTGATGTAGCGGCACTGAGGACCGGTGTGCCGACTGTCTCGAACTCGCCGCTACGCGACACGAAACGCGCGCGTCCGACCGCACCTCCACCGCCCCCCATCTTCGGTCCGACGCAAAATCCACCGGTCGTGCAATAGTTCTGTCCAGACTCGGGCAGCACACCAACGGTAGCGCCGTTACCTGCGGCGCGATCGGTGCACTTCGGTGCGGGGGCTGGAATCGAATTGGGGGTCGCGTCGGCGCCCATGAGGTCGCAGCCACCGCCGGCACCGCCGTTAGCTGCGATTCCAGCAGTCGCTCCCTCGAGGCGAATTTGTGGAGCTTCAACGATCACGAGTCCGCCTGAACCCCGACGCTGCGCTGACGGAGCGACGAACGATGTGAGCCAAACCGAACCGCGTCAGACGTTTCCCTTTTGCGTCGACGAACATTGGCACCTTTGCAGGCGGTCGAGTCCGCGTTCATCGAGCAGGTCCCCGAGGATCGCAGCCAAGTCAACGGCGAGTGCACCACGCTCTGCTTCGATCCTTTTCCATGAACAAACACTTGCCGAGGGTCGAAGCGCTGCGCGATCGAGAGCAGGGCCACACGATCGCGCGCGTGCCGCCGGCGCGCTGATTCCACAGCGACTCGCTCAGCGCGCGCGTTGCCGCAGCATCTGCACCCGGTGCCGGATCGCTCGAAGCCGTTCGAGTGCGCCCGGATGGCGCCGCCTGAACCACCCGACGAGCTCCTCGAAGTCTTCGGTCTCGCGTTCGGTCCAAGGTGCTCGAACACGCGCCTCGAACTCCGCCGGCGGCAACGGACAGTTCTCCCACGCATCGAGCTCGGCTCGTAGCTCGGGTGTCATCCGTCGGGGTTCGGAGCTCATGGCTGGTCGACTCGCAATCGCTCCAACCAGCGTATGTCATCGGCGTCGCGGGGGCGAGCGCCAAACCGCTTGGTGCGGATCAGGTCGTCGATACAAGGCAATGCGATGGTCACGCCTTCTGTGATCGTCAGCCGGACGTGCCGCCCCCACACCTCGTCGAAATGCACCATGTCGCCGTCGATCGTGCTGACCGACTTCGCGACGAGAACATCGACGTGTTCGTCGCCCTCGACGATGTAGCGCCCGTTCGCGCGCGCCTCCTCGGGGGATCGCGTTGGAAACATTTCGAACGGCCTCAATGCGTCATTGAATCGTGTGATGTCGTCGCCCGCGATCCAGAAGTCGTAGTCGCTCGTCATGACGGGCATGCCCAGGGCGATCAATGCTTGACGACCGATGAGGACCGCCCGAGCGCCGCTGTTCGCGATCGCGCGAAAGAAGGTCAGCTCGTCGAACGGGGATACCTGCACGCGCCGATCATACCCGCGGAGCTCCGAGGGGGTTGCCTCGATCAAGCAAGCCGCGGTTTTCTCGACGGAGCAGCTTGCCGCGCCGGGTCCGGGTGCGGTTTCCTTGCCGTCCCGATGGCCCGTAAGCCCCCGAACCGCAAGACCGCAGCGAAGACTCCGCTGCCGCAGTCGGTCGCGAAGCCAGGTCGCAACGACAAGAAGAAGAAGGCGGCGGGGCCGATGCTCACGGTGCGCCACATGGGGCGCCGCGACATCAACCGGGTCTGGGACTTCTTGAAGGTGAGCTTCCGCGACGTCAACGCGGAGACCGTCGAGTTCCAGCGTCCACGCAGCAAGCACCGCTTTGAGGAGATCTACGAGGAAGAGGGGATCGATCAGCTCGTCTTCGAGATCGACAGCGACATCGTCGCGTACGCCGAGTGCAGCTACGAGGTGATCGGCTCCGACAACTGGATCAACCCGCGGTACTTCGAGAAGCGCGACATGCGGCCGCTGTTCGTCGACGAGCTCGAGGTCCATCCCGAGTACCACGGGCGCGGCGTCGGCTCGTTCGTGCTCGAGCAGCTGCACCACATCGCCCGCGTCCACGGGCTGAACGCGCTCGTCCTCGAGGTCGCCGAGAACAACGAGCGTGCGCTCGGCTGGTACAAGAAGCGCGCGTTCAAGAAGCTCGACGCCGCGATCTTCATGGCGTGCCCCGTCGAGATCGAGCCCGAGCTGCTGCCGCCCCGCGAGCTGCCACCCGCGAAGGGCGAGGCGCCCGTCGCCGACGACAGCGATGCCGGCGAATCGATGGGCTGACCGCTAATCGACGCGCGCTGCGGCGAGTGGCAGTAGCGCGATGTCGAGATCCTGTGCGGCGTGCGTCGCGAGCAGGTCACGCGTCAGCGCATCGAGCGACTCGAGATCGCCGCCCTTGAAGTAGCAGAGTGCCTTCTGCGCGATCAGCGGGTTGAAGCCGGTACCGAACAGCGCCTGCCCGGCGCCCAGGATCTCGGTCAGCGCCACGCCGTTCGCGAGCAGGGCCGCGATGTCTCGATAATCCTTGGCCTCGACGCGCTGGAGCAAGGCCTTGATCTTCGTGCCGCCCAGATCGAGCAGCGACGCCACCCGCAGCACCCCGTCGACGGTGGCCGTAGGTTCGGCGACGCGGCCGAATGGCAGGGCGCCAAAGAACGAGAGCTTCACCGTCGCGCCTGCGCGCTCGACGAGCACGGTGCGTTCGGATGGACCGTGCTGGACGGTGATGCCATCGCGGACCAACGCCAGCCGCTCGAGAACCTCGTGCTCGAGTGGCGCACTCGCGAAGAAATCGAAGTCGATCGAAGCGCGATGGCCCAGTCGAAGTGCGAGTCCGGTACCTCCATAGAGCACGAACGTGCGAGGAACGTCGGCGAGCTCCGGCCAGACCGCGCGCTGCGCGGGAGGCAAGATATCGAGGCGCGGGACGAACGTCATGGCAGGGGCCGCTCGGGGAGCGGCGGCGGTGACTCGCCGAACAGGACGAGGTGCCAGAAGTTCCAGGAGCGGGCATCGACAACGCCCGGCGGCGCGTGTCTCAGCGCATCGCGAAACGCCTCGTCGCCAAGCAGCTGCCGCGCCGTCCGCACGTCGTCGGCGGTGCCGAGCGTCATCAGCTGACACAGGAAGTGCTCGCGGCGCGCCAGCGTGACGTCTGGCGCCTGCCACCAGACGTACCGTGCGGCCAGCTCGCGTAGCGTCTCCACGCCTCCAGTGTAGCGCCCGCTGACCGCCGTCGGAAGCCGCTCGCGCGCGGCGACCATGTCACGCGGGCGGCTCAGGCCACCAGGATCCGGACGTCGGCGAACGCGGGGACACCGTCGCGTAGCGCGCCGAGATCGTCGGGATCGGACGTGTACACGATGTCTCCGCGGAGCGATGCCGATGCCATCACGATCGCATCGAGCGTCGCGGCCCCGCGAACGAGACCCACCGCGATGCCGGCGAGGCGGGCCAGCTGCATTCCTAGAGCCTCGACGCGCACCGTGCGCAAGATCGTGGCGCGCTCCTTCTCGTGCGCGCCGCCTCGCCACCACTCGGCCACGACGACCGTCGGGACCACGATCGGTACGCCGTGCTCGACCGCCGTCGCGAACACCTTGCGCATCGCGTGACGGCGGCGCTCCAGGCCGATCAGCGCGCCGGTATCGAAGGTCAAGCCGACCATCACCGCTTGCGTGCCCGCTTGCGGCTCCGCGCGGGTCCCGCTGGTCGTCCGCCGGACCACAGCGCCAGCAGCTCGCGCTGCTCGCCGGCAGACGGTAGCTCCTCGGGGGCGAACTGCGCGAGCACCGCGCGCGCCGCCTCCAGCCGACGCCGCTCCTCGATCCGCGAGCGCACCGCGCCCGTGACAAACGCCGACAAGCTCACGCCGTCTTGCTCCGCAGCGCGCTTCGCGAGCCGCAGCTCGTCGCGCCCGAGGGCCACGCTGATCTTCTCCGTGATCGCCATCGCACCGCGATCCTAGCATGGTAGGAGCGTGCTCCTACCGTGTGCACTACCCTGAAGTCGAAGGCAGCGGCGCCTCGCAATCAACCTCGACGCGGGTGCCGGCTGCGGCAGGCTGCGTGCGCCTGATGACGACGCGCAGATGCTCCGCGGTCTCCGGGCAAGCGCGCGGGTCGGCAACGAGCTCGAAGCAGTCAACGCCTGGCGCTGCGGGGCACCGCGGTAGCGCTGTCGGCGTGCCGTCTTCGCGGACGTCTCGCGCCTCGCACGAGGGCTGCACGCCGGGCGCGGCGCGGCCATCGGCGAGCGCTGCGGCGTCGATGCAGGCGATCCCGAGCGATCGCTTGATCGTCATGCCGATGTGCGCGAGCTGCGGGCTGAAGTCGTCGTCGCAGACCGACGTCAACGCGCCGCGACTGCGAAACTCGCCGACCAGCTCGGCGATCCGGACGGCCGGGTTAGCCGCGATAACCCTTCCCGTCGGTTGCCGCACGCACGAGTGCGCGAGCGAGATCACGATCTGGGTGTTGATCTGTCGGAGCTCGATCGCGACCGGCGCCGGCGGGCCAACGATCGCAGAGACCGTCAGCTGATCGGGCCTGGCTTTCAGGGCCTCGAAGAAGGTCCTCGAGACATCGATGTCCTCCACGTAACGCGAGTCGCGTCGCGCCCGACAGTTGGTCTTGGCCCCCACTTCCGTTAGTGATTCGTCGCACTCGACGCCTTCGCGCGTGCACCGCATCGACGTCAGCGGACCGAGCTCCGCCTCGTCCGAGGAGAAGAAGGCGGGATCGCGAATCGAGCAGTCATCTTCGTCGGCCAGCATGATGATCGCGAGGCTCGCCTCCGGGCGGACGAACAGCGGGTTGCGCGCGAAGAACCGGCGGGTCGCCGCGAGCGGCTGCTCGAAGCCACAGCCCGTCGAGCCAACCCGAAGCAGCTGGCCGAGCACACTCGTCAGCGAGCCGCGATAGTTTGGCAGCAACAGCGACGGTGGTTCGTCGTGGATCAGGTACGGGCCGATGATCGTCTCGGGCGAGTTGCTCGCGCCGTTCTTGCCATTGCCAGCGCAGCCGCCTTGGCCTGGCGCGCCGACGGGCGGCCCTGGGTTCTCCGGATCCAGCGATCCCGACGTTCCGAGATCCGATGTCACCACGCCGACGTGAAGGCTTGGCAAGCCACCATCCCAGCTCACCGCGTCGAGCAATGACAGGATGCCGTTCGCGAGCGAGACCTGATGGTCTGCCGTGCCGTTGGAATCGTCGATCTGCAAGACCAGATCGAGTGCTCCCACCGGGGTCGCCGGAAAACTGGCGACCTCCACGATCTGCGTGGTCGGCGCTGGTTCAGGATCGGCGCCGCAAGCGCACAGGCCGAGCAAGAACGGGAGGCCCTTCAACAAGCGCTACTCCAGCACCCGACGTGCCAGATTCGGGACTCGGACGGCAGCCAAGGGCCCGTTCGCTGCCTACGAACATCGCCAAATGCCAACATGGTTGGCTGCCGCCTTCGACTCAGCGATTTCGGCCCGAGCTTGAACAGGTGGCGGTGAGCCGCGAGCGCTGCGCGGACTGTGGCCACCGCGCGTCGAACGCGTCGATCCGGGCGGCCACGCGAGGAGCGCGGAGCTGACAGAGGGCTTCGATCTCGATCGCCGCGGCATCCTCGGCGAGCTGGCCGCGCCCGGCGGTCTCGGTGGCGTGCAGGCGGACCGCGGCGAGCGCGGCCGTCGGTTCGTGGCGACGCAGCGCCGCCATCGCCGTGTCGACGAGCTCGACCTCGCGGGCCAGATCGGCGTTGCTCGGAGGCGGCGGTGGCGATGGCGCTGCGTGCGGCGACGCGTTCACGGCCGTGC
>JACCTC010000163.1 GCA_013812655.1 Deltaproteobacteria bacterium | reverse complement strand
AGCGACATCGGCAGCTGGACAGCCTCGGCCTGGGCATCGGCGAGCGCGTCGGGCTCGTCGTCGACCGCATCGCCGTCGCGACGCGCGAGTAGGCGGCGGATCTTGTCCACGATGCGCGCGGTGATCTTCTCGACGTCCTCGTCGGTGGGCGGCGGCAGTGGGTGAAAGCCAAGCGAGCCATCGGAAAGCTCGTGCCAGACGCCCTCGGGGACCAGGGTATGAAAATGCAAGTTGGCGTTGGCGAACGAGCCCACCCGTTGGATCGCGGTGACCGCGCCGGTCTGGCCGCCGGCGATGCCGCGGTGACGCGCGCGGCGGCGATGATACCCAGCCACGACGCGCACGAAGACGAGCAGCACCTGCGAGACCAGCGCCTTGTCGCGGAGTAAGCGGATGCGCAACCACCGCGGGAACGACAGCGTCCACTGCCGGTAGTCGGCGACCACCGGCAGGATGTGATCCACCAGGTCAGCCGCACCAGCGGCCATCCGCCTGCCATCGCAGGACGGGCACAGGCCACGGCGCGCCGCTCGCGATCTCGCGGCCGACACTGGCGACGATATCCGCCGCGGTCGCGCGGCGTTCGCCGGTGGTCACGTGCAGCCGCACGTAGGGAGCTCGCATCATCGGGGGGTCATACAGAAGTTGTCGCGGACGGCGAAGGGACAGCGGCCGGCGCGCGGGCGGGACAGCGCGAAGTCGAGCCAACGCGTCAGAAAACGGTCGCCCGGCGCCCTGCTGGGAGACCGCTCATCGAGGCGGAGGGATCGGCGCGAGAAACAACTGCACACAAATACGTTCACTTCTCACGCCTTTAACGGGGTGTTAGCCGAGCTTTCCAACGATTTTAAGCCCGACCGTGACGGATCTCCGTCGTTGTCCGTCATCTAGAGTTGAACGTGCCGCCAGACCCAAATGATGCCGATGGAACCTTCGAGAAAGTCCCGAACATCCCCCCCGTGATGGATCGCCGTCGTTCTTCGTCATCTAGGGCTTGAACGTGTCCCCAACCCAGATGACATCCTTGGCTTTGAGGAGGAAAGCGGTATGGGGGCACCGGTGAGAGTCGGCGAGGTACTGGCCGATAAATACGAGGTCACGAAGATTCTCGGTCAGGGCGGCATGGGGGTGGTCGTGGCCGCACGCCACCGCGAGCTCGACAAGTTGGTCGCGCTCAAGTTCATGCATGAAGAGGTCGCCGTGAACGTGACGGCGATCGATCGGTTTCTCCGGGAGGCACGCGCCGCAGCGCGATTGCGCAGCGAGCACGTCGGTCACGTGATGGACGTCGGCCGGCTGCCGAACGGCGTCCCGTACATCGTGATGGAGTTCCTCGAGGGCCACGATCTGTCCCAGGTGCTCGAGCTTCGAGGACCGCTCTCGGTGTCCGATGCGGTCGAGTACGTCCTGCAGACCTGTGAGGCGATAGCCGAGGCGCACACGCACGGCATCATTCATCGCGACCTCAAGCCACAAAATCTATTCTTGACGATGCGGCCCGACGGGCGACCGCTCGTCAAGGTGCTCGACTTTGGCATCTCGAAGGTCCAAGCCGCGGGCGGCCCGACGGCGACGCAGCAGACGATGGGCACGCCCGCGTACATGGCACCCGAGCAGATGCGGTCGGCCAGGAGCGCCGATGCGCGCGCGGACATCTGGTCGATCGGCGTGATCCTGTATCAGCTGCTCAGCGGCTCACTGCCGTTCAACGGCGAGACGATCGCCGAGATCATGCTGAGGGTTATGAGCGATCCGATGGTGCCAATCGGGACTGTCCGTGCTGGCCTGCCAGCGCCGCTGGTGCGCGCGATCGAAAAGTGCCTCGAAAAGGATCGCAACAAGCGGTTCGACAACGTCGCCCAGCTTGCACACGAACTGGTGCCGTTTGCACCGGAGCGTGCACGCGCCGCGATGTCGTTAATCGAGCGCGTGATGTCGGCTGGCATTCAGCAGCCGGCGCGCTCCGCGGTCGAAGAGCAGCTGTTGTCGGTGGTGCCGTTGGCAGCCACCGTCCCACCCACCGTTCCGCCCACAGTTAGCACCGAAGCTCCTGCGCCATCGGGATTCGGCAAGGCGATGGCACTGCAGACCACGCTCGGCGGTGCGGCCTCCGCGATGTCATTCGACAAGCCGGCTCGGCAGTCTTCTGCGCGCTTGATCGCGGTGAGCATCGTGGCCGTTGTAGCCGCCATCGTGATCACCGTGTTCGCGACCCGTGGCGGTCATGACGCAGGCCGTGGCGGTAATGACGCGGGCAGTACTGCTTACACGTCGTCGCCGGATTTGGTCGTCACGAGTCCCGATGCGACCCTGGTCGCTGCCGATGCTGCAACATCCGACAGCGAACAGGTTGCGCCGGTGGCGTTGTCATCTGTGGCGGGTTCGGGCTCGAGCGACGTCGCTCTGGGCAGCGGGCGCACGCTGCCTTCAGCCCGCGGCAGCGGCGTGAAGGGCGGGAGTAGTGGCAAACGGAACAATGGCAGTGCAGCGCCACCTGGCAGCGCCGTACAAAACACCGGTAGTGCCGTGCCCAGCGGCGGCAGTGCCACATCGACCACTGGCAGCGGTAGTTCACCCCAGCCAAAGGAACGCAAACCTGTCGGTGACGGTCAAGACCCTCGCGGTCCGGTCGGCGACTGATCCGTGGCAATTCAATCCACCCAGAGGGCATTATGACCAATGCGTTTCGCTGTCTGATCCTGCTCGCTTTCATCGCCGTTCCGAGCATGGCGCGTGCCGATCCATTCGACGACTCGATGGACGCCGGCGAGCTCGCCTTCAAGAACAAGGACTATCCAAAGGCACGCGCCGAGTTCCAGAAAGCCTACGACATTCGCCCTGAGCCCCTCCCCATCTACAACATCGCCCAGACGTATCGCTTCGAGGGCAACGCGAAGCGGGCGATTGAGTACTACAAGAAGTACATCGCCGAGTCGACGGCAGCCGTGGACCTGCGCGCCAAGGCAGACAGCTACGTCAAGACTCTTGAGGAGGCGGAGCGCAGTGCCGAAGAAGAGCGCAAGCGGAATGCGGCGAACGGGCCTACGAATCCCGACGGCACCCCCGCCACCGTCGAGAAGCCGCCACGCACGATCTCGCCTCAGCCGCCGGCGGAGCAGTTTGACGTCGTTCGCAAGCGCCGCATCCCGCTAGGCTCCAAGATCGCCGCGGGCGTCACGGGCGTTGGGCTGATCAGCGCGCTGGTGTTCACCAAGATCGGCCTGGATGCCGAAAAGGATCTGAAGAACAACCCCAATGCAACTCAGGCCGATGCCGACAAGGTGGAGCGCGATCAGAATCTGATCAACATCTCCTGGGGGATCACCGGCGCTGCTGCACTCACGGCGGTGGTGATCTACTTCGTAGCGCCAAGCTACGCGACAGAGCAGAAGACCGTGGTGCTCGCACCCACTCGTGATGGTGGCTGGACAGCCTCGCTCACAGCTCGGTTCTGAGTGGACGCCAGCGTACAACAGCCAGCAATGGAGTTCGTACTCTACTCGCCGGTCAACAGACTATCTCAACGAAGCTGATGAAACAGGAAAACCGCTCGTGTTGAACCGAACCTCGTTTGCAGTACTGGCGCTCTGTGCCTGCAATCTTGACTCTAACTTGGGAGCTCGAGACGCGGGCGCGGATGCGAATGGCGACGCGACTCCGGCCCGATGCTCACAATCCGCACCCTTTGACCTGGCGCTCGTACCGCCCGACAGCAGCTGCGTGACGGATCCCATTCAGACCTGAAGGCCAACAAACCGCAAACCGGAGGACGCGGATGACGACACGACCCTTGTACATGCTGATAGCCCTAATCGCGCTCGTCGCCACGCTAGCAACCTGCAACCTCGATTCGACGCTGCCTGCCGATGCAGCGATCGCCCCTTGTGTCCTCGACACCTCCAACCTCGATCAGTGCGTGCTCGAGCCCTGAGCAAAGGAACCGTCATGAAACTCAAAGTAGTGGTCGTCGATCTCGAGCTGTCTCGACGTCAGAAACAGCTTGGCGTCGGCGTGATCGCGCTGGCTCTGGCCGGCATCTCGGTCGCGGTTGCGGCGGTGCCGACGTCGTTCAGCGCCGGCCAGGTGTTGAAGGCTTCCGATCTCAACGCCAACTTCGCCAGCCTCGACGGGCGGGTTGCGGTCTTCGAGAGACGCTCCGCAGTCGTCGCGAAGAAGAACAACACACAGATGGCCGCGTTCAACATCCCAGAACCGGCGATCTTTCCCCTCGAAGAGCTCGATGCGAACAACGAGTTCGATCCGCTCACCGGCACATTCACTCCGTCTTCCGACGGTATCTACACGGCCACCTGCACGGTCCTCTGGAACGGGACCGGCAGTAACAATGGATGTACCCTGTTGATGCTGGTCAAGAACGATGTCGGTGGAGCCCAGACGATCGTCTGTGGCCCTTTGGGCACCGACTCGAGCATCGTCACCTCGGTCATCGCGCTCGCCGCGAACGATCGGCTCCGCTGCGACGTGTTAAGTCAGCTCGCCGGCGAGCAGTCGTTCGGCGGTACGCAAAACTTCGAGGTCGAGCGCAACTACTTCTCGATTGCACGGGTTCGTTAGGCCTCTCGGCGCGAGTGTAGCGAGCACCCGGCGAGCGGGCCGCTCACGCGATCCGCGCGAGCGGCAGGACACCGGCGCGTCACAGCTTTCCTGCTCGAGCTACCGGGGCTTGATGGTGACTTGCCAGGCGGCGGTGCCGTCGTGGCCGTCATGGATGTCCTCGGCCTCGAGCCGGCGGTTACCGATGGTCCATGCGAAGACGAGGCGATCGTCGGCGGTCCGCGTCGGCGTGGCGCGGCCCCAGCGCTGCTCCATGGCGGCGAGGGCGGCGCGGCGCTGGACGTCCCAGCCGTCGTAGCACTGGTGGAGCTCGAGGCCGGTCACGACACCGTCAGCGGTGCGCGTGACGAGACGCGTTGGCTCGGCGCAGACGTCGGTGGCGGACAGCAGCAGCTCGGCGTCCTCGGGACCTGCCTCGTCGAGCCGCGGGAATCGGCGCGCGACGTCGGCGACCTTGGCGCCGAGGATCGGCGTCGGGTCGCTGAGGCCATCCGGACCGGACCGCGGCCGATCACGTCGGCGAACGGACGGTATGGGGCGATCGCGAGCTCGATCTTGCCGTTGACGGGATCCTCGCCGAGCCGGGCGCGCCAGCCGCGCGTCGGATCGAACCAGACGTTGGTCTCGTGAGCAGGTGCCCCCCAGGCGCCGACGAGCAGCGGGCGTGCTGCGAGTGGCACGTGATAGACGATCTCGGCCAGCCGCTCGGTGCGATCGAAGGCCAGCTCGACCGCGACGCCGTCGATGCCGGTCGGGATCCAGACGAGCTCGCCATCGCGCTGGGCGGTGGGAAGCGCGGCGAGCAGCTCGGTGCGCGTCATCCCAGGCTTGATCGCGGCGAGCGAGCCGAACGGGCCCGGCGTACTCCCGAGCACGCTGGCGAGCGAGACACCTCCCGACGCGGTGTCGTCGGGCACGTCGCGCGACGCGACCTCGCGCAGCTTGCGGTCGAGATCACGATCGCGCTCGTCACGGTTCTCGGCGCGGGGCTCCCCGATCGGTCGGGCACCGCGCGGGCGTGGCGTCGGATCGGGCCCGTGCGTCACCACGATCGCGTCGAGCCGCGACGGATGCGCGTCGCACGCGGCCAGCAGGAGCAGGAGCAGCACGCGCACCGCGTCATGATACCGCCTCGCCCGCGGGCGTGGGTTGGGTGGTACACCTCTCGACGATGCAGGGCAGTTTCGCGCTCACCCCCGGCAAGCGCGTCCTCTACCTCACGAAGGATCCGGA
>JACCTC010000140.1 GCA_013812655.1 Deltaproteobacteria bacterium | reverse complement strand
GCTCGCGGTGGCGGGGCTCGCGGTGGCGCGGCACGGCGAGGTGGCGGATGGCGGCGGTGGTGGAGCGCGGCGGCCGATCCGAGCGCGCGCGGTGCAGTACTCGCTGCCGATGTTCGCGACCCACGCGCTCGGCGCTGGCGCGGTGAACACGCTGCGCGACGACGACGGCGTGACGCGGCGGATGCCGCTGGCGGTCGAGTACGGCGGGCGGCATTACCTGTCGCTCGGGCTCGCGGTGGCGCTGCTCGAGCGCGGGACGCCACGCGATACCCGGTACATCGCCGGCGCGTCGACGCTGAAGGCGGGCGCGACCGAGCTGCCGCTGTCGGCGGGCGCGTCGTTGCCGCTCGACGTGCTCGGGCGCGGCAAGTTTCCGCGGGTATCGGCGGCGCGCATCCTCGACGGCACGGCGCCCAAGGACGCGCTCGCCGGCAAGCTGGTGTTCGTCGGCCACACGTATTCGACGAGCGACAAGGTGGTGACGCCGCTCGATGCGGTCGCGGATGGCGTCGAGCTCCACGCGACGGTCGCCGAGAACGTGCTGACCGGGAACGTGCTGACGTCGACGGGCTGGCTCGCGAGCGCGGGGGCGACGCTCGTGCTGTGCCTGATCGTGTGCGCGGCGCAGCTCCGGCGGCTGCGCCGGTATGCGTGGATGCCGCCGCTGATCGCGCTCGCCGCGGTCGCGGTGTACGTCGTGATCGCGCTCGTGTTGTTCGGCAGCGGCACGGTGGTGCCGATCGCGGCGCCGGTGGTGCTGGCCGGGTGCGTGCTGCTGGCGGCGGCGATCGGGAGCCTGGCCACCGAGGGGCGCGAGAAGGCGCACCTGCGGGCGGTGTTCTCGCAATATGTCAGCCGGCCGGTCGTCGATCGCATCCTCGCGGATCCGGCGAAGGCGAAGCTCGGCGGCGAGCGCAAGGAGCTGACGGTGCTGTTCAGCGACATCCGCGGGTTCTCGAACTTCGCCGAAGGGATGCCGCCCGAGGATCTCGCGGCGTTCCTCGGCGAGTACCTGACGCCTATGACGGATCTCGTGCTCGCGTCGGGCGGCACGCTCGACAAGTACATCGGCGACGCGATCATGGCGATCTGGGGCGCGCCGATCGACATGACCGATCACGCGGCGCGCGCGTGCGAGGTCGCGCTCGCGATGCAGGACGCGCTGATCGCGCTCAACGTCACGTGGCGTGCGGCCGGCAAGCCCGCGGTCGCGATCGGCATCGGGCTCAACACCGGCGCGATGTCGGTCGGCAACATGGGCTCGACGGCGCGCTTCGAGTACACGGTGCTCGGCGATCAGGTGAACCTCGCGTCGCGACTCGAGGCGCTGACCAAGGACTACGGGGTCGGCATCCTCGTCGGCGAGGCGACGGTGCGGGCGGCGGGCGATCGATTCCAGTTCCGCGAGCTTGATCTCGTGCGGGTCAAGGGTCGCGCGCACGCGGCGCCGGTCTACGAGCTGGTCGGCCGTGCCGGACGTACGGATCCGGCGTTCGCGCGCGCGCTCGAGCTGTATCGCGGCCGCGAGTTCGCCGAGGCCCGGCGGCTGTTCGGCGAGCTCGCGAACGACCCGGCGGCCGCGGTGATGGCCGCGCGTTGCGAGGTGCTCGCGGCTGCGCCCCCGCCCACGGACTGGGACGGCGTGTACGATCAGCGCAGCAAGTGAGCGCGTGCGCGCATCAGCTGCGCAGCAGGATGAACAGCAGGAGCGCGAGCATCGCGGCGGCAGCGATCCACAGGACCGGCAAGCTCGAGCGCGGATGCAAGCGCGGTGGGTACGGCTCCTCGCGGTAGGGAATCTGATGATCCATGTGCGTTGGCATGACCGGATCTCGTGCATCGCGCGTGCCTCGTCGCTTGTAGTAGGGTCAACCCGCGCATGACCGTCCTCGCCCTGGACTTCGATGGCACGATGACCGACGCCGAGGCCGAGGGTCGGCCGTTCTGCGTGGGCTACCTCGAGGACGTGTGCGCGCTGGTCGGTCGCCGCGCGAACGACCCCGAGGTGATGGCGATCGCGGCGGAGGTCGAGGCCGACCTGATCGCGGCGCCCGCGGCGCACCCGTTTCTGTGGATGGGACGCGCGGTGGCGCCGGCAACCGTCGATCCGTACCTCCGCATGGTGCCGATCGCGCATCGCATCCTCGATCGGTTCGACGCGTTCCACGGCGCGGCAGATCGCGGTCGCCTGCTCGGCAGCGTCCTCTACAAGTACAACTACGCCAAGACGCTCGGCCGGCCCGTGTTTCGCGCGGGCGCCGGCGCGGTACTACGCGAGCTCGCGGGGCGCGAGGCGTGGATCGTGACGAACTCGGATACCCACGCGGTCGCCGGCAAGGTCGCCGCGCTCGATCGCGAGACGCCGGGCTGCGCGTGGCTGACGTCGCGGGTCCGCGGCCACGCCCGCAAGTTCGACGTCGACGACAGCTGGACCGGTGCGCCGGCCGAGCTCGCCCTGCCCGGCCTCGAGCGCCCGGTGCTGCTGCGCCGCCGCGAGTACCACGACATCCTGAAGACGATCATCGACGCCGCGGGCGCGACGTTCGCGGACCTCGTCGTGATCGGCGACATCTTCGAGCTCGATCTCGCGATGCCGCTCGCGCTCGGTGCGCGGGTCGGCCTCGTGGTCTCGCAGCACACGCCGGCGTACGAGCGCGCGTACGTCACCGCGCATCCGCGGGCGCGTGTGATCGAGGATCTCGCCGAGATCCCCGGCTTCGCGTTCGGCTGAAGCTACGCGCGGTACGGCGCGAACACCTCGGGGTCCGCGAGGTGCTGGCCGGCATCGACGCCGCAGGCCGCGAGCACGCCACCCACGAAGTGCTGCGAGGTCAGCGTCTTGCCGGTGGCCGACGGGTTGCCGGTCGCGAAGCCGATCGGCTGGCCCTGGATATCGGCGGTGGTCGCGCCGTACGCGCGGCCGCCGCGGATGCCCGCACCCATGACGAGTGCGGACGTGACCGGCCAGTGATCCTTGCCGCCGCGGATGTTGCGGCGCGGCGTGCGCGCGAACTCCGAGAAGCAGACGACCACGGTGTCGTCGATCATCTTGGTACCGGCCGCGCGACCGGGCCGGGTGGCGAGCTGGTCGATCAGCCGCGTCAGGCCGGCGTACGTCGTCTGGTGGAACATCGCCTGGTCGGCGTCGTTGTTATCGTGGGTGTCCCACTGCAGGCGGGTGTTGAGCATGACCGCCTGCGAGACGTCCTGCTCGAGGGCGCCGAGTGCGAGGTCGACCTGGCTCCCGAGCGTCAGGGTGCGGCCGCGAGCGCCGAAGCCATCGCGCACGGTGCGCAGCTTCTTGCCGCGCTCGATGCCCGAGAGGTAGTCGTCGAGCCGGCG
Organism: Deltaproteobacteria bacterium; assembly: GCA_013812655.1. Lineage (GTDB taxonomy): Bacteria > Myxococcota_A > Polyangia > Haliangiales > Haliangiaceae > JABFXX01. The sequence goes on along the minus strand of JACCTC010000140.1, from coordinate 21,460 downwards.
CTTGTTGTAGCCGGACGAGCCGCGGGTCGCGCGCGCCCGGGTCACCGAGGCGTTCGCGAACTTCGCGAGGATCGCCTCCTCGGCGCCGGTGGGCCGGAATGGCGTGGCCGAGCCGGTCGGGTACGCCTGCGCCGGATCGAGCAGCGCGATGATCTGGTTCGTCGCACCGACGCGGCCGGCGCTCACGGCGTACGGCCCGGTGAACGCGGTGTCGCCGAGGATCAGGTACGGCAGCGGCAGATCGTTGCCGAGATCGTTCGCGACGATCGCACCCATGTCGGCGTTGGACTCGTCGCGCGTTCCGGTCGACATCCGGGTCACGCACTCGTTGTGCGAGACGCTGGCGACCGAGATGCCGCGGACCACCGCGGTGATCGGCGCGTACTTCGTGAAGAACGTATCGACGCTCGGCCAGCCGCCGGCGGCGTTGTTGGTGTGGATGTCGAGGCTGCCGTAGCGCTTCAGCGTTCCCGCGGGAACGTCGACCTTGGGGCCCTGCTCCTTCGGATCGATCGCGAAGGTGGTGTCCCAGCCGCCCTGGCACATCACCATCAGCAGGCGGCGCGGGGTGCCCGTGGCGTGGCGAACGCCGCCGGCGGTGCCGAGGCGAGGAGCGAGGAGCGCGAGAGCGCCCGCGGCGCCGGTGTACTTGAGTAGATCGCGTCGGTTCATCTCGGTCTCCTAGTAGTAGAGGCTGCGGACATCGGCGAGCAGGCCGGTCAGGGTGAGCTTCCAGGCGCGGCGCGGGCCGCCACCGGCGGAGGCGAGCGCTTCGCGGAAGAGGTCGTAGCTCTCGTCGATCTCGGGCGAGGTCGGCGTCAAGAGCTCGCCGAAGATCCGGCCGTGCAGGTGCACGAGCTGGGCGCGAACGTTGACCTCGTCGGTGTCGGTGACCGCAGCAGCCACGAACAGCTTGCGGTCGGCGGCCGCGGCGGCGGCATCGCGCTCGACGACGAAGTCGGCGGCGGCTGCGGCGGCTTGCTGGGTGACGAGGCTCGAGGTCGCGTTCATCGTGTGCACCGGCTGGGTGACGAAGAACGAGTCGATGCCGCCGGCGAGCACGCGGAAGCCGACGAAGTCACCGGTCAGCAGATCGGCGATACCGAACGGCAGCCGCAGCCGCAGCGGCGAGTCGACCATCCACTTGAAGCCCGTCAGATCGGTGAGCACGCGCGACAGCTGCTCGGGGCGCAGCTTCTGGTAACCGACCAGGTGGTCGGCGAGCGCGGCGTCGGTGTCGTGCGAGACCCGGAACTCGTCGGACAGCACGACGGCCTTCGCGAGCTGCTTCGCGTTGAAGCCGCTGGCGACGAACGCGGCCTGCAGGCGGGCGACCCACGCGAGCGAGACGTCGTCCTCGCGGACCTCGCTGAGGTAGCTCGCGAAGTGCATGGCGGCGCAGCGCGCGAACCGTGGATCGGCCGCGATCCGCGCGCCTAGCCCTGCGAGGCCCTCGGCTGCCTCGCCGAAGAACAGCGGCGGGCGCTTGTTCGTGCGCTGCCAGCGATCGGCCGTCTCGGGCGTGTAGTAGGGAACCGGGAACGCGGCGATGTTCGCGGTCACGATGTTGCCGCGGAACCGGAACAGATAGCTCGCGAGCGGATCGAGCGTCTGGTGACAGCCCGCGCACGACGAGTTCGCGACGACCGCGTTCGCGACGACATCGGGATCGGACAGATCGATCGTGGTGTCGACCGCGATGTCTGCGCCGAGGAAGTCGTGACAGAGCAGCGCGCGAGAGATCACGTTCGCGCGACCGCGGTTGTAGTTGTCGCCATTCGAGCGCCAGCGGAAGTACAGCGCCGTCGACGACAGGATGCCGGCGTTGCCGCGACCATCGGGCCACGGCGTGCGCTCCCACGCATTCGGCGCGCCCGCGTGAGGCAGGCCCCAGACCGTGGCGACCGCACGATCGGCCATCGTGTAGTCCGACGTCACGATCTTCGTGTAGGGCTGATCGGACATCACGATGTCCTCGATCAACCGCAGCGGCTCCTCGAGGATGCTGCCGTTCATCTGCGACGCGGTCATGCCGGCGAGGACGCCGAGATCCGGCATCGTCATGTTCGGCTGCTCGACGCGGAACAGCAGCGTCTCGTTGTGCAGCTCCTTGATGGTCTCGCCGAACAGCGGCGACCCGAGGTAGCGATCGATGATCGCGGGCAGCTGCGCGGGGTCGGCGTCGACGGCCTTGAGGTCGGCGAGCGACGGCCGGACGCCGCGCAGCGCGATCGACGCGCGCGACAGGTGCTGGGTTGGCGACAGGAACTCGACGGTCGGCGAGATCGGCGTCGGCGGCGGCTCGGGGTCATCGCGCGGCGGGGTTGGATCGGCGGCACATGCCGCGACCGTCACGCCTGCGAGGAGAGCGACGAAGGTGTTCATGATGCCGGGTACAGCAAGCCGAGGACCACATAGACCCGAAGCAATCACGCGGACTTGGGCCAGCAGTCTGTCGGGTTCGACCGACACCCTGCAACCGACCGTAACGCTGCACGCTACACCTCGCGCCCGACCGTGATTCAGAGCCGCACGAGATCGGCCCAGACCGGCGCGTGATCCGAGCGGCCACCGACGACGACGGCCGCGCCAACCGCGCGAAAGTGCCTGTCGTGGAGGACGTGATCGAGGCGGAACCGCAGCGTCGTCGCGCCGACCGGCCACTGCCAGGTGTCGGCGTCGGGCTGGAAGCGCGGCAGCGCGTTCGTGAAGCCGCGGCGCTCGAACACCGCGATCGCCGCGCCCTCGTCCTCCTCGTTGAAGTCGCCCGCGACGATCGTCGGCAGCGCGGGATCGAGGCGGGCGACGTGATCGTTGGCCTCGCGTTCACGGACCGAGCGCGTGGAGAAGTAGCCGACGATCCAGCTGCCACCATCGCTGATCGGCGGATGGAGGTGAACATCGAGCGCCTGCAGCGGGCCGCCGGGCGCGTCGATCACGAGGCGCCACGCAAAGAACGGCCCGGCGTCGGTGTCGAGCTGCTCGACCGTGGTGATCGGCCAGCGCGACAAGACGCCCATGCCGCCCGCGGTCCACTCGTTCTTCGGCGGCGCGAACCTGTGGTGCGGGTAGCGATCGCCGAGCGCGGCGACGAGCGCGGCTTCCCAGACCTCGGTGGTCTCCTGCAGCAACACGAGGTCGGGCGCGGCACTCGCGATCGCGTCGATACCTTCGCGATCGCCGGCGACACCGAAGTTGACGTTGTAGGTCATCACCCGGAGTCGCGGCGCACCGGCCGGCAGTGGCGGAGCCGGATCGCTGCCGCCGCTCGCGCAGGCCGCGATCGACACGGCGACCAGCGCGATCGTGACGAACCGCTTCACGCCGGTTGGTCCTCGCCGGCGGTGTCGAGGGTTGCCTGCACCGGTGGTATAGCGAAGCATGCGCAGCTTCCTCCTGCTCGTGGCGGTGCTTGGCTGTGGTGGCGGCAGCGCCACGCGCGCGCCCGATCACCCGACTCCCGTGGTCGCGGCCGAACCGGTCCCCGCCGTCGAGCCGCCGCAGGCGCCGCCGCCACCACCACCGCCGGAGCCCATGCAGCAGGTGGCGCTCGAGGACTCCGCGGCCGGCGATCCCTGCGATGGCGGCGAGCTCGAGGGCACGGGCAAAGGCGGTGGCGGGACGGGCTACGGCACGATCGGCATCGGCAAGATCGGCACGATCGGCCACGGCTCCGGGACCGGGTCGGGTTACGGCTCGGGCGGCCACTTGCGCGGATCGGGGTCGAAGTCGCCGACCGTCGTCGAGGGCCAGAGCACGGTGAAGGGCGATCTCGACAAGGCGATGATCCGGCGCGTGGTCCGCCGGCACATGGGGCGCATCCGGTTCTGCTACGAGCGCGAGCTCACGAAGGACCCGAAGCTGGCGGCGAAGATCGCCGTGAAGTTCACGATCGGTCGCGATGGCAAGGTCACCGAGGCGAGCAGCAAGTCGTCGGCCGGCGGCAACGCGGAGCTCGAGCTGTGTCTTTCGAAAGCCTTCGAGGCCATGCAGTTTCCGGCGCCGGCGGGCGGTGGCATCGTCATCGTCGCCTACCCGCTCCGCTTCGAGCCCGCGCCCGCCAAGCCGTGAGCGCTTCGTGAATGCGGGGTTCGATCCCGCTTATCGGATCAGCCCTTCTTCTTGAGCGACTGGCAGGCCCGCTTGTGCTGCTCGAGCATCGCCTCGCTCGCGATACCGACCATGTAGTTGTTGCCGCAGGTGATCGTCACATTGTCGACAGTCATGTGCATGACGAAGGAATGGGTCGTCTTTCCGGACGCCTCGCTCGTCCACTCGAGCACGCCGGGCTCGTCCTTCACGAACGTGAGCTTCATGCCCTGCGACGCCTCGTCGCCCCTCTTCAGATTCGCCTTCAGCTCGGCGAGGTCCTTCTTCTTCTGGACCCAGTTGACGTCGAAGTACTCGTCCCGCTTGCCACCGGCGATCCGGGCTCCCTTGACCCCGTCCTTCATCACCTTCACGCTCGCCGGGCCCTCGGCGACCCAGCCGGCCCAGACCGGGTCGGCGGGCGACAGGTCGAGCTCGACCATCGCGGCGTCCACCGCCGGCACGGAGGGGCTCGCGGCGGGTGCGGGGGGCACAGGAGAGGCCGTGGTCGCGCCTGGCGCGGTAACCGCAGGCGCTGGCTTGGCGGCGGCGGGGGCCTTGTCCTTCGCCTCCCCGGTGCAGCCGGCCGGCGCGATCGAGAGCGTGAGCAGAGAAACCAGCGAATTAAGGTGGGCTCGGACTCGCATCGTCGGCGCATATCACGGCCGTGGGGCCGACACAATTTGCACCTCGAGGCTCGCCGGTGTCGCTGACGTGATCGTGATCGTGATCGTACTCGCGCGGATGCCCTTGGAGATCGACCCAGAGAACAGCTCTTCCATCGCGTAGAGGAGCTCGCTGACGAGCCCGCGGCACTCACGCTTTGAGTACGACCGACAGGAGCCACTTCTCGTTCACTGGCGAAACCTTCGTCTCGATACCGAAGCTCGCGAGGACCTTCAGCACGCGATCGCGCTTGTCTCCGATCCACATGCATCGTGGAGGTCGCGCCATCGTGGAGAGTCGAGCGGGATCACGACGGTGAGTATCCCAGCTGTTGCTTGACAGGGTCCCGGGTTCTCGCAACTGTCCCGTCGTGTCCGACGACAAAGTCATCCTGTCCTGCGCGCTGACCGGCGCGGTCACCACCAAGAAGCACTGCCCGGCGATCCCGTACACGCCGGTCGAGATCGCGGAGGAGGCCCGCCGCGCTCACGAGGCCGGCGCGTCGATCGTGCACATCCACGCGCGCAACGACGACGGCTCGCCGACCTGGGCGAAGGAGACGTTCGCGCAGATCATGGCGGAGACCAAGGCGCGCAGCCCCGTGCTCATCAACTGGTCGACCGGCGGTGCCGGCCCGATGTCGCAGCGCATCGATCATCTCGCGCAGCGCCCGCATGTCGCCGCGCTCAACATGGGCTCGATGAACTACGCGAAGTGGAGCGCCAGCAAGAAGCAGTTCGCGTTCCAGTTCGTGTTCCAGAACTCGTTCGACGACATCATCGCGTTCGCGAAGGCGATGAAGGAGCACAACGTCAAGCCCGAGATGGAGTGCTTCGACACCGGCCACACCAACTCGCACCGCGTGCTCGCCGACATGGGCCTGATCGAGGCGCCGTTTCACTTCTCGTTCATCATGGGCGTGCTCGGTGGGATCCCCGCGAGCGCACGCCACCTCGCGTTCCAGGCCGAGCAGGTGCAGGCGGGATCGCGGTGGAAGGTGATCGGGATCAGCCGCGAGCAGTGGCCGCTCGCGATGGCCGCGCTCTCGCTGGGCGGCGACGTGCGCGTCGGCCTCGAGGATAACTTCTACCTGCCGAACGGCGAGATGGCCAAGAGCAACGGCGATGTCGTCGCGGCCGCTGCCGAGCTCGTCAAGCTGTCCGGACGCAGCGTCGCATCGGTCGAGGACACCAAGCGCCTGCTGTGGCCGAACGGCGGCAGTAACTAAATGGCTCTACCTGGCACCTCGGGTGAGCTCGGCCACGAGCTCGTCGTCGCGATGGATCTGGCGCGTCGCGCGGGTGCCGAGGTGCTCGCGATGCAGCGCGTCGGCATCGCCGTCGATCTCAAGCCGGGTGACGAACCGGTGACCGCTGCCGATCGTCGCGGCTCGGAGATCATCGTCGCCGGGCTCGTCGAGGCGTTTCCCGACGATCCGGTGATCAGCGAGGAGCTGCCGCCGCCGCCCGGTGCGCAGGACGGGTCGCGGCTGTGGCTCGTCGATCCGATCGACGGCACCAAGGACTTCATCCGCGGCGAGGACGGCTACTCGGTGATGATCGGCCTCGTGCGCGACGGCGTTGCCGCGCTCGGCGTGGTGTACCAGCCGGTTCCCGATCGGATGTTCTATGCGACGCCGGCGGGCGCTTGGATCGCCGTCGGCACGCAGGTCGAGCCGCTGCGCGTGTCGAGCGTGGCGGCCGCGAGCGACGTCCGGCTCGTCGCGTCGAAGTCGCACCGCAGTCCCGACATCGATCGGATCAAGGAGCGGCTCGGCATCGCCGACGAGATCAACGTCGGCTCGGTGGGCGTCAAGCTCTGCCTGATCGCGCTCGGCATCCACGACCTCTACGTCAATCCGGCCGCCAAGACCAAGGCGTGGGATACCTGCGCACCCGAGGCGATCCTCGTGCAGGCCGGCGGCCGGCTCTCCGACCTCTACGGCACGCCGATCGACTACCGCGGCGAGCTCGCGCACAAGCGCGGCCTGGTGGCGTCAAACGGCCTCGTCCACGACGAGGTGGTCTCCAAGCTCGCGAGCTTGTTCCCGCAGAAACGGTGATAGGATCACCCGATGATGGGGATTCCTCGACGCATCCTCGCGACCGTGATGGCGTCGATGCTGATCGCCGGGACGGTTGCCGCGCAGCCCGCCCCGACGGACTCGCAGAAGCAGCAGGCCGGCGACCTCACGAAGAAGGCGATCGCGAAGAGCCAGGCGGGCGATCACGAGGACGCGATCGAGCTGTACCTCGAGGCCTACGCGATCGTGCCGCTGCCGGTGCTGCTGTCGAACGTCGGCGCGGAGTACCAGAAGCTCGGCAAGCCGGTGGAGTCCCTGAAGTACTTCTGCATGTACCTCGATAAGGACCCGACCGGTCAGAGCGCGACGTACGCGACGGCGCAGGCGAAGACGCTGCAGATCGAGCTCGGTAACACGGGCGTCACCGACGCCGACGTCTGCCGGCCGCAGAAGCCCGTCGAGTCGGTCACGCCCGACCCGGTCGTCGAGGCGCGCCTCGGGATTCCGGCATTGCCGCCCGCGCAGGACACATCATCCGATGGTGGCAAGACGCTACGGCTCGCCGGCCTCGGCATCGGCGGTGCCGGCGTGGTCGCGCTCGGCCTCGGCGTGTACTTCGGCCTCGAGGCCAAGGAGATCAGCGACGAGATCTCGAATCACCCGATGACCGAGCAGTGGCGCGAGGACATCCGCGCGCTCGAGGCCAAGGGGCAGAGCCACGAGAACAAGCAGATCGCGTTCATGGTCGCCGGCGGCGCGCTGGTCGCGACCGGCACCGTGCTGTTCTTTATCGGCCGCTCCAGGCGGAGCAGCGAGAGCAGCGTCGCCGTGACGCCGACTGCGTCGCCCGACGGCATGGGCCTCGTCGTCAGCGGCGGCTTCTGAAATCATGCCGAGTCGATAACAGGCTCAGGGCAGGACGGTGTCGAGCATGAGCACGAGGTTCTCCGCCGGCACCTTCACGCGAACCTGACCGGTGACATCGCCGGGCTGCTTCGACAGCGCGTCGGAGTCCTGATCGAAGCGCGCGGAGACGACGACGTCGCCCACGAGCTCGGTGCCCGCGACCATCGCGTTGGCCTCGGTGAGCTCGAACGCGAGGTTGTCCTGGTAGAGCACCTTGTCGACCGCGAGCGGCGGTCCGGACGGCACGCCATCGGGACCCGCCTTCTTGACGATCAGGAAGACCGCCCCGCCCGCCTTCACGCGATCCTTCGCCTTCGCGTGGATCTTGAGGACGCCCTTGATGCGGCGGGACGGATCGACCTTGCGATTCGGATCGGGTGACGACAGGCCCATCTGGGTGACGTCGACCGAGCCGTTCGGGTTCACGGGCGGCATCCCGCCGTGCGGGCTGCCCATGTCGAGACCGGCGTGCGGGTCGGCTGGACTGGCACCGGCGCCGCCGATGTTCATGCCCGCATGCGGATCGACGCCGGCCTTGGCGTGCGGGTTCGCGCCGCTCGGTTTGTCGGCGCTGCCCATCGGTGTGGCATTACCGGCCTGCCAATCCTGGGCGGGTGGCAGCCCGTCCTGACTCTTCTTGTTGCAGGCAGTCAGGGCGAGAACGGACGACAGCGCGAGGGCGAACCGCATGGCCCCGTACTCTAGCAGGCGCCGGGCGCTGTCACACCCAGCGTGCGGTCGTGGTGACCGTCGCCACGGACTGCGGCCCCGGATGCAGCTCGCCGAGCCACGCCTGGTAGCGCGCGGCGGCAGGCCCGGGCTCGGCGATCCCGATGATCTCGTAGCGGGTTGGCGGCGCGGCCCCGAGGTGGATGGGGACCTCGAGGAGGCGATGGCGGCGGAACACCGCGACCGCGACCTTGTCGCCGATCTTGCGTGCGCCCGCGAGGTTGCGGAGGTCGGCCTCGGAGGTCGTCCGGAAGCCGTCGAGGGCGATGATCTCGTCGCCCGGCGAGAGACCCGCGACATGCGCCGGTCCGCTATCGAACACCGCGGTCAGCTTGGTGCCGGTGGCGGTCGCGCCGAGCCACAGCGCGGTCGCGCCATCGGTGACCTGCGCGGGATCCGCGCTCGCGCGCAGCTCGAGTCCGACGTGGGCGAGCTCACCGGCGAGATCCGGATCGGCGGTGCCGCGGATCTGGCGATCGAACACCTCGGCGAGCGCGAGCCCCGATGCCTCCTCGAAGATCGGCTGCAGATCGTCGGGATGCGGCTCGTTTCGCGCGCCGTAACACCGCCACAGCATGCGCAGCACGTCGTCGAGCGACCGCGCGCCCTCGGTGCGGCGGCGAATGTGGAGATCGAGCGCGACCATCGCGAGGCCACCCTTGAGGTAGTAGCTGACCGTCGTGTTGAGGTTCGATTCGTCGGGCTTGTAGAGCTTGATCCACGCATCGAACGACGACTGCTCGAGGCTCTGGCGCGCGCGGCCCGGCGTCGCCTGCAGGCGCGCCCAGTCGTCGAGCACCTTGTCGAGGAAGCTCTTCGCGGTGATCCGGCCCGACGTGCGGAGCGCGAACCGATCGTAGTGACTGGTCAGGCCCTCCATCACCCACAGACACGGCGTGTACGCCTCCCGCGAGTAGTCGACGTCGAGCAGCGGCCGCGGCGCGATCCGCTTGCCGTTCCACGCGTGAAACAGCTCGTGCGACAAGAGCTCGAGCAACCCCTCGTACGCCTTGCGCGACGCCGCGAAGTGCGGATGGAAGAGGTTCACGCTCGACGCGCGGTGCTCGAGCCCGCCGTACGCGTCGTGCGCGAGCATCAGGAGGAACGTGTAGTTCGGGAACGGCGCCTCGCCGACGCGCGCGATGTGATCGTCGACGATCGCGCCGAGGTCGGTGATCAGCCGCTGCTCGTCGAACGTGCCGCCCGGTGCGCGGTCGCCCCAGATCGCGAGCTTGACCGGCACCTTCGCGGGCACCGCGTACGTCCGCGTCGGGCCGACATGGATCGGATGATCGTAGAGCTCGTCGACATTGGCCGCGGTCATCCGGTACGGCATCGCCGGTTCCCACGCCATCGCGGTCGTCAGCGTCCAGCCCTCTGGCGCTGCGAGCTCGAGCTCGACGGGCGTCTGGCGGAGGTGCGTCGGGTAGAGAAACGTGGCGGGACCGTGGAGGAACGCGTGCCCGGCATCGATGTGGTTCGTGCGAACGGTCAGGTCGTGACCGTAGACCGCGTAGCGAACGGTGAGCTCGCGCGCACCGGCTGCGTCGATCGACCACGTGCTCTTGTCCTGCTTGATGGCCTGTCGTGGCGTGCCGTCGTCGCTGGTCACCGCGAGATCGCGTACGAAGCGTGCGTAGTCGCGGATCAGGTAGCTGCCCGGACACCACGCGGGGAGCGTGATCTCGACGCGATCCTGCTCGACGGGAAACCGCATCGCGATCTCGACGACGTGGCGGCTCGGCGCGTCGATGCGAACGGCGTAGCGGAGATACGACATGGGACGTGGGGTAGCACAGCTGCTATGCTGGTTGGGATGTTGCGCCTCGCGACCGTGATCCTCGTCGGCGCGACTGCGCTGGCCGGAGCCGCGCCGTCCGGTCGCGTCGTGCGGGTCGAGCGCGGCAACGGCCTGACCGCGGTGCCGATGTACTGCGAGATCCAGCCAACCACGAAGGGTGGCCTGTGTATCGGCACGCCCGCGGCCGGCGAGCGTGTCGCGCTGATCGATCAGGAGCGTGCGGTCGTGGTCGGCGAGTTTCGCATCGATACCGTCGGCCCTCCCGGTGCCCCCTTTGACTGCCCCGGCTCGGCGCAGGACGTCTACAAGATCACCGGAACCGTGGTCGCCGGCGAGCCCGCGGTGATCGCCGAGGTCGAGCGGCTCGCCGGGCTGCGCAACCTGCGCCTCGATCCGCGCGCACGCCTCGAGAAGGATCGGCCCGCACCCGACGCGATCCACACCGCGCAGCTCGCGATCGACCTCACCGGCAATGGCAGCGTCGACTACATGCTCGTCCGCTACGAGTGCGATCAGAACGGCAACCCCGGCAACGCCCACAACCGGGTCTGCTTCGACAGCTATCTCGAGCGCGGCGGCCGGCTCGAGCGGACGCAGCAGCACCTCATTAAGCTCTGTTACTGATGGATCGCCGTAGCCTCATCGCCGACGAGCGCGGCACCCTGCACAAGGAAGCCGAGACCCGCGTCGCGCTCGTGTATCCGAGTCCGTATCGCGCGGCGATGTCGTCGCTTGGCTACCAGCAGATCTATCGGGTGCTGCATGGCATGCCGGGCGTTGCTGCCGATCGCGCGATGCTTGATGTCCCGAAGACGCTCGAGGAGGACATGCCGATCAGCAGCTACCCGCTGCTCGCGTACTCGGTCGCGTACGAGCTCGAGCTCGCGGGCGTGGTCGAGACGCTCGATCGCGCGGGGATCCCGGCGCTCGCCTCCGAGCGCGATGATCGCCATCCGCTCGTGATCGCGGGCGGCCCGCTCACGTTCTCGAATCCGGCCCCGATGGCGCCGTTCTTCGACGTCATCGTGATGGGCGAAGGCGAGGAGGTGATCATCGAGCTGATGAACGCCGCGCGCGACGCCGGATTCCTCCGCGATCGCCTGTGGACCTCGCTCGTCGGCCGCCCGGGCTTCTACCTGCCGCATCTCCACGGCGAGAAGGTGCCGCCGGTCGCCGCCGCCGACGATGCGCTGCTCCCTGCCCGCTCGGTGATCCAGACGCCGAACACCGAGCTCTCGAACATGTTCATGACCGAGGCTGCCCGTGGCTGCTCGCGCGGCTGCACGTACTGCGTGATGCGGCGGTCGACGAACGGTGGCATGCGGATCGTGCCGCGCGAGTCCATCATCGCCGGCATCCCCGAGTACGCGCACAAGGTCGGGCTCGTCGGCGCGGCGGTCACCGATCATCCCGACATCGTCGCGGTCGTGCGCGACATCGTCGACGGCGGCCGCTCGGTCGGGATCTCGAGTCTGCGCGCCGACAAGCTGACCGACGAGCTGGTACGCCTGCTCGCGAAGGGCGGATACCGCACGCTGACCGTGGCCGGCGATGGCGCGAGCGAGCGGATGCGGCGCGTGATCGAGCGGTCGACGAAGGCCGAGCACCTGATCCACTCCGCGCAGCTCGCGGCGACGCACCGGCTACATACGCTCAAGGTCTACATGATGCTCGGCGTGCCGAGCGAGACCGATGCCGATGTCGACGAGCTGGTCCAGCTCTCGCGCGAGCTCGCCGCGATCCACCCGCGCGTCGCCTACGGCCTCGCGCCGTTCGTGGCCAAGCGCAACACGCCGCTCGACGGCACGCCGTTCGCCGGCATCGACGTCGTCGAGCATCGCCTCGTGCGGCTGCGCGCCGGCCTCAAGGCGGCAGGCCTTGGCGGCAAGGTCGAGGTCCGGCCGACGTCCGCGCGCTGGGCGTGGGTCGAGTACATGCTCGCGCAGGGCGAGATGTCCGCTGGCCTCGCGGTGATGGACGCGCACCGTGCCGGCGGCACGTTCGCCGCGTACAAGAAGGCGTTCATCGCGCGTGGCGTGGTGCCGACCGGGCCGCGGGCCCGCGTCCCGTCGAGCCAGGAGCTGATCGCGCTCAAGCGCCAGCGCCTCGCGACGCTCGCGACCTGAGCGCGCGGAATCGCCGCCGACCTCGGCGTTCGCCGTCAGCGCCGGCGCGGCGCTCGATGCACGCGGGTGTCGTCGCGATGCGCTTCGAGGTCTTCTCGTAGCCTCGCGTAACTATTGCGCGTCTCCTCGGTGTGCGCGCATCCAGTCTCGCATCTCGTCGTTCGCCGCTCGCACCATGCCGCCCAGCATGTCCAGCAGGCGCATGCCCCACGCTTCGAGGTCAGCCTTGCTCGCAACTCGCGCTTCGAGCACGTCGGCCTTGCTCATGACTCGCGCTTCGAGATCGATCAGATCGGCCTTGCTCGCAACTCGCGCTTCGAGCTCGAGCAGATCGGCCTTGCTCGCGACTCGCGTTTCGAGCTCGAGCAGATCGGTCTTGCTCGGCTTCTCGTCGAGCTTCTTGTCGAGCTTGTCGATGCGGGCTTCGAGCTCGATCAGGTCCACCTTCGTCGCCATCACCGTGGTCACGCTAGCACCTCCAATTCTGGAGTTGCACCTCCAAGGATCGTGCCTCTCGCAACTCCGTGATCGCGCGCCGGGAGCGGCCCGAGAAGACGAACGAACGGACGCCACACGGACATGCGCGGCCGAAACCCGGACGCGTCAGTGGCGCGACGGCGACGGCCAGCCGAACCGACGCAGCGCCTCGTGCAGCTCGGGGTCGTCGCGGGACATCGGCGGCAGCCACAGCTGCTCGCCATCGCGCGTCCACCAGGTGTCGGCACCGATCGGTTGCAGGTGATAGCGAAACCGGCGGATCCGCACGAACGCCGGGGCAGCGCCGTCGAACGGATCGACCGCGAGCAGCTCGCGGATCGCGCGATCGCCGTCGAGGAGCTTCCACACGAAGTGCGCGATCCACGGATCGCCGGGACGATCGGACATCGCCGCGAACCAGATCAGCCAGTCGAGGCGGCGGTGATACGGCCCGAGGATGCATGGCCGGCGTGCGAGGTCGCCCGGCTTGCACGGCAGCTCGTAGGCGTGCCAGGTCGCCGTCGCGGGATCACGATCGAGCGTGCCCTCGATGACGAGCTCGTGGCGTTCGGCGGTGACCGTGCCGAACGCGCCGTACGTGTTGACGACGGCGAGGCGATCGTAGCTGCGGTTCATCGCCTGCCGGCTCGACGCGAGGTTCTTCACGACCTCGATGCTCAGGATCGCGACCAGGACGGCGAAGCAGCCGACCGCGATCCGGTGGTAGCGCGGCGTCTGCGCGACTGGCGCCGCGGCAGGCAGGCGCGCGCGCAGCCGGCGGGGGACCAGTCGCCGCAGGAAGTCGTCGTCGAAGCACGCGAGTATCGGGATCAGGGTCAGCCAGTTGAGGAACGCGAGGTTGCCGCTGATGATCAGGATGATCTGGAACGTCGCCATGCCGATGCCGGCGAGCAGCCGCAGCCGGCGCGGCCCGAACACGAACCACGGCAGCACGAGCTCGACGACGTGATTGACGAGGACCCCGGCCGCCTGCACGGCGTGCGGCAGCTGGTGAAATACCGCCGACAGCGGATTGGGGATCGGCTGGGTCTCGAAGTGGACGTCGAGGCACGTCAGGTCGGTCCAGCACGCGCCACCGCGCAGCTTGATCAGGCCGGCGCCGAGCATGATGCGGAACGCGAGCCAGCGCGTCAGTACGAGCGACACCAGGGGCGGCGACGGCGCGCGGATCGGCCGCGGATCCCACGGGTGGACCAGGCAGGCCGCGATCAGCGTGGTCTCGAGGATCTGGATCTCCCAACCAAAGCCGAACCAGACCTGGCCGACGCGGACAAACGACCCGTAGACGAACCACAGCACGAGCAGCATCGGCAGGTTCGCGTAGCCGATCACGACGGCCGCCGAGATCACGATGCCGGCAACCGCCCAGCCGATGATCGCGCCATCGGAGGAATCCCAGAACAGCACGCTGGGGAAATCCCAGAACCCGAGGTCAGCGGCGCGCAGTCGCTCGACGAATGTACCGATCGGCGTCAGCCCGTGCTCGCCGAGCAGCGACGGCGCCTGCATCAGGATCCCGAGGAACCCGAACAGGTAGACGACGCCGAGCAGCCGCAGGATCAGCCAGCGGGTGAGCCGGTAATCGCGCGGCGGGCCTGACCACGCGGTCAGCCGCGCCAGCGGGCTCGGCGGTCGCAGATCGACCCGCAGATCGCCTTCGGGGTCGGCCGCGGTCGCCACATCCGTCGCCGCGTCGGTCGTCGCACCGGTCGTCGCGTCCGTCGCGTCGGCCGTCGCACCGGTCGTCGCGTCTCGCTGGGCCCCGGGCTCGGCCATGACCGCAGTCTACCGAGTGTCGGCGGGGCGGCCGTCACTCCTCGAGACAGATCAGCGGCGCCATGCTGCCACAGCCGACGCCCGAGAACAGCTGGAGGCGCGCGCGGACGGCCGTGTGGGTCGAGCCGATCGTCCCGGTCCCCGTCGTGCCGCTCCAGCTCTGGCAATGCTCGCTCGCGCTGCCGACCCACGCTCGGATGTTCGTCGCCGCGCCGGTCGCCGTGCGCGCGAGAAACGAGTCCCAGACCGGCACGGGCGACGGGCCGATCAGCTCGGCCGCGGTCTTGGTCAGTCGCACGCCGTCGACGCGCCGCCATGGTTCGCCCGCCGACGAGAACCGGGTCTCCGCGGTGCCGCCGGCCGACGCGAGGAACGCGCGGAAGCTGCCCGCGAGCCCGGCACCGGTGGCCTCGGCAGTGCACAGCGCATCGGCGGCCGCGAGCCCGCCGCCCGGTGCGAACAGCCCCGTCGTCACGAACGCGACACGTCCGGTCTCGCGTGGTGGCGCGACGGCCACGACGTGTCCGGTCTCGGCGCAGATCAGGCGGCTGGCGTCCGCGCAGTTGCCGTAGGTGTCGGTGTCGAAGCTCGCCTCGGCGCTGACGACGTGCAGGCCGTTGACCGTGGTGGTCGTCGACGTCCAGTCATCGCAGCTGTTCGAGAACGTCGGTTGACCACCCCACAGCGCGAAGGTCTGCGGCGGGACACGCGTTCCGAGCTCGTCGTGGCGCAGCGGATTGATCGTCGCGTCGACGAGCGAGTCCGGGGTGTCGCCGATCACGACGCCCTGCAGATCGACCCAGCCGCGCGAGCCTGCGACGCGATCGGCCGGGGTTGCCGTGCTCGTCCACAGCAACGCGACGAACGTCCCCGGCAGGCCTGCGGCCGTCGCACGTGCCTGGCAGTACGCATCGGCGCCCGCGATGCCGCCGAGGTTGCCGGACGTCGCCGTCGACGAGATGAAGATCTTGTTCGGCCGGTCGATGCTGCCGTCGCCGACGTCCGCACCGTCGCCGGGCACCTCGCGCGTGGCCTCGAAGCCGACTCGCCCGCAGCCCGCGGCGACCAGGACACCCACCACAACTGCTCGGCGCGACACTGCATCGAGGATAGCGTGCCGTCGCGAAGTCCGCGACGTAGGTAGCTTCGGCAGATCAGGCCAGCGGCGTGTCGACCGCACCGGTCTCGTTCGCGGACGGCGGCACAACGCTACTGTGGTGCATACGAGATCGCGCCGGACCGCGCGACGTAGTATCGGCCACAATCCGGGGTGATGTGACCGTAGGACCGTTCCTTCGGCGCTCCCATGACCTCACCGACCGGACGAAACCGCTGGTCGATCCCCTCGCGGTCGGCATAGACGACCTTCGTCATGACGACAGTCGCCGAGGTGGTCGACGCGAAGACCAGACGCAGGCCGTCTTCCGAGAGGAAAGGCAGGCCGAACGAGTCCGCGCCTAGCTCGGCGGGCGTGTACGCGGAGCCACGTACCGACCAGCCTCCATTCTCGACGAGCTCGACCAGAGCGCCGCCTTCGCCGGGGACCGCCGTCGTGACCATCATCCGGCGATTCCCGGATCCGCGCGTCGGTGGGCTGAAGCCGAGCAGCGATGCATCCGAGTACGCGTCGGGGCCGCGCGACCATCCGCCTGTGTCACTCGCACGGCGATAGGTCGCGATCCGCGTGACGCTTTCGTTCACCCTCACGAACAGCTCGTCACCCTCCGGGCTGAGGCGAGGAAACCCGAGCGCGAAGATGCTGCCGAGTCCGATCGCGGGTGAGAGCGGACCATCGATGGGTCCCTCTTCAAGCACGTTGGAGTCGTTGCACGATGCCATGGCGCGATTAGCCGACGGGCTGATCGAATAGTCGACGCAGGGCCTGTCGACGACCTCGATGAGGGTCGAGCTGAACCTCAACGCGATTCCCAGCGGTCCACAGGTTGGTGGAGCGTCAGGTGGCGCGCCGGCCACGAGGTCGGTCGCGCGCAGGTCAAACACCGCGTTGCACCCCGACACGAACAGCAACGCGAGCGTCACTCGCGTTACTCGGAGAACACGGGCACCGGTCATCACGACTCTGCGTCGACGCCTTGGCGCAGGTACGACACCGTATCGACGAGCGTGAGCTGCGGATCACGCGGCGAGAATCCGAGCTCGCGCTCGGCCTTCGACGAGTCGATCCACCAGTAGTGCTCCGACATCTCGACGGAGATCCGATCGACCGGCGGCTCCTTGCCGCGGTGACGCCATAGCTCCTCGACGAGCGTGGCCCCCCAGCGGTTCAGCTTCGCGGGCAGCTTGAGCCGCGGCGGGGCGACGTTCGCGACCCGGCCGAGCCGCGCGAAGAACTCCTTCATCGTCCAGTTCGGCCCGCCGAGCAGGTAACGCTGCCCTGGCCGCCCAGCGGTGAGCGCATTCGCGGTCGCGAGCGCGGCGTCGCGTGCATCGACGAAGTTGATGCCACCCGTGGGGACCACCGGGATCTGGCGCTTGATGAACTTGCGGACGTCGCCGGTCGACGACAGCCGCCGATCGCCGGGGCCGAGGAGCAGGCTCGGGTTGACCGCGACGACCTCGATGCCGAGCCGCTCGCCGTGCTCGAACGCGAGGCGCTCCTGGTAGATCTTCGAGGCGTAGTACGGCCAGCCCGCCACGATCTCCTCGGCGTAGGGCGCGTTCTCGTCGAGGATCACGTCGTCCTTCGAGACCCCGATGGTCCCGCTCGTCGACGCGAGGATCATCCGCCGGGGCGAAGGCGAACCGCCCGTAGCAGCCATCCGCTCGAGGACGCGGCGCGTGCCGTCGACGTGGAGCCGCATCATCCGCTGCGCGTCATCCGGGTCGCGCGAGACCGCACCGGCCAGGTGAAACACCGCGGTCACGCCGACCAGCGCCTTGTCGAGCTCCGGGCCGTCGAGGACATCGCCGCGAACGTGCTCGACGCCGAGGTCCGCGAGCACCGCCGACCGCGACCGGGCGAGCCCACGCACGGTGTGACCCTGCTCGACAAGCACGCGACACAGGTGCTCGCCAAGGAAGCCGGTCGCGCCGGTGACGAGGACCGCGGTCATGTCAGGAAGCGATTTCGCTGTCGTCGATCAGCGCGCCCGGCATCGTGACCGGCAGCGCTCCGTGCACGCGCAGGCCGAGGCGCTTGGTGGGCAGGGCCACAGGTGCGACGGCCACCGGGCGGGCCAGATCACCGACGCGAGCACCGCTGACCCGCATCGGGATGCGGCCGGAAGATGCGCCGGCGAGCGCGCGGGCTCGCTCGAGGAACGAGGCGCTGTCCGAGGGCTTGATGAGACCTGCGGTGTCGCTCACCGCAGCCGTGGTGATGGTGCCGGTGTCGTCGCCGTCTGGATCCCAGGGAAAACCACTCATGTCGTTGCCTCTTCTTCGATCGTCTTGCCCTGCGAGGCCAAGTATTCAGCCATCGGAGTCGTACCCGCGTCGCCGAGTGTCCACGCCTGGTCGCGCGGCGCGAGCCGGCGGATCACGCCTTCGACGTGATAGGTGATCGCGCGATACTGCTCGGACCGCGGTCGCGCGCCACCGAGCTTCACGAGGTCCTCGTACGACAGGTACGGCCCGACATGCGCCGCGACCCGCTCGCCGCGCTTGGGCAGGTAGCGGCCCTTCGGCATCGCGTCGTGGGTGCCGGCCAGGTACATCGGCAGGATGCCGCAGCGGTTCGTCATCGCGAGGTAGCCGAGCGAAGGCTTGAAGTCCGCCATCACGCCGGTGTCCGAGCGCGTGCCTTCGGGGAAGATCAGCAGGATGTAGCCGTCGCGAATGACCTCGCCGGCGAGCCGCAACGACTCGCGCAGCGAGCCGTGACGCTCCATCGGCACGAGGTTCGTGAAGTTCTCGAAGTACATCCGGCGGATCGGATCGTCGAAGAAGTAGTCGCGGGCTGCGAGCGCCACGAGCGCGTCGCCCTGCTCGCCGAGCGCGTACTTGACGAGGCCGGTATCGAGGTGGCTCGCGTGATTCGCCGCGACGATGTAGCCGCCGAACGGCGGGACATGCGTCGTGCCATGGATGCCGGTATCGAGGACGCGCTCGTAGAGGGCGCGCATGCCGCCACGCAGCGCCTTGCGGCCGAGCGTGACGACCGGGCCGGGGACGTCGATGTCGTCGGCCTTCGCCGTCTCGGCGTCGCGCGCATCCTTCTCGCGCTTGAGCCGCTCGCGCTTGGGCTTCTCGCTCTTCGCCTTCGCACCGAGCCGCGTGACCAGCTTCTCGACATCGGCGACGGTCTCGAGGCCCTGCAGCTCGCTGGGATCCGGCAGGTTGACGCCGGCCGCCTCGAGCGCGACCGCGAGCTCGGTGAACATCAACGAGTCGAAGCCGAGCTCCTCGAGCCGGGTCTCGGTCGTGATCACGCCGCGCTTCTTCTGGCTGACGTCGGCGAGGAGATCATGGAGCCACGTACCGCTCGCGAGGGTCTGGCCCTCGCCGAGCTGCCGCGCCTGCGCCCCGCCCTTCGCCGCGCGCTCGAGCCGCTGGAGCTCGCCGATCACGTCGCGGCGGCGCACCTTGCGCGAGGCGGTCTTCGGCAGATCGTGATCCCAGAGGTGCACGATCTTGAGCCGCTTGTAGAGCGGCAGGCTCTTGCTGATCTTCTTGACGTGCTCGCGCACGGCCTCGCGTACGTCCTCGCGCCCGAGACGACGATCGGTCCCGTCGTGGTCGTAGTCGGGCACGATCAACGCGGCGACCGTCTCGTGACCGGTGTCGCCCGCCGGCAACCCGACGACCGACATCTCCTTGATGTACTTCGAGTCGCGGTACGTCTCCTCGAGCTCGTCGGGATAGACGTTCTCGCCGGACGGCCCGAGGATCATCTCCTTCTTGCGGCCGACGATGAAGACGTTGCCGTCCTCGTCGATCCGGCCGAGGTCGCCGGTGTGCAGCCAGCCGTCCTGGATGGTCTGCGCCGTCGCCTCGGGGTTCTCGAAGTACCCGATCATCACGTTCGGACCCTTCGCGATGATCTCGCCGACGCCGCTCGCGTCCGGCCTGTCGATCCGCACGTCGATGCCGGGCAGCGCGCGGCCGACCGAGCCTGCGATCTGCTTCTCGCCGGGACGCATCACGGTGAGCACCGGCGAGGACTCGGTCATGCCGTAGCCCTCGTAGAGGTTGAAGCCAAGGCCGCGGAACGCGTTCAACGTGTCCGCCGGCAACGCCGAGCCGCCGCTGATCAAGAGGCGCATCCGGCCACCGAGCTTGCGATGCACCGGGAAGAACAGGACCTTGCCCGCGCCGAGATCCCACGGCAGCTTGTCGCGCAGCGAGCGGTTGAAGTCGACGATCGTGTCGAACACCTTCTCGACGATCACGCCGGCATCCGACACGTTCTTGTAGATCTTGCGCTCGAGCAGCTGCCAGAGCGCGGGCACGCCGACCATGCCGGTGACGCCCTCGTCCTCGAGCGCACGCTGCAGCGAGTCCGCCTCGAGCTCCTCGAGGTAATCGATCGACGCCCCGTGCATCAGCGGCATCAGGAAGCCGGCGGAGAACTCGAGCGTGTGGTGCAGCGGCAGCACGCTCAGCAGCTTGTCGTGCTTGTAGAGCATGAACAGCGACGACAGCTTGCTTACCATCGAGGTGAGGTTCTTGTGCGTCAGCATCACGCCCTTCGGCGTGCCGGTCGTGCCCGACGTGAAGATCAGCGACGCCAGCACGTCGCCCTTGGTATCGGGCCGCACCGCGCCGACCGAGACTTCGGGCTCGGTCAACAGCTCGTCGAACGCGAACACCTTGGTGTCGGCGCCGGTCTGCGCGGCCAGCCACGCACCGAACGCCGGATGCGCCGGCGACCACACGACCGCCGGGTCACCCTCGCCGTCGCCGATCGGGACCGCCAGGTTCGCCTCGCCGGCGAGCCGCTCGACGACCTTGCGCGACAGCACGAGCGCCCGTGCGCGCGAGACCTTGGTCAGATTCACGACCTCGGCGAGCGTGAGCTCCTTGTCGAGCGGCACGACCGTCGCGCCCGCCAGCAGGATCGCGAAGTACGAGATGCCCCACTCGGGTCGGTTCTCGGACATCACGATCACGCGCTCGCCTGGCACCACGCCGAGCTGGCGCAGCACGCCCGCACCCTGCCAGGCGAGCTCGTGGAGCTGCCCGTAGGTGTACGCGATCGGCGGGCTGTCCTCTTCCTTGCGGACGAGCCGCAGCGCGAGCCGGTTGCGGTGCTGCTTGGTCGCGGCCTCGAACAGCTCGACGATCGACTTGTACGTGTAGATCGTCTTTGGCTTCGCGCCGAACTCCTCGTCGAGCTTGTCGAAGGTCCACTTCTGGAGGCCGGGGAAGTGAGTCTCGAGCCAGTAGCGACGCCAGTCGATCAGGTGCGGCGCCCACAGCAAGCGGTCCTGATCCGCCGGCGTCACGCGCGCCCACAGCGCCCGCATGTTGTCGCAGCGGAACGCGATGTCGTGGTCGATCGTGAACGGCTTGAACAGCTCGATCAGCTCCTGGACCTGGCCGGTGAACGTCGACACCTTGACGAGCTCGTCACGCGCGCGCTCCGCGAAGGCCTCGAGCCGCGGGGCACCCCAGCGCGGCAGCTTCTCGTCGATCGTGTCGATCAGCCGATCCGCGATGCGCTTGAGCATCGGCGCAGACCGCCGCTCGAACTGCTCGTAGGTCACCGGCATCGGCTCGAGCCGTGCGCGGATCTTCGAGCGGAGCTTGTCCTCGCCGGCGTCGGACTTGTCGCGGTGGTGCTGGCGAACGGCGAGCGCGGTCAGCTCGGTGAGGCGGCGACTCGAGATCCGGTTCGAGTCGCTCGTGCCCATCTGGTAGATCGTCTCGTGCTCGCCGGCGAGC
>JACCTC010000137.1 GCA_013812655.1 Deltaproteobacteria bacterium | reverse complement strand
CTCGAACAAGCAACTCGACCTCGTGAACCTCGAACCCCACGAATTCCACGGCGAGTGGAACTACACCATCCACCCGACGGTGCGACATGACGCGCCGATCGGGTAATTTGGCGCCGGTCCCTAAGGACGGATCTGCGCTGGCGCCTGCGGAGGCGGCTGCACGGGAGCTGGCGGGGGTGCCGGCGTATCTTCGATCCGGATCGTCGGGCCAGGCGGCGGCTGCTGTGGCTGCTGCTGCGTGCCACCCTGCGACGGCGGCGCGACGATCGGCGCCGTCGGACGGGTCGCCGGCTCGTCGATCTGCATGTTGACCGAGACCTGCGTCGGATAGAGCTGCATCGACTGCTCTTCGGGCTCGCGCGGCGTCGCGCCGACGGGATCACCCTTGTCGACGATGAACGTCACGTAGCCGGCGCCGATATCCTTGACGAGCGCCTTCTCCTTGCCGACGCAGTCGCCCTTCTTGACGATGTGGCCGAGGTTGCCCGAGTCCATCATGAGGACCTTGCGCTGCGTGCCTTGCGAGACGATCCCGACGAGCTTCAGCGACTGGTAGCTGTAGTTCGACGCGACCATCTGATCGCGACGCGTGCACCGCGGGGTGCGATCCGTCGGCATGTCGGTGCCGGCCACGCCCAGGCCAGGCTGGTTGATCACGAACGACTGGAACGGATCGCGGATGTCGGTGCCCTGAAAGTCGCGCGGCTTGAACGTGTGGCGGATCGCGTCGCGCTCCGGGCACACGCCGCAGTAGTGCGCGGCCCCCGCCGACAGGCAGTACTGGCCCTCGCCGCAGACGGCCGCGTTCGGATCGCACTTCTTCGCGTCGGTCGGCGTCGGACACGCGACTCGATCCTCGATGCGCAGCTTCGGCGCCAGCTGCGGTCCCGCCGGCCTGGCAGCCGCGACCGGCGCGGCAGGCGCGGTCGGTCCGCCACCGGACGGTGCCGCCTCGTCGTCCTCGCCACCGCACGCGGCGAGCAGCGCGAACGCCGCGATCAGAAATCGCATGCGCATTACAGACCTCCCTTGAGGCGATCGTTCGCGCCGGCCTTATCGAGCGCCTTCTCGGGGCGCTCCTCGTCCTTCTTCATCGAATCCTCGACCCTCACCTTCGCGCCTTGCGGCGAGGTGGCCGGCGGCAACGGTTTGTTCGCCGGGGTCGGCCCAGGCGTCGGGCCCTTGGCCGCCGCATTGTCCTCCTGCCGGAACGTGATCGCGGTGAACTTGGCGCTCAACTTGATCTCGCGATTGCGCACCGACGGATTGCCGAGCACGAGGTTCTCGATCGAGACGATGCGCTCGCGCTCCTCGACACCCTGCGAGTCGACGGTCGGTTGCTTGAGCTGCACGAGCGACGCGAAGAATCGCTTCATCTGGATGAACGTCCCGACGATCTCGATGTCGACCGGCACCTTCACGAACGACTCGACCGGCGCTTCCGCCTGCTTCGTCCACTTCGTGATCTCGACACCGGACTCCTGCATCTTGCGCTCGAGCGTCTCGAAGAACGCTGGCACCTCGGCCTCGGTCGGCAGCGCCTTCTGGTTCTCCTCGATCGTCTTCTGGAGCTCGGCCATCTGCTGGCGCAGCACCGCGTAGCGCGGGATATCGCCCTCGAGCTGACGGTTCAGCCCGACGAGCTGCTGGTGCTCCTGCTCGGCGTTCGCCACCTTCTCGGTCAGCGGCTTGAACACGAAGCGCCAGTAGAGGAGCCCGAGGAACATGCCGATCACCGCGAACACCAGGACCTTGCGGCCCGTCGGCATCTTCGCGAAGTCAGCCATCACGCCGGAGGCCGCCATCAGTACGCCACCTTTCCGGTGATCGTGAACCGGTAGTAGGCGATGCCGCGCTCGCGGTCCTCGACGCGCTCGCCGCCGGCGGGCGTGACATCACGGAAGTGCACCGACGCGGCGAGCCGCTTCGCGAGCTGGGTGACGTCGGATTCGGATTGCGCGCCGCCCTCGAGCCTGAACACGCCGCCGGTGTCGGTGAAGCCCGACAGCCAGACCTTCGAGGCATCCCAGTCGAGGTTGATCCGCTTGTTCGGATCGCTGCCCGGCCCGTTGCCGACCTTCGTGCGCATGTCCTCGGTCATCGCCGGCAGCCGGTTCTGCGTGAGGATCTCGCCGAGCTCGTGCAGCACGTGCGCGGGCACGACCTTGGCCTGCATCAGCCGGTTGATCGCCTGCGCACGCTTCTCGGCGTCGGCCTTCGCCTTCTTCATGTCCTCGTAGCCGACGAGCTTGGTGCGCTTCTCGGCGATCTGCTGCTGCAGCTCCTGATTCGACACCTCGAGGCTCGAGATCTTGTCGCGTCGCGGCTTGTCGACCGTCAGGAAGACGATCACGGCCACTGCGGCGAGCGCGCCGAGGCCGATCATGAAGTCCCGCGAGGATCCCGAAGCTGCCGCGCCGGCCGCCGCTCGATGTTTCGCCCGCTTTTGCGGGAGCAGGTTGATCTTGATCATGTCACTTGTCTCCAACCGCGCGCATGGCGAGGCCGACGCCGATCAGCGCCTCCGGCGAGTGCGCCGCGAGGTACGCCCGATCGAGCGAGGGATCGATCTCGACACGCTTCCAGGCATCGGCGACCTCGAGAGGCAACCGCGAGCGCCGCTCGATCGCGCGATGGAGCGATGCGATCTTCGAGCTGCCGCCCGCGAGCGCGATGCGCGTGACGTTCGCGTCCGCGGTCGTCGCGAGGAAGAAGTCCAGCGAGCGCTGGAACTCGCCGGCCATGACCTCGGAGACGCCGTCCATCACGCGGATGACATCCTGCGGAACGACGCCGTCCTCGACCTGGTTTCCGCCGACCTTGTACGCCTCGGCCTCGTCGGCGGCGATGCCGAGCTGCTTCTGGATCTCCTCGGTGTACGCGTTGCCGCCGATCGTGACGTCGCGCGTGAACAGCGAGACACCGCTACGCACGATGTTGATGTTCGAGATCGCGGCGCCAATGTTGATCAGCACGATCGTCTCGCGGGGATCGAGCGGGTAGTTTGCCTCGAAGCCGTTCTGGCTCGCGAACGCGGCGACGTCGACGATCTGCGGGATCAGCCCGGCGTCACGCACGACCTGGACGTAGTCGTTGACGACTTCCTTCTTCGCGGCGACGAGCAGCATCTCGGTCTGACCGCTCGCGGTCGACAGATTGGTGACGTGATAGTCGATCTCGACATCGTCACGCCCGAACGGGATGTGGTGCTCCGCCTCGGTGCGGATGTTCATCGCGAGCGCGTCCATCGTCATCTGCGGGACCGCGATCTTCTTGATGATCACCGAGTGACCCGCGATCGCGATCGCGACGTCCTTCTGCTTGAGCTTGAGCCGCGCCCACAGCTGGCGGATCGAATCGGAGACCGCTCCTTGATCCATGATCGTCCCGTCGACGATCGTCTGGGGAACCAGGGGTTGCATGCCAAAGGCTTGCAATGCCCAGCCCGAGCCCTTGCGACGAAGCTGGACTGCTTTGACGCTGCTGGAGCCGATATCGAGCCCGATGCACTGTTTGGCCATGAAACCTCTGCGACAAATAATGTTAGGCCGGCTCGGCGAGATCTCCAAAAAACGCCGCGCATCCTCCGCGAATCAGTTCAGTTCGATAAGTCAGGAGATCCCATACTCCTTCATCTTGTAGAGCAGCGCGCGATGGCTGATCTCGAGGAGCTTCGCGGCGTTCGTGCGATTCCCGCCGGTCACTCCGAGGGCTCGCCGGATCAGATCCTGCTCGAGCTCGCGCGTGGCCTTCTTGATGGATAGCGCGCCTCCGTCGCTCGCGCCCGTCCGGGTCGCGACGTTCATGACGGTGCCGAGGAACGCGAGGTCGACCTCGGGCCCGTCGGCAAGGACGAGCGCTCGCTCGATGACGTTCTCGAGCTCGCGCACGTTGCCCGGCCACGGCTGGCGACGCAGCGTGTCGATGACCGCGTCGGTCAGCTCGATCGGCCCGAGCTGGTGGCGCGCGCTGGTCTTGCGGGCGAAGAACCTCGCGAGCTCTGGAATGTCCTCAGATCGTTCACGAAGCGGCGGGATCCGGACCGGCAGCACGTTGAGCCGGTAATAGAGATCCTCGCGGAACCGGCCGGATGCGACATCCTCCGACAGATCGCGCAGCGTCGCCGCGACGATCCGGACGTCGACCTTGACCGACACCGAGTCACCGACCCGGCGGATCTCGCCATCTGCCAGCGCCCGCAGGAGCTTGGCCTGGAGCGCGAGCGGGAGCTCGCCGACCTCGTCGAGGAACAGCGTGCCGCCGTCGGCGTCCTCGAACAGCCCGGGCTTGTCGCGAACCGCGTCGGTGAACGCCCCACGCTTGTGACCGAACAGCTCGGACTCGAGCAGCGCCGCCGGGATCGCGGCACAGTTGATCGCGACGAACCGGCGGTCGCGCCGCGGCGACGCCTCGTGAACGGCGCGCGCGACCAGCTCCTTGCCGGTGCCACTCTCGCCGAGGATCAGCACGGTCGATCGCGTCTTGCCGAGCTGATCGATCAGCGCGCGCAGCTTCTGCATCGCCTCGCCATCGCCGACGAGCGCCGGCCGCGCCGGCACCACCGCAGCTCCGACATCGCGGCGTGGCAGGGTCGCGACATGGCGAAGCGCGACGACGATCGCGAGCTCGTCGACCGGCTCGCTGATCACCTCGTCGACGCCGGCCTCGAACAGCACGAGCGCCGCATCGACGTCGCGTGACTTGACGATCGCGATCACCGGCGGCAGGTCACCGTCACGCGCGAGCAGCACCGCGAGCTCCGGTGCCGCGAGCACCGCATCGCACGGCTCGGTCGCGAGGTAGCGCCGCGCCGCCTCGACATCCGCCATCGCCGCGACCTGCTTGCCGGCAGCGTCGAGCATCAGGTGCAGCGTGCGGCGCGCGGCATCGTCGGTCGCGAGCAGGAGCACGCGCTGCCCCTCAGGCCTTGTGGCAGAACGACCGCGTTCCGGATCGGGCACGAGGTGTTCGCGCTCGGCCTCGGATGCACCCGCGGCATACGTGATCCCGCTCGTCACGAGGATCCACGCTACCACGGCCATCGACGACAAGCCCGAGGTCTGCGAGCCCCGTCAACGCACCTGCCAACGGGCAACAACGTTGGCGGCGTGCGTCAGCCAACCACGCAGAACCGCACCCGCCCGACCTGGCCACACGCTTGCTTTGACCCATCGCATGCGGCTTCGCGCGATCTGGTTCGTGATCGCAGCCTGCAGCTGCGTCCCGCCCACCGACGTGCCGGCCGCGGTCGAGACCTCACGGGTCGAGTACAAGGATCTGCCGATCACCGCCGGCCGCAGCATCGATCTGCTGTTCGTGCTCGACAGCTCGCCGGCGATGCGCGCCCATCGCGACCACCTCGCGACCAACACCCGCAACTTCATGAACGTGCTGAACACCATCGAAGGTGGCCTGCCGATTGTCCATATCGGTGTGGTCTCGGCAGATCTCGGGACGACCGGCGCGCTCGACGACGTCGCCGGTCCTCAGGTCGGCGACCGCTGCGCGGGTCGCGGCGACGGCGGAGCGTTCCGACGGATCACGACCGTCGACGGCGACTACCTCGTCGATCTGATCCTCGCGGACCGCACGCGACCGCACAACTACACCGGGCTCCTGCCAGACGTCTTTGCCGAGCTGGCGCGCGTCGGCGACGACGGCTGCGAGCTCGTGCAGCCGCTCGAGGCGATGCGGCGTGCGCTGCGCAGCGATCCGAGCTTCCTGCGCCCCGCGGCGTTTCTCATGGTGGTCTTCGTGACCGCGCAGGACGACTGCTCGTTCCCGCGTGCGTCGTTCCTCGATGGTCTGCGCGTCGATCCGGTCGACACCTATCGCTGCTACGCGCGCGCGCAGGACCTCGTCCCCGTCGAAGACTACGTCGGATTCCTGAAGTCCGTGAAGTCCGATCCGTCGCAGGTCATCGTCGCGCTCGCGTCAGGGCCGGCCGCGCCCATCGACGTGACCTACGAAGGCCGCCAGCGCTTCGTCGACCTCGCGTGCGACGCGGGCGGCCTCGCTGGCTATCCCGCGCCCCGGCTCCACCGCCTGCTGCAGCAGTTCCCGAACCGCTCGACGTTCACGACGATCTGCCAGCCCGACCTCTCCGGCGTGATGCAGCAGCTCGCCGGGTTTCCCGAACACTACGTTCCGAACCCGTGCTTCGAGAGTCCGCTGCTCGATCTCGATCCGCAGCTCCCCGGCACCCAGCCCGACTGCGCGGTCTCGTACTGGTTTCCGAACGAGGCGCGCGAGATCGCGCTCCCGCGCTGCGCCGACGCGCCGGCGCCGTGCTGGGAGCTCTCGATCGATGCCTTGAAGTGCCCCGGCAGCAACCACGAGCTCCTCGACGTCTCGCACGGCCCGGTCGCGCTCCCCGAGCACATGCACGTGATCGCGCAGTGTCTCGTCGAGTGACGCGCAAAGAACCCGACCAATCAATCAGCGTCGGAGCTGGCGACCCAGCGCGCCTACGCTGATGCCACGGTCGCCCGCAGCCACGTCAGCCTCCGCCTCGCCGAGCTCCCGAGAGAGGGCGAGATGCGCCGCGCTCGGCTTGACTGGTCGCGACGCCTTGGACTGGACCGATTTCGCGCCGGCTGGCGCGGACTTCTGGTTTGTCATGACGCTTCCTCCTCGGGTCTTCACGGATCAACCGCCCCCGCTGATCATGCCGCGACTTCGTCCGCTGGGTCGATGCTATCCTGCGAATCGTGAAGGCGCTGCGAGCTCACGTCCACGACGGGCAGATCGTTCTCGACGACCCCGTCGAGTTGCCCGAAGGCGTGGCTGTTGAAGTTCTGCTCCCAGAACGTGACGAGCTTACCGCGGCTGAACGACGCGAGCTCGAAGCGGAGCTCGAAGCATCCGCAGCTCAATTCGCGCGTGGTGAGGTCGAGGACGCGCACGCGTTCGCCCTGCGCCTCGTCGCGAAGTCGTGAAAGCGTTCATCTCGAAACCACCTTCGCGCGAGAGCTGCTCGAAACCATCGAGCTGCTCGAGAGCACGAGAGGTCTCGGCTCGCCGTTCCCGACAGAGCGACACCCGGCGCTGAAACGTATCTTGTTGGTGAAATCGCTCTGTCACGTTTACTTCGAAATCGACGACGCAAAGCAACTGATCCAGATCCTGCACATCTGGGATAGTCGTCGCGAGCGCCCACCGAAGCTCTGAACCCTCGCGTAAGCTCCGCGCGTGCGGCGCGCGATCATCGATGACCGGCTCGGTGCGCGTGTGCGATCGGTGCGCCCGCTCGTGTACACGGACACGGGCGATCCCGATGACGATCGGCCGCCGCACGTGCGCGCGGCGTCGGGGATCGCGGTGCGCGGCGAAGATCTACTGGTGATCCAGGACGACGCGTCGTTCATCGCGCGGGTGCGCGGCGACGACGTCACGGCGATCGCGTTGCCGCGCGGTGCAGGTGGCCGGCGGCGCTTCGAGATCGCGCTCGGCAACAAGCTCGACAAGCTCGATCTCGAGGCGTGCGTCGTCGTCGACGGCGAGCTGTGGGCGTTCGGCTCGGGCTCGCTGCCGGTGCGCGAGACGATCTGCCGGCTGATTGGCGATGCGGCCGAACAGATCGTGATCGTCGACGGATCGCGGTTCTACGCAGGGGTTCGCGACGCGCTCGGCTCGCTGCTCAACATCGAGGGCGTCGCCTGCGTCGGCGACGAGCTCTGGCTGTTTCATCGCGGCAACACGGGGCCCGCGGATCGCGGTCCAGCGGTCGCGCGCGTCGAGCTCGCGGGGTTCCGGCGCTTCCTCGCGGGTGACGCACCGCCCGCGGTTCGCGCGGTCGATCGCTATGACCTCGGCGAGGTCTCCGGGATCCGGATCGGCTTCACCGACGCCTGTGCGTTCGACGATCGTGTGTTCTTCGTGGCCGCGGCCGAGGCGAGCATCGATGCGATCGCCGATGGACTGGTGCTCGCCTCGCAGCTCGGCGTGATCGAAGGCGACGTGGTCCGCGCGATTCCGCTCGCGATCGGCGGCGCGCCCTGCAAGGTCGAAGGCCTCGCGTTGACGTTGCAAGATCGGGCCTGGATCGCGGTCGATCCCGACGACGCAGAGGTCCCCACACAGCTCCACGAGGTCGACCTGATCGGGCCGTGGCGTGGATCAAGCCACGGAAATCACTAGGATCCAGTTGCCAACATTCGATCGAAACTGCCAACAGTGTTGGCAGCTGGCGAGCCTGCCGTGAAAAGTAAGCGTTTGAAACTGCTCGGGACTCAACTTGGTCACGCAGTTGCTCTATGCTGACCGAGCTTTGGAGGTGAACCAGATGCGTGCAGCGTCATCCATGTTTGCGTTTGTTGGCCTGGCAGCGCTGCTGACCGGCTGTCCCGATCGAACGATCTCCGAGGTCAATCCTCAGCAGGGTCGCGTCGAGTACAAGGACATTCCGGTGACCGTGAACCGGAACATCGACATCCTGTTCGTCATCGACGACTCGGGATCGATGGCCGACAAGCAGTCGAACCTCGCCTCGAACTTTCCGAACTTCGTCAACGTGCTGAACACGATCGAAGGCGGTCTGCCCGACGTTCACATCGGCGTGATCACGTCGGACATGGGTACCAAGGGCACCGAAGGCACGCCGGCGCCCGGCGTCGGTACCGTCGGTCAAGGTGGCTGCGCGAACGTCGGTGACGACGGCAAGCTGACCACCAGTGGCGCGGCCGTGACGGGCGCGTTCATCAGCGACATCCGCGGCACGACCCCGGGTGAGCGCATCAAGAACTACTCCGGTGATCTGGCGACCGTCTTCGGCACGATGGCCCGCGTCGGCGCCACCGGTTGCGGCTTCGAGCAGCACCTGTGGTCGATGCAGCGCGCGCTGCAGAACGTCACGGCGAACCCGGGCTTCCTCCGCCCCGACGCGTTCCTCGCGGTGATCTTCATCGCCGACGAGGATGACTGCTCGATGACGAACGGTACGCTGCTCGCCGCTGGTGACACCGGCCCGCTCGGCCCGCTGACGTCGTTCCGCTGCACGCGCTTCGGCGTGACCTGCGCGGTCGGCGGCGCCACGCCGGACCAGATGAACACCGTCGGCGTCAAGGATCAGTGCGCGCCGAACGAGAACTCGCAGTACCTCGCGAAGGTCTCGGGCTTCGTGACCTACCTCAAGGGCCTGAAGAGCGACCCGTCGAAGGTCATCGTCGCCGGCATCATGGGCACGACCGAGCCGTTCACGATCGAGACCCGCCAGATCAACAACCAGAACCAGATCGCGCTCGGCCGCTCGTGCACCTATCAGGGCTCCGGCAGCCTGCAGGTCGCCGACCCGCCGACTCGCATCAAGTTCTTCCTCGACCAGTTCCCGAACCGCTCGACGTTCACGACGATCTGCCAGCCCGACCTCTCCGGTGGTCTGCAGCAGATCGCCCAGCTGCTGAAGACCGCGCTCGGTAACCCGTGCATCGAAGGTAACCTCGCCGATCCGATCGACTGCTCGGTGTCGGACGTCGCGAACTACCTCAAGCCGAACCAGAACGAGGTCGTGCTGCCGCAGTGTGACGCGACGGCGAGCGTCAAGCCGTGCTGGCAGATCAAGAAGGACGCCGCAAAGTGCCCGGGTGGCGACAACTTCGTCCTCGACATCCAGCGTACGCAGGCGCCGCCGCCCGACACACACGTGATCGCGTACTGCGTCACCGAGCCCGAGTAAGCGGCTCACGACGTCTGACTGACCGGGCGAGGACCTCCTCCCCGGTCTTTCTATTTTCGGCGTGACGGATCGTGAAGCGTTGCGGCACGAACCTCCAGAACGGAGGTATGAAAATGCGCGCGAAGAGCTGTGTCGTGCTCGCGTTGCTCGCCGGCTGTCCAGACCGCACGGTCTCGGAGGTCTTGCCGGAGCAGGGCAAGGTCGAGGTCAAGGACATCCCCGCGGTGCCGCGGCGAGACGTCGACATCCTGTTCCTGATCGATGACTCGCTGTCGATGAAGGAGGAGCAGGACTCGCTGCGCGCGAACTTCTCGCGCTTCATCGGCGTGCTCGAGTCGCTCGACGGCGGGCTGCCGAACGTCCAGATCGGCGTCATCACCCCGAACCTCGGCACGAGCGCGCTCGACGGCACGACGGCGACCCCGATCGGCGGCTGCTCGGGCCAGGGCGAGGGCGGCACGCTGCGTCCGCTCGGCGCCGGCGGGCCGCGGTTTCTGCGCAACATCGCCGACGGCAGCGGCGGACGGCAGACCAATTACGGAACGCGCACGCTGACCGATGCGTTCGCGCAGCTCGCGACCGTCGGCACCGCGGGCTGCGGCATCGAGCAGCACCTCGAGGCCGTGAAGCGCGCGCTCGACGGGACGAACCCGCTCAATGCTGGCTTCGTGCGCGAGTCGGCGTACCTCGCGGTGATCGTGATCGCCGACGAGGATGACTGCTCGCTCGCGAAGAGCACGCTGTTCGCGGGCCCGCAGGATGCGACGTATTCCGACGTCGTCAACTTCCGCTGCACCGCGCAGGGCGTCGCGTGCGACACGCCGGCGACTGCCTTCGAGGATGCGACCGGTCGCCGCGAGGACTGCCACGCGCGCGAGGACTCCGAGATGCTCGCGTCCGTCGATCGCTACGTCGAGTTCCTCGCCGGCAAGAAGCGCGATCCGCGCGACGTGATCGTTGCCGGCATCCTCGGCGATCCGACGCCGTTCGAGATCACGAAGAAGGGCGCGATCACGGTGCTCAAGCAGTCGTGCCCCGAGAACGCAGCCGGCGCCGTGGCGTTTCCCGCGGTCCGCACCGCGCAGGTCATCGCGCAGTTCGAGCACTCGATCCGCACGACGATCTGCGACGAGGATCTCTCTGAAGGGCTCACCGCGATCGGCGCGGCCTTAAAGGACACGTTCGGCGATCCGTGCTTCGACAACACGCTCGCGGACGTCGATCCGGCGACGCCAGGCGGTCAGTACGACTGCTCGGTCACCGAGGTCCGCCGCCACGTCGTGGCGCCCGACGAGGAGCTCCGCGTGCTGCCGGCATGCGATCGCGGCGCGGCGCCGTGCTGGCGCATCGTCGAGGACGCGGTGCAGTGCTCTTACACGAAGACCGATCCTCACCTCAAGCTCGTGATCGACCGCGGCGGCGCGACGCCGGAGCCCGACATCCACGTCAAGGCGAGCTGCGTGACGGCGACGCCCACGCCACCGCCGACCTGACGCGACGAGCGAGGCGACGCGCCTGGCGACGCGGCTGGCGACGCAGCTGGCGACGCGCCTGGCGACGCGCCTGGCGACGCGCCTGGCGACGCGATCGACTGGCGGGTGTAGGCTGCGCCGCGTGCGATTCACGATGCACGGTCCCGGCACCGTCGGTGCCATCAAGATCGACTGGGATGCCCCGGTCGAGCTCACCGACGAGATCCGCGCCGCGATGGCACCCCATGACCTCGACACGATGCGCGCGGGCCGGGTGCTCAAGGGCTTCGTGGTTGGCGGCGTCACCTATCCGCGCGGGACGTTAGCGTTTCGGGTCGCCGAGGCGCACGAGCTGTTCCTCGAGCTGCCGTTCGAGCCCGCGGTCGCCGCACGTCTGGTGAAGGTGCCCGGCACGTGGACCGCCGAGGCCCTGGGCACGATGACGCACCACCGCGGCACGGTCGGCACCGAGGACGACGAGGAGCGGATCGACGTGGTCCTCGCGACCCGGGTTCCCGGCCTGTCGCGCGCGAAGGCCCGCCGGCTGCTCGAGGATGGCAAGGTCCGCGTCGGCGGTCAGCCGATCCTCAAGCAGAACCACCGCCTGCGCGTGGGCGATGTGGTCGAGCTGACGATCGAGGTGCCCGAACCCAACTGACGCCAAGCTGGGTCACCGCCGAGTCTTTCGCTTTCCGTCGATAGTGATAGGTTCCCGGCGTGCCGAGTCCGGGCAAGCCGTGGATCACCGCGAACCAGGTCACCCTGGCGCGCCTGATCCCGATGCCGCTCCTCAGCTGGCTGCTCTACAAGGGCGCCGACGAGGGGTTCGCCGGGAATCCGTACATGTGGAGCGCGCTGATCGCGGGGACGCTGATCGGCTGTACCGACTGGGTCGATGGCATGCTCGCGCGCAAGTACGGCCCGACGGTGCTCGGCGGCCTGCTCGATCCGATCGCCGACAAGGTGTTCATCGCGTTCGCCTACGTGCCGTTTGCCGACGACAAGGTCGCGCTGATCCCGGCGTGGGCGTGCGCGCTGATGTTCGTCCGCGAGTTCTTCATCACCGCGCTGCGCTCGGCGTACGAGCAGCGCGGCCTCGCGCTGAAGACGAGCTACCTCGCGAAGGTCAAGACGTGGACCCAGATGCAGGGCATCGGTGTCGTGCTGCTGTTCCCGCTCGTCCAGAACCCCGACAACCTGACCTGGCTGCTCGGGACGCTGACGGTCCTGCCGCTGCTCGTGATGGCGTACTTCGCGGTCGTCAAGAAGAAGTTCTGGCGCGGCGCGCTCGTGATGTCGGGCTCGGTCGCGCCGATCCTCGCGCTCCACCTCCACGGCGACGTCGAGCTGTCGCTCAACTGGATCATGCTCGCGGTCGTCGCGATCACCTGGATCAGCGGGCTCGACTACATCATCGTCGGCTGGCCGCAGCTGCGCGCGCGCGGTGACTTCAACCGGGCCGACGCGGTCCGCCTGATCGGCGCGATCACGATGCCGTGTCTGCTGTTCGGGGTGCTCGTCGAGACCCCGGCGCCGGCGTGGCCGGTCTTCGCGATCCTCGCGTTCGAGCTCGCATGCGGTGGGCTCGACAACCTGATGTCCCACCACAAGAAGGCGACCAAGTCGCTCGCGTGGGGCAGCCGCGTCCTCGGCATCAGCGCGCTGCTCGGGGCCGCGCTCCTGCTCCCGGACTACTCGGCGCACTTCTCGATCGCCGCGGTGATCGTCTCCGTCGTCGGCGTCGCTGCGGAATTCTGGCGCGGCCGCGACTACTTCCTCGACAAGCGGATCCGCGACAAGGCGCTACGGGAAGCCGCCGCCGTGGACCCGCGCGATCACCACCTGCAGTAAGCTCGGGGTCGTGACGGACGACGTCGAGAACGAACCCGGCAACGACGACGGTGACGAGACCGATACCGTCGTCAGCGCGGCGGCGTCGCAGCACGCGATCAACGCCGACCCGCTGGTCTCGATCGTCTCGCTCGACTTCAAGACGAAGCTGCACCGGCGGCTGAACATCGAGGACATCAAGCCCGCGATGGAAGCCGGGCAGTTCGTGTGGATCGACGTCGACGTCGGCCAGGCCGACGAGGCGCGCAAGGTGCTCACCAGGATCGCGCTGTGCGAGCCGGAGATCATCGAGGACGCGCTGACCCGCGAGCCCGCGACCCAGATCGCGCGCTACGACGACTACCTGCACCTCGTGCTGTCAGGCTGCCGACTCGCCGGTCACAAGTTCGACCTCGAGCGCGTCGACGCGATCATGGGCGAGTCCTTCCTGCTGACGCTCCACAAGGGGCAGCCGGTGTTCCTCGAGGCCGTCCGCAAGTCCTACATCGCCGACTTCGTGCGGTTCGCGCAGAGCCCGAGCTTCCTGCTCTACGAGCTGTGGGATCACCTGATCGACAACTACCTCGCCATCCACAAGAAGTTCGAGGAACGTGTCGAGCACGTCCAGGCGCAGCTGATCGGCGAGGTCAACGACAAGGTGTTCGCCGAGGCCTCGGAGCTCGGCTCGGACCTCCTGCACCTCCGCAAGGTCGTGCTGCCGGCGCGCGCGGTGCTCACCGATCTGTCGACGCGCAAGTCGCCGTTCGTCAGCGAGGCGACGCAACCGTTCCTCGGCAACATGGTCGGCACGATCGAGCGCGTGCTGCAGGACGTCCTCGTCGATCGCGACATCCTGTCCGGCGCGCTCAACAACTACATGTCCCTCGTCGCGCACAAGACGAACGCGGTGATGAGCCGGCTCACCGTCGTCAGCATCATCTTCCTGCCCCTGACGTTCCTCTGCGGCGTCTACGGCATGAACTTCGACGTGCTCCCCGAGAAGAGCTGGGAGTACGGCTACGCGTATTTCTGGATCGCGGTCGTGGTGATCACGGCGGGCCTGGTGTGGCTGATGAAGCGCAACAAGGTGCTGTAAGCGTCGGCTCGTGGTGACGAGCGCGCGGACATCGTTGCTGCAGCGGATCCTCGACGATCCGGCGGATGACCAGGCGCGCCTCGTCTATGCCGATGCGTTGCTCGCGGACGGCGATCCGCGCGGCGAGCTGATCACCGTCGAGCACCAGCTCGCACAGCGGCCGACCGTCACGCTCGCCGACCGCCGCCGCCAGCTCCTGCGCGACCACGCGCGGACCTGGTGGCCCGAGCTGATGCCGCGCCAGCTCCGCACCCGGCTCGGCTTCGTCGAGGGCGTCGCGGCGTCGGAGGCCGGCGTGATCGCGGCGCAGCCGCTGTTCGAGCGCGAGCCGATCACCGAGCTCGAGATCACCGACGACACCCGCAAGCTGCTCGCCCGCGATCGCCCGTGGCTGTCACGCATCCGCACGTGGACGTCGGCGGGCTCGGTCAAGGCGCTCGAGAAACCGCTGGCCGGTGAGACGCCGTGGCCGACAGTGGAGGACTTCACGCTCGTCGAGGGCTTCCTGCGCGACGTCGTGTTCGTGCCACAGCTGTTGCCGCGGTGCCGGCGGCTCGCGCTGCCCGGCGCGTGGCTCGGCGAGTCGCTCGACGTGGTCGGTAATTTGTTGCCGCAGCTCGACCACCTCGATCTCGGCGCGTGCCGGCTCGAGCCCGAGCACCTCGACGATCTGCTCGGACTGCCGTCGGATCGGCTGCGCACGCTGCGGCTGTCGCGCAACCCGCTCGAGGATGCAGGCGCACTCCGGCTCGCAGCACTGTTACCGGAGTGGTCGCTCGCGCGGCTCGAGCTCGTCGGCTGTGGCCTGACGGCGGCTGGCAAGGCGGCGCTCGCGGGGCTGGCCGCGCGCGGCTGCGAGATCGTGACCGCGCCCGATCCGGCACCCTCTATCGATCTCGTCGGCCTCGGGACGCTGCGGTTCGTGGTGGTCGAGCGCGACCGCTGGGGCATCGAGATCGAGGGCAAGCGGCGCCGCATTCACTGGAAGCGCACCGAGCGGATCGACCAGCGCGAGACCATCGTCGAGGACTGGCAGCAGGCGCCGCACGCACCGATCGGCGACGTCGTGCGCGCGGTCGCGAGTGGCGTTCGCCGCGAGCTCACGCTCGAGGGCATCCGGCTCGGGCTGTCGACGTCGAGCGGTGCCGTCTACAACACGTCGGTCTACTCGAGCACGACGGCGAGGCTCAAGATCCCCGACGACGGCCCGGTCGAGATCGTGGTCGACGAGTACACGTCGATCGACTGATCTCGATCGAGCCCTATCCGATGACGCGGTTCCGGCCCTCGCGCTTGGCGCGATAGAGGTTGTCGTCGGCCTGCTTGATGAACTGGCTGACGTCGACGTCCTCGCCCTCGACGGTCGCGAGGCCGACCGAGACGGTGACCTCGAAGGTGTCGCCCTCGTACTCGAACGGCTGATCGCAGACGAGCCGGCGGACCTGCTCGCCGAACGTGCGGGCGCCGGTGATGTCGGTCTCGGGGAGGACGGCCGCGAACTCCTCGCCGCCGTAGCGCGCGAGCAGCTCCTCGCGACGCACGCGGCCGAGCAGCCGGCGCGACAGCTCGCGCAGCACGTAGTCGCCGGTGAGGTGGCCGTGCTTGTCGTTGATCAGCTTGAAGTGATCGATGTCGAACATCAGCAACGACAGCGGGCGGCGATAGCGTGCGCAGCGGGCGATCTCCCGCTCGAGAAACTCGAGGAAGTAGCGCTTGTTGTGGGCGCCGGTCAGGGCGTCCACGATCGTCATCTTGTAGATCTCCTCGTGGTAGCTGGCCTCGATGCCGCTGCCGGTGAGGAACTTGAAGATCGCCGCGCCGATCTTCACGAAGTCGCCGTCGCGGAGCACCGACTTGGTGACCGGAACGTCGTTGACGTAGGACCCGTTCGTCGACTGCAGATCCTCGACGGACCAGGTGTCGCCGGAGCGGTAGACCCGCGCGTGCCGGCGCGAGACCGAGTCGCGGTCGACCTGGATGTCACAGTCCGCGCCGCGCCCGAGCACGATCTCGCTGCGCGCGAGCGGAAAGCGCTTGCCCATGTCGGGCCCCGGCGGATAGATCAGCACGAGGCACGCCTCGCCCAGTTCCTTGGCAGGCTTGACGACCTGAACCTTCGTGATGCGTGTTTTCCACTCGCTCATGGGGCGCCGCGTGCCGGGGGATCAAGCCGATCCAACTCGTCGTGATCGTATCGGTTTCGATCTGAGCCCAAAGCGGTGTGACCTGTCAATGTGTGCGGCGGTGTGATAAGCCGGCGACGTGACGGCCGGTCAACCGTTCGATCTCGTCGGAGATGACGAAGTCGGCGTGGTGCTGGTGCACGGCTTCACCGGGACGCCCTACGAAGTTCGCTACCTCGGCGAGCAGCTCGCGCGTGGCGGTTACACCGTACGGGCCCCGCTCCTGCCCGGTCACGGCACCTCGATCGAGGACCTCGATCGCACGACCTGGGAGGACTGGGCGGAGGCCGTCGAGCGCGCCGTCGATGCGATGCGCATCCGCTGCGCGCGCATCGCGGTGGTCGGACAGTCGCTCGGCGGCCTGCTCGCGCTCCACCTCGCGAGCCATCGCCGCGACATCACGTGCGTCGCCTCGCTCGCGGCGCCGCTGTGGCTCGAAGGGCTGTCCGCGCGGGTCGCGGCACTCACCACGGCAGGTCCGCTGCGCCGCATCCGCGCGATCCCGAAATTCGGCGGCTCCGACGTGCGCGACCGCCGCGCGAAGGCCGAGAACCCCTGCTACGACGCGATCCCGACGCGCGCGCTCGGTCAGCTCCTCGCGTTCATGAAGGTCTGCGACGACGCACTCCCGGCGATCACCCAGCCGGTGCTCGTCCTCCACGCGCACCAGGATCACACCGCACCGGTGGCATGTGCCGCGCGCATCGCCGAGCGGACCCGCGCGACCCGCGTGCGGCTGCTCGCTCGCAGCTATCACCTGATCGCGGCCGATGTCGAGCGCGACATCGTCGCCGCCGAGGTCACCACGTTCTTGCGACGTCACTCGAAGCCACGTTCCACAGGAGAGCTGTCATGCGCCACGTGATCGCGATCGACCAGGGCACCACGGGCTCCACCGTCCTCGTCCTCGACGAGCAGCTCGCCGTTCGCGGCCGCGGCTACAAGGAGTTCGCGCAGATCTATCCGACGCCCGGCTGGGTCGAGCACGATCCCGAGGCGATCTGGGCGTCGGTGACCGCCGCGCTCGCGCTCGCACTGAAGGGCATCGAGCCGTCCTCGATCGCGGCGATCGGCATCACGAACCAGCGCGAGACCACGGTGCTCTGGGATCGCAAGACCGGCAAGGCCGTGCACAACGCGATCGTCTGGCAGGACCGCCGCACCGCGGACCGCTGCGCCCAGCTCGAGGCCGACGGCAAGGAGGCGCGCGTCAAGCAGCTCACCGGCCTCACGCTCGACCCGTACTTCTCGGGCACCAAGATCGGCTGGATGCTCCAGCACGTCGAGGGTCTCGCGCCGCGCGCGCGCGCTGGCGAGATCGCGTTCGGCACGATCGATTCGTATCTGCTGTGGCGACTGACCGGCGGCGCGGTGCACGCGACCGATGTCACCAACGCCTCGCGCACGCTGCTGTTCGACATCACGACCCTCGCGTGGTCCGACGAGCTCCTCGAGGTCATCGGCGTGCCGCGCGCGCTGCTGCCCGAGGTCGTGCCGTCGTCGGGTACCGTCGGCACCACGCGCGGCGTCCCCGGCCTCCCCGACGGTATCGCGATCGCGGGCCTCGCCGGCGATCAGCAGTCCGCGCTGTTCGGCCAGGCCTGCTTCACGCCCGGCGACGCGAAGTGCACCTACGGCACCGGCGCGTTCATCCTGATGAACACCGGCGAGCTGCCCGTCGCATCTCAGGCCGGCCTGCTGACCACCGTCGCGTGGAAGCTGTCGACCGGCGAGCTCCGCTACGCCCTCGAGGGCTCGGCCTTCATCGCCGGTGCCGCCGTGCAGTGGCTGCGCGATGGCCTGCAGTTCTTCTCGACCGCCACCGAGATCGAGGCGCTCGCCCTCTCCGTGCCCGACTCCGGCGGCGTGATCGTCGTCCCCGCCTTCGCCGGTCTCGGTGCCCCGCACTGGCGCCCCGACGCGCGCGGCACGATCAGCGGCCTCACGCGCGGCACCACGCGCGCGCACATCGCTCGCGCGACCCTCGAAGGCATCGCGCTCCAGAACGTCGACATCCTGCGCGCCATGCAGCGCGACGCCGGCCGCCCGCTCACGATGCTCAAGGTCGACGGCGGCGCTGCCGCGAACAACCTCCTCATGCAGTTCCAGAGTGACGTGCTCGGCGTCGAGATCGTGCGACCCGCGCTCGTCGAAACCACCGCACTCGGCGCCGCCTTCCTCGCGGGCCTCGGCGCTGGCGTCTGGAAAGATCAGGACGAGGTTCGCAAGACGTGGCGCGAGGAGCGCCGCTTCAAGCCCACCACCGATCGCAACGCCGTCACCGAGCATCTCGCACGCTGGGACGCAGCGGTCTCCCGCGCCTAATTAGGCGGCGACGTACGTTCCCGGGTCTTCGACGCGCTGCTTGAGGAGCTCGAGGGCGCGGGCGCAGTAGAGGCCGTCCTCGACGCGCTCGTCGAAGGTGTAGCGGATGGTGAGCATCGGCCGGACGACGATGCGATCGCCGTCGACGGCAGGGGTCGGCGTGATCTGGCCGATGGTGACGAACAGCGGGCAGTTGCCGTGCTCGTAGAGGTGGTGATAGGCGGCGTCGATCT
The DNA here is from genome assembly GCA_013812655.1 of Deltaproteobacteria bacterium. Classification (GTDB taxonomy): domain Bacteria; phylum Myxococcota_A; class Polyangia; order Haliangiales; family Haliangiaceae; genus JABFXX01. The sequence continues at coordinate 21,248 of JACCTC010000137.1, read as the reverse complement.
CGAGGCTGCCGAGGTTCGCGACGAAGGCGCTGGTGTAGAGCGGATCGGTATCGACGAGCGAGCGCGGTGCGAGGCCCCAGGCGTAGAGCCGGCGGACCGCTGCCATCGAGAAGGCGAGCAGGAAGCCGGGGAGCGCGAGCAGGACCTCGACCTCCTTGTCCATCGCGGTTGGTTTCGCCGCGCGCGCATCTGCGACCTCGCCGCCGAGCTGGGTGACGAGGTCGTCGAGATGCTCGCCGGGTGCGAAGCGGCGCTTGATGGTCGCGAGCGGCGCGTCGTCGGACATCGCCTTCTTGGCAGCGAACGACAGGAACACGCCGGTGCGCTGGTAGGTGCGGCGACCGACGGTGAACCGATTGAGCCGCGCGCGATCGTGGAGCACCGTCGCGAGCGCGTGCAGCACGAGGTGAAAGAGCGTCGTGCGCGTGCTGCCCGAAGCGTTGCGGGTCTCGAGCCACGCGAGCGTGCGGGTGACGTCGAGGTGCTGCTCGAAGTACACGGCGGATTCGTTCCGGCCGCGCATCAAGAACCCCATCATCCGACGGTAGGGATGGACCGCGACGCGCGTGCCGTCATGAGGACCGAACATGTGGTCCACGGTAACGCGATGCGTTCCCTACATGCGGTCGGGAAGCTGCGTCGCGAGGCGTGCTTACGACTCCGGACCGCGTGACCTTCCCGGGCTTGGTCGATTTCACCAACTAGTGGTGGCTCCGACCTGAGTCGCACCGAAACCATGTTGTTGTTTCAGCCACTTGGGCACTGGCGCGGACGTTGCTCTCTGGCTGCCCACCTCCGGAGGACATGCACCATGGCACTTCTTGCAACTCGCGTTTCGAAGAACCCCGCTGACTGGTCCGATCGCGAGTTGCTCAAGTTCGTGGTGCGCAGCGATGCGCGTGGCTGGGCCGAGCTGGTCCGCCGGTTTCGCCCGCTGATCTACCGGTGCATCACCAAGGTGACCCTGAAGTACGCCCCGAGCCTCGGCAGCGCCGACCTCGACGAGATCTACGCCGACGTCATGATGCAGCTCGTGCGCGATGACATGCACAAGCTCCGCATCTACAACCCCGCGCGTGGCACGAAGCTCGGCTCGTGGATCGGGATGATCTCGGTCAACGCCGCATACGACTTCCTGCGCAGCGCCGGTCGTCGCCCGCTGCTCGACAAGGTCGACGGCAACATCGATCCCCACGAGGAGTGCGATCGCACGCCGCTCGATCAGCTGATCGAGAAGGAGCGCTGGGAGCACCTCAACACGCTGCTCTCCGACTTCACCGAGAAGGATCGGATGTTCGTCGAGCTCTACTATCAGAAGGGGCTCGAGGCCGAGGAGATCGCGAGCGAGATGCAGATCAGCCTCAAGACGGTCTACTCGAAGAAGCACAAGATTCGCGCGCACCTCGTCCGCGTGCTGCAGAACATCGCCGGCGACAGCCCGATCGCCGACCTCGCCGCCGCCGCGTAATCAGCGTTCGAACTTCAGGTAGGCCCGCAGCTCGATCGAGCCGTCGGGCCTTTTTGTTGGCGCCGTCAGCAGCACGTTCTGCGCGTAGCCCTTCATGCCGCGCGAGCCCTCGAGATCGGCGATCGTCGTTCCGAGCTCGGCCTCGTTGCCGACGATCATGATCCGGCACTGCGTGTGACGGCACTCGGTGTCCGCGAGCCGCGCACCGCGCACCTTCTTCCAGCGCCGCTCGATCTCGAGCTCGGTGGTCGCAGCCCATCGCTTGTCAGGGGTCTCGGCGGCGAATGCGTCTTCGGCCGTGGTGGTCGCGGGCGGCAGGATTGGAGTCGGTGCGGCCGGTGCGGCCGGTGCCGCCGGTGCCGCCGGTGCCGCCGTGTCGAATGGCGCCTCGGCAGGCAATGTCGGGCCTTCCGGAGCAGCGATCGCGCCCCGCGGCGCGAGGTTTGCGGAGCCGGGAGCGGTGGGCGGCGCCGGCTTGCTGCCGTCCCGCAGCGCGAACCACGCGACAACACCGGTGATCGTGAGGATCCCGAGGACGACCGGCACGCGGGCTGCCATCGCGAGGGAGCGTAGCACTTGCCGGTACAGGGCGCGTCTGGCTAGATGTGCTCGTCGTGTCCGCTGCGAGTAGTTTGCCGACCACCGGCGCGCGTCCCACAGCTCCGGCAGCCCCGCGCTCACGCGTGACGGTCTCGAATCGTGCAGACGGCGGCATCGTGTACTGGGTCGGCAAGCTCTACGGCTTCGCCGCGCTCGTGATCGTGACGACGCTCGCGCTCGTCGCGCTCATCATCTACAGCTACTTCTCGGTCAGTGCACCGGCGGTGCCGAGGCTCGAGGGCTATGCCAACATCGCGCCCGGCGTCTCGCGGATGTACGCGGCGGACAGCACGCTGCTCGGCGAGTTCGCCAAGGAGTGGCGCGAGATCGTGCCGTACGAGCGCGTCCCCAAGCGGCTGATCAACGCGTTCCTCGCGGTCGAGGATCACGACTTCTTCAACCACCGCGGCCTCTACTTCAAGGGCATCGCCCGCGCGCTGTGGACGAACATCACCGCCGGCGACTTCGCGCAGGGCGGCTCGACGATCACCCAGCAGGTCGCGAAGCAGTTCCTCGGCGGCGAGAAGTCGCTGTCGCGCAAGGGCAAGGAAGCGATCATGGCGCGGCGTCTCGAGGCGCAGTACTCGAAGCGCGCGATCCTCGCGGTGTACTTGAACCACATCTATCTCGGCGCCGGTGCGTGGGGCGTGTCGGCTGCATCGCGGCGCTACTTCCAGAAGGATCTCGATCAGCTCACGCTCGCCGAGGCCGCGCTGATCGCCGGGCTCGCGAAGGCGCCGACACGGTTCTCGCCGATCAACCAGCCCAAGCTCGCGACCGAGCGCCGCAACGTCGTGCTCGACAAGATGCAGACATACGGGTTCGCGACGGCAGCCGAGGTCGCCGAGGCGAAAGCCGAGCCGATCAAGCTCGACCTCTACCGCGAGGTGTTCCCCGATCGGATGCCGTACTACGCCGAGCACGTCCGCCGCTATCTCAACGATCGCTACGGCAACCAGTCGCTGTTCGGGTCGGGCCTGCGCATCGAGACCGCCGCCGAGCCGACGTGGGAAACCAGCGCGTACGAGAACGCCGACTTCGGCGCGCGTCATCAGGACAAGCGCCAGGGCTGGCGAGGGCCGGAGTGGCGCGTCGACGGGCCCGCGCGCGAGATGTTCGTGAGCCGCCAGCGCAAGCTGTACGGTGACGGGCCGCTGGTGCCCGGCAAGCGGTACCTCGCGATCGTCGACAAGGTGAAGGGTGACGGCGCCGAGGTGATCGTCGGCGACCGCCGGCTCGAGCTGCCGCTGCGCAACATGCGATGGGCGGCGAAGTGGGAGCGCGGCAACGCCGACAATGACCGCCAGATCGAGAGCGCGACCTCGGCCCTCAAGCCCGGCTACGTGATCTGGGTGACGCGCGAGATCCGCACGCGCGACAAGTATCGCGACTACAGCCTGCCCGACGGCAACAACCCCGCGTGGCGCACCCGCAACGACGACCGCGAGTGGGACGCGAAACATCCCGACGTCGTCGAGCTCGAGCAGGTGCCTCACCCGCAGACCACGATCTTCACGGCCGATCACCGCACCGCCTATGTCGCGGCGATGGTCGGCGGTGCCGACTACGACCGCTCGGTGTTCAATCGCGCCGTCCAGGCCTGCCGCCAGCCGGGGTCGACCTACAAGCCGATCTACTACGCGCTGGGCCTCGAGCAGGGCTACGGCTTCGACACGATCCTCAATGACGTGCCCGTCGAGATCGTCGACCCGGACACCGGCGAGGTGTGGTCGCCGACGAACCTCGGCGACTCGCTCGATGGCGACGTCACGCTCGAGTACGCGCTGGTGTTCTCCAAGAACATCCCGTCGGTCGATCTGTTTCAGCGGCTCGGCGCCAAGAACGTCGAGGCCTGGGCACGGCGCCTCGGGTTCTCCACGAAGATCTTCGCCGACGATGCCCTCGCGCTTGGCGCCTCGTGCAGCAAGCTCGACGAGATGACCCGTGCCTTCGCGCTGTTCGCGCGCAACGGCGCGTGGTGGCCGCGCCCGGAGGGCAAGGAGAAGAACTGGGTCTACGTGCGCCGCATCCTCGATCGCGAGGGCAACGCGCTCGAGGACAACACGCTCGTCGAGGATCCGCAGCTCGCCCCTGCCGACCGCTTCGATCGCGTCGCCGCGCTCGCCGGCGTCACCGCCCCGCAAGCGATTCCGGCGCGCACCGCCTTCCTCATGACGCGCCTCCTCGCGCACGAGGTCATCTACGGCTTCGCAAACGTCCTCCGCGCGACGCAGATCTTCGCCGCCGGCAAGACCGGCACCTCGAGCGACACCCACGACACGGCGTTCATCGCGTACACCTCGCGGTTCGTCACTCTCGTCTGGATGGGTGACGACAAGAAGGAGCGCGCCCTCGGCAAATCCGACGCCGCGTACATCACCGTCGTCCCGCTGTGGTCGCGATACATGTACGAAGCCGCACGCGGCTATCCAAACCCCGCGATCCCGTGGTCGGTGCCGCCCGGCGTGAGCCCGAAGGATCGCGGCGACCACAGCAAGGGCAAGCGCGGCCCGCAGATGAACCTGATCTTCCGCTCCGGCGCGAAGAAGACAGAAACCACCGACGAGCGCCCGCCCGTCTAGGGGACGGTCTCCACTTACTCAACTTTCGATCGCTAACTCGGCGAACAAGTTGAGGCGAACGGGGACGGTCTCCACTTTCTCAACTTTCGATCGCGCACCTCGCGCGCATCGTTGAGCGAGAGCCGAAATGGACTCACATGCTCGACCACGCAACGCACATCGAGCGTTGTAAGTTGAGCTAGTGGAGACCGTCCCCCTCCGGGGCAGTCGATACAGGTGCTTGCGCACCGATAGTTGAGTTAGTGGAGACCGTCCCCAGGTGGGTGACGAGGCCGCTCGTGACGACAGTGCGACCGGCGTGGCGCTGCTCGAGCTCGGTGAGCCCAGCGCACAGGGCGCGGCGCGAGGCCTCGGGTGCGTGGCCCTTGTCGACGAAGATGAGGGCGCCACCGTCGCGGACGAGGCTTGCGTAGCTTCGAAGGGTGGCGAGCCAGGCGTCGTCGGTGGTGACGTCGGTGGCGACGATGCCGGCGAGCGAGGCGGGCTCGATGGTGGCGGCCAGGGCGTCGATCGACGGGACCGCGTTTGGCAGCTTCTTGGCGGCGCGGGCGGAGAGCGCCACGGGGATGACGTCGCGAGATGCGCCGAGGGCGGTGGCGAGCTTGGCGTCACCGATGACGGCAATGCGGCCGTCGGCGTTGGCGGTGCCGAGGGCTTCGATGATCGCGGTGACCGCGGGCGTGACGAAGAGGCCGTCGAGCAAGCGAGCACGCTAACAGATCAGCGGACGTCTCGCATGTACTCGCAGCGCGGAGCTTCGACGTGCGGCGTGATCCAGGTGACGTTGAGGAGCTGATCGAGGATGAAGCGGAAGTTGCTGTAGGTGACGACGAAGAAGTCCATCTTGCGCTTCTTGATGCCGCCGCCGGTGTCGTCGGCGCGAACGCAGCCGTCGTGGATCGAGCCGTCCGGAAGGAGCAGACCGTCGAACTCGGGGATGTAGAGCGGCTCGCCGATCTTGATGACCTTCGGATCGACGGCGACGGACTTGAACGGGACCAGCGGACGCGGGCCGGCGCCGCGGCCGAACGGATGGTTTGCGATGTCGAGCTGCTCGAAGCAGGTGCCGTAGCCGAACTTGCAAGGGCCTTTGTAGTTGACGACGCGCCCGTCGAGCATCAAGCCCGAACCCTCGAGGCGAAGCGCCCACGCGAAGCGCTCGGGGACGCGGGCGAAATAGTAGCCCTCGCGCGTGTAGAGCTCGACCCACGTGTTCAGCGGGACATCCTTGCCGCGGCCGGCACGCGGCATCGATTCGCGGTCCTGGTAGTCGGCCTCGAGCGCGAGCCAGTAGAAGCGCAGCGCCCAGCCGAGATCGTCGACGAGTGGGTAGCCGCAGCACAGCTTGTTCTTGCCGCGCAGGATGACCTTGTGCTGGAGCGGCACGTCTTCCTTCGCGAGCTTGCTGGTGTCCGCGTCGGCCGGCAGCGCGATCGCTGCTATCAACACCAGCGGAAGCGCGAGCCGCACGCCTGGATCGTACTACAACCCTGTCATGTGGGTACGTCCCCTCGCCGAGAGCGACGCTTCGTGCGGCGGCAAGGCCGTCGGACTGGCGCGCCTGATCGCGGCGGGCTTGCCGGTGCCGGATGGCTTCGTGATCGACGATCGCGCGTTTCGGTTCGTCGTCGGCGAGCTGCCCGTCGACGATCCGGCGGCGCTCGGACACGCACTCGAGGTGGCGGCATCGCGGATCGCGATCGAGGAGCTGCCACCCGCGGTGCTGGTCGAGGAGGTGACGCGGCGGGCGTCCGAGCTCGGCACGCTCGCGATCCGCTCGTCGGCAACCCTCGAGGATGGCGTGGCAGGCGCGGCGGCGGGCGTGTTCTCGTCGGTGACCGGCGTGCCGTTGCGGCGCGTGTGGTCGGCGGTCCGCGCGGTGTGGACGAGCGCGCTGACGCCACTCGCCGCGAGCTATGCACGACGCCGCGCCGGCACGCTGGCAGTCGGCGTGATCGTCCAGCGCTTCATCGCGGGCGACCGGATCACGATCTACACCCGGCCACCGGGCGAGCCACGCGGGCGCGAGATCTGGGTGCAGCGCGGCGAGCACGTGCGCACGTACGGCCGCGATGAGGTCGATCCGCTGGTCGCGCTCGCGCTGCGGGCCGAGCACGCGATCGCCGCGATCGATGGTGCCGATGTCGAGCTCGTCGAGACGCGCACCGGGGAACCGTGGATCGTGCAGGCACGGCCGATCGCGCACCCAGCCCCGCCGTCGCGCACGCCACCGCCACCGATCATCCTCGAGCCGCTGGTCGCCGATGGCCGGCGCTGGACCTGGGACGTCGCGCACAACCCCGATCCGCTGTCGCTCGCGCAGGTCGGGCTCGTCGAGCGCGTCGAGCGTGCGGCGATCGCGCCGTGGTCACTGCGGGTCTGCGGCGGCTATCTCTACAGTGCGCCGCGCGGCGAGCCGCAGTCGGTCACGGTTCGCGATCGCACGGATCTCGAGGCGCGTGCGGCGGTCATCGAGACCGCAATCGAGCGCATCCTCGACGTCGCCGCGCCGTCACTCGACGTCGCACTCGAGCGCTATCTCGCGTTCTACGAGCGCTGGGCATCCGAGGCCGTCCCGCTGATCGCCGCCGCGCGCGCCGGCCTGCGTCCCGAGCAGCTCGCGGGTGCGCGGCCATCCGCGGTCGAGGCGACGATCTTCGCCGCCGCGCGCGACGAGCTCGATGCCGAGGCGGCAATCGCCAAGCTCGGGCTACGGTCGGTGGCCTGGGACGTCGCGGTACCGACGTTCGGCGAGCAGCCGGCGCTGATCCGCGACGCGATCGCGCGTGCTCGCTCGATCACCCCGCCGCGCGCCGCGCCGGAGCCGGTAGATGCGGCGGCCCAGCTCGCACGTGCTGCTGCCGATCTCGCCGAGCGCGACGACGCGTGGTTCGCGCGGGCGCAGGCCATGGTCCGTGCCGCCCTCCAGCGTCGCGCGGTGCAGCTCGCGATCGACGAGGCGGATATCTACTGGCTCCCGCTCGACGAGGTCATGACCGCCGACACCCTGGATCGCGACGACGCTCATCGCCGCGCCGCCGCTGCGCGCGCCGCCGCTGACCGTGCTCGCAAGTGGGCGATGCCTCTCACCATCAACGAGGCCGCGACGAAAGTGGCCGACTCCGGACCGGTCCTCCATGGCCAGGGCACCGGAACCTCGGTCAGTGGTCGGGTCGTTCGCTTCGCGTCGCTCGCCTCCGCGGTCACGGTCGGCTCCGGTGACATCGCGGTCACCCTCGCGATCACGCCCGCACTTGCCGTGTTCGTCGTGGGTTGCGCGGCGATCGTGAGCGAGACCGGCGGTCCGCTCGATCACGGTGCCGCCCTCGCCCGCGAGCTCGGAATCCCGTGTGTTGTCGGATGCCGCGATGCCATGTCACTGCTGCGTGATGGGATGATCGTCACGGTCGATGGCGTCGCCGGACGCGTGACGATCAACGAACCTGCCTGACCAAGAGACATGACGATAGAAATCCGGCTGGTCGCTCCCGACGATGTTCCCGAGGTCCTCCGCCTCGTCACCAGCGTGCTCGCCGAGTTCGGCCTCGAGTTCGGTAAAGGCGCCGCCACCGACGAGGAGTTGCGGCATCTTCCGGCCTCGTACGGGACCAAGGGCGGCGTGTTCTGGATCGCGCGACGCGATGGCGAGCTCCTCGGGACCTGTGGCATCGCGCCTGTCGCGCCGACTATCTACGAGCTGCGCAAGATGTACCTCCAACCCGCATCGCGCGGCCTTGGCCTCGGCACTCGCTTCCTCGAGCTCGCAGTCGACTTCGCGCGCTCGCGAGGGGCCACCCACATCGTGCTCGATACGATCGAACAGATGTCACGCGATCGCGTTCTACGAGGCCCACGGATTCGTCCGTGACGACGCGCAGATCCGCGGCGCACGTTGCTCTCGCGGTTACGTGCGCGTCCTCTAGCGGAGCGGCGCGCTCCTAATCCCAAACAATCCCGAGCAGTAGCCAATCGTCGACGCCGACGAACTGAAACCGAAGCGTTACTCTTCGTCGTCGTAGTCGGGCTCGTTCGGGTCGGTGTCATCCGCTTCATCGGGACGATCCGCCGGCAGCGGCGTTCCGAGCCCGGCGTTGACACGCTCTCGCAAGTCTTTGCCGACCTTGAAGAAAGGCAAACGCTTCTCGGCGACGTGCACCGTCTCGCCGGTTCGTGGGTTCCGACCTTCGTACGCCTTGTACTTGCGTACGGTGAAGCTACCAAAGCCGCGGATCTCGATGCCTTCCCCGCGTTCTAATGCCTTCACCATGGAGTCGAAGATCGTGTTGACGATCGCCTCCGCCTTACCAGCCGGCAGCTTCAACGTCTCGGAGATTTTCTCGATGAGCTCGGACTTGGTCACCCGTAACTCCGCGTAATGTATAGCTAGGCTAGGGGTGTGGGATCCAAATAGCAAGCATAACGCCGCGAAATGAGTCACATGCCCGAAACGACTGCGGGCAGCGGTCGCTGACTGTTTTGCGTAAACGCTCGGTATCCCAACGGAAAGTTGTAGGTCTGGCAGCGATGTCGGGCATAGAAGTCGGCGAGATCTCGCCAGCTGATTTCTCCGCTTTCGAGGCCAGTTCGAACCGCCTGGCTCACGATCGCGGCACATGGCTCGTTGGTTTTGGGTGCGACGTGCCCTCGGGTGACTCGGTCTTCGAGGCCCAGCACGGTCGGCGGAACCTGCCGCAAGTAGTAAGCGGAGAGCGGCGAGACCTCGACGGTCTCGACCTTGGTCACCGCGATCGCCATGCCAGATCGCCACACGCACTCGACGCGCGTCAGCTTCTCGCCCTTGCCGATCACCATGACATCCAGCGGCAGCGGCCGCGCTGCCTGGCATCCACTGATGTTCGGCGTCGGCGTGGTCTGGATGAAGTAACCGAGGTCGGCCTTCGTCATGTTCTGGATCTCGAGCGCGATCGTGTCATTCGCGCGCACTGCAGCGAGCCGCAGGCCGGCGACTTCGATCGGAGGTTCTCCCACCTCGAGCACATGGCGAACGTCATCGGTGCGAAACGAGAGCTTGCGCGACATCGCGTCGATCGTTGGCGCGGACACGCCGGCAACGCCGGCATCCTTTGCCAGAAAATCTTGATAGACCGCCGGCGAAGCCTGCGACTTCGTGAGCAGCTGGGTCGACGTGCCATGCGCCTCGGTCGGCGGCGGTGGCTTGGGTGGTAAGGACAGACTTCCGCAGAACCGGAACGAGCTGATGACCAGAGCCAGCCCGATGCCGCCTGCGATCACACCCAAGCGGAATTGACCGTCGGAGATCGCCACTGACTTCAACATACACGGCGCACGGCACGGCGCGAAACGTGCGGCTCGAAAACATTGACTTCGCTCGCTGGCAAAGCGCTTAATCGAAGGGCGTTGATGCAAGTGAGGCAGTCACTCCGTCGCACGCTGCTCCGGTGGATCGGCGTCGCGATCGTCGCCGGATCGCTCACGCATGGCGATGTCGCGTCCGCAAACGATCGAGTCGCCGAGCTGACGAAGATGCTGTCGTCGAGCTCCAACGACAAGGCGAGGCTCGCCGCCGTTGCCTCGCTCGGACGCCTCGGCGACAAGCGCGCGATGAAGCCGCTCGTCACCGCGCTCACCGATCCCAGCGCGCAGGTCCGGATGGTCGCCGCCGCCGCGCTCGGCAAGCTCGGGCACAAGGCCGCGCTGCCGCTGCTCAAGACGGTCGCGACCGATGACATGGACGAGCTGGTCCGTGGCAGCGCGCGCGAGGCCGCGATCCTCGTGGCGAAGGCGAATCAGCTGCCCGATCCGTGGCCGGTCAATGTTGGCGTGGCGCCCGCGAAGCCGACGAAGGCCGCACGCAAGGCAAACCGCGCGGGATTCGGTAACCAGCCCCGCGCCCTCGAGAATCAGACCGAGCTCTATCTCGTCATCAACTCGTCGGCCGATGACTCGCCGGGCAAGGCCGACAAGACGACCCGGCAGGTCAACGCCGAGATCCTGCGCAACTTCCTGATGGAGCGCTTCCGGGCGAACCCGGTCGTCACCACCGTCGCGGCGGATGCCAAGAAGCTGTCGCTCGACGAGCGGCACCTCGATCTCTCGGTCACCAAGCTCGATGTCGTGACGACCAGCACGATGGTCGAGATCGACGCGCAGCTGCGGTTCGCGATCTCGGACTCGACCGGGAAGATGCTGTCGTTCGTGTCGGGCGGCGCCAAGGTCCAGGTCTCGCGCAAGACGTTCAATCCGAAGTACCTGCCGAACCTTCGTCGCGAGGCGCTCGAAGGCGCGATGCGCGGCCTCTACGACAAGCTGCTGCTCCAGCTCCGCGACCGCTCGCAGAGCTGACGTCCGTCGATCCGTCGATCCGTCGATCCTTCGATCCTTCCGGAGCCGACGATCCACGGCCCGCACCGGCCTTGCCAGCCGGCGAGCTGCGCTACGCTTGCGGCCCATGCGGTGGCTGTACATCGCGATCATCTGGATCGCGCTCGCGCTCGGGAGCCGCGCTGATGCGCAGCCAGATCCGAGCGCGCCGACGCCTCCCCCAGCGCCGCCCGCCGGCAAGCTGACGAGGTCGCCGAAGCTCTTGCAGGCGGTCGCGCCGGACTACCCGCCGGCTGCGCTCGCAGCGGGCAAGACCGCGAAGGTCAAGGTCCGGATCTCGATCGACGTGACGGGCATCGTCACCAAGGTCGAGGTCGTCGACAAGATCGGCGATGGCTTCGACGAGGCCGCGGTCGCCGCGGCGATGCAGTACATCTTCGAGCCCGCCGAGATCGACGGCAAGCCGGCACCGATCACCGTCGAGACCTCGATCAACTTCGTGATCGAGCAGCAAGTCGAGCCCGACCCGCCGCCGATGCCGCCGCCGCCGAAGCTTCGCACCGGTCCGCCGAATCACGCCGGCAACATGGATCTCCCGGTCACGCTGCAGGGCGAGGTCGTCGAGCGCGGGACGCGGCGCAAGCTCGCCGGCGTGATCGTCTCGATCGCCGAGCTCGGACTCGATGTCGTCACCGGCGAGGACGGCTCGTTCTACTTCCACGGCATCTCGCCGGGCAAATACCAGGTCCTCGCGATCGATCCGAAGTTCGATCGGCTCGCGCGGCCGATCGAGTTCGCGAAGCGCGAGTCCGTCGAGGTCCGACTGTGGATGCGGCCGAAGGGCGGCAATCCGTACGAGACCGTGATCGAGGGCGAGCGCGAGGTCCTCGAGGTCACGCGCCGCACGCTGCAGCGCCAGCAGCTGACGAGCGTGCCCGGCACGTTCGGCGATCCGATCCGCGTGATCCAGACGCTGCCGGGCATCAACCGCGCGCCGTTCGGGCTTGGCCTCTTGCTCGTCCGCGGCTCGAACCCCGACGACACCGGGATCTACGTCGACGGCCACGAGGTGCCGTCGCTGTTCCACTTCCTCGGCGGTCCCTCGATCTTCAACGCCGAGATGCTCGAGTCGATCGATCTGTATCCCGGCGGCTTCCCGGGTCGGTTCGGGCGCAAGCACGGCGGCGCGGTCGCGCTCGAGCTGCGGCCGACCAAGGGCGATGGCTTCCACGGTTCGGCGAAGGTCGACTTCCTCGACACCGGCGTTTACGTCCGCACACCGGTGGCGAAGAACCTGTCGTTCGCGTTCGCGGGCCGCCGCTCGTACATCGATGCGTTCCTCGGGTTCGTGCTGCCCGATCCGGGCCCCGGCGCGCAGCGGATCGTCACGCCGATCTACTACGACTACGCGGGCCGCCTCGACTACGACCTGAAGGAGGACGGCCGGCTCAGCCTGTTCGCGATCGGCTCGTCCGACACGCTGCACGTGCTCGATCAGGACTCCGACGCGCAGGTGTCGACAGATCTGAATACGGCCGTGAAGTTCTTCCGGATCATCGGTACCTACGCGCGCTCGCTCGGCGGCGATCTCAAGCTGTCGATCTCGCCGGCGTTCGGCCGCGACAGCCTGACGTTCTCCGGGGCACAAGCCGAGGCAACCGGGCCGTTCACGTCGGTCGGCATCGTCAACACGACGCTGTCGTACCGGCTGCGCGCGTGGGGACGGCTCAGCAAGCGGTTCACGCTCGACAGCGGCATCGACGTGCTGTCCCGCGCGACTCGCTACGATGCGCTGGTTCCCGTCGACGACAACCTGATCGAGTCGTCGGGCGTCGACATCCCGCCGTCGCAGGTGTTTCGCGGCGCCTCGACGCTCGGCCTCGCCTTCTACACCGATCTCGGGATCGACATCACGAAGCGGCTCAAGCTGATCCCGACGCTGCGGCTCGACACCTATCTGATCGAGGGCCAGGACCGGTTCTCGCTCGATCCACGGCTGGTCGCGCGCTACCGGCTCTCGAAGACGCTGACCGCGAAGGCGTACCTCGGCTCTTTCAGCCAGCCACCGCAGCCCGAGGCCGTCGACAGCCGGTTCGGTAATTCGAACATCGGCATCGAGCACGCGACGCACGTCGGCGTCGGCTACGAGTGGAAGCCGAGCCGGCTGTGGTCGATCGACAGCGAGATCTACTTCGCGGAGCGCCACGATCTCGTCGTGTTCGTCGGCAACGAGCTCGAGGACACCGACGACGGCACGTTTCAGTTCGTCAACTTCCGCAACGAGGGCAAGCGCAACTCGTACGGCTTCGAGATGATGATCAAGCGCGAGATCAGCGAGCGCGCGTTCGGCTGGCTCTCGTACACGTTCAGCAAGTCGAAGCAGAAGCAGCATCCCGACAGCGAGTGGATCCCGACCGGCTTCGACCAGCCGCATGTGCTGAACGCCGTCGCCAGCTACAAGCCCGGGAAGGGCTACGAGCTCGGCATCCGCTTCCAGCTCGCGAGCGGTCGCCCCCAGACGCCCGTGATCGGCTCGACGTACGACGCGGACACCGGCAACTACGATGCGGTGCGCGGGCCGTTTCGCTCGGCGCGCGTGCCGACGTTCAAGCAGATCGACGTGCGCGCCGAGAAGGTCTGGCTGTTCAACACGTGGAGCCTCGGCGCCTACCTCGACATCATCAACGTCGCGAACTTCAAGAACGTCGAGGCGATCGAGTACGATTACCGGTTCCGCGAGTCCGCGCCGATCACGAGCTTCCCGTTCCTGCCGACGCTCGGCATCCGGGGGAACTGGTGAGGTGCGCGCTGCTTGCTGCGCTGCTGGCGACGGGCTGCGCGACGTTCGAGGATCCGACGATCGTGCTCGACCTGCGGGTGCTCGCGATCGAAGCGTTTCCGCCCGAGCAGGTCGTCGACGTCGATGCGATGGACCCGCCGACGCCCGACGAGCTGTTCGCGCAGCTCCAGCCGACGATCATTCGCGCGTACGTCGCGGATCCGGCGATCGGACGGGATCTCGTGTGGACGATGACGGCCTGCATCCTGTTCGAGGACGGCCGCTGTGATCCCGACCGCCCCCAGTACGAGGTCAAGTCCTCGTTCATGAGCGATCCCGAGAGCACGGCGTTCGGCAGCGAGGCGTTCGCGATCCTGCCCGTCGACGAACAGTTCGGCGCGCTGTTGCTCGACGCGATCCAGCAGGATCCCGCGCGCGGGATCGGCGGCGTCGACTACGGCATCTCGTTCCGGGTCGGTAGCGCGCTCGACACCCGGGACGGCGACCTCTACGCCTCCAAGAGGGTCCGGGTATCGCCGCGGATCCCGGCCGACCGCATGCCGAACAACAACCCGTACATCACCGATCTGCTGATCGGTTCCGGTGGCGTCGGGCTCGCGATCCAGCGCCGGCACTGTGCGGATCCTACCGAGGGCATCTTCGTCAGCGAGGTGCGTTCCGGCCAGACCGTGACACTCTTCCCGGTGGAAGGCGAAGACGTGCGCGAGGAGTACGTGCTGCCCACGATCGACGGCGAATCGGAACGCTTCACCGAGTCGATTGCTTACCAGTGGATCGCGACGCGCGGCTCGTTCTCCGACGCGAACACCGGCGGTCCCCCGGACGTGTTCGGCAACATCACGCTGGTCGGTACGGACTGGACGGCGCCGGCTGTCACGCGCATCACCGACGTGCCGATCTGGGTGATCCAGCGCGATGTCCGGTTCGGCGTGACGATGCGTGCGACCTGCGCGCGGGTGGTGCCATGAATCGGGCTGGCATCCTGGTGGTCGCGCTCGCCGCGTGCGGTTCGTTCGAGGACGAGGACGTCGTGATCGATACCCGCATCCTCGCGATGTCGGCGACGCCGCCCGATCAGCTGGTCGACGTCGATCTCGAGAACCCACAGAGCGAGACCGAGCTCCTCGAGCAGCTCGAGCCCGCGGAGATGTGTGCGCTGGTCGCCGACCCGAGCTTCGACCGCGGGATGCGGTGGTCGATGACGTTGTGCGTGCTCGACAATGACGAGCGGTGCAGCACCGATCTGCCGTCCGTGATGCTCGGCTCTGGCCTGATCGCGGATCCCGATATCGCGGTGCCGGCGCCACGGATGTGCGTGACGATCAACCCCGACGGGAACCTGCTCGGGATCCTCCGCCTGGTCTTCGAGCGCGATACGTTCCGCGGGCTCGGCGGCCTCGACTACGGGATCTCGCTCGCGGTAGGCGGCGCGGATGTCGATCCCACGCTCGATCTCTATGCCGGCAAGACCGTGCGCGTGACGCCGCGGATCCCGGCCGAGCGGACCGCGAACTCGAATCCCGTGATCGATCACTTCGACGCGTCGATCGATGGCGCCGAGCCGGTCGTGCTGCCGCTCGGACGCTGTGTCGATCAGCCGTCCCCGATCGAGATCGGTCCGCGCGCGACGGTGCGGATCACGCCGATCGAGAGTGCCGCCACGCGCGAGATCTACGTCGTGCCGACGCTCGACGGCCGCCAGCAGACGTTCACCGAGAGTCCGACATACCAGTGGCTCGTCGGGGCGGGCGGTGTGTCGTCGGGATCGACGGGTGGTCCGCGCGACATCTCGGGGAACCCGGCGCCGCTGTTCACCGACTACCGGGCACCGCGCGCCGAGGATCTCGATGGCGTGCTCGACGTGCCGGTCTGGGTCATCGTGCGCGACGAACGGCTCGGCGCGACGCCGTACGAGAGCTGCCTGCGCGTCGTGCCCTGATCGCCGCTCGCTCGGACCGTCAGATGCAGGCGTCGCAGAGGCCGCGCACGTGGACCTCGACCTGACGCTGCTTGACCGCGCGCGGGGCCTTGACGCGGTGGATCGCGAGCTCGATCTGCGGCATGCACTCGACGGTGCCGCACTCGGTACACACGAAGTGGGGGTGCGCCGCGTCGTGCTCCGCGTTGACCGCCTCGAATCGCCACACGTGATCGCCGACGTCGGTGCGCCGCAGCAAGCCGACCTCGGCGAGGTCCGTGAGGTTGCGATAGATCGTCGCGCGATCCCAGCCCTGCGAGGCGAGCCGATCGGCGACATCACCGTGCGAGACCGGCGCATCACTCGCGCGAACGAGCTCGAGCACGGCAAGCCGCGACGGGGTCGCGCGCAGCCCGTTTGCACGGACGACGGCGCGCAGCTCGTCGAGGTTCTTCGCCATGGTCGCCGACTCTACGCGAGGCCACGGGTCCAAGCAACTGCAACCGTATTGCAAGTAGCCACGTGTTAGGCTCACGGCGATGTCGTTACGCGCGCGCTTCGAGACGCTGGTGCGAGTCTCGATGCCAGAAGAGGTCTCGGATCGAGGCCCCGAGGTCGAGCCGCGCGCGGTCGGGATCGAACGCAAGACCGTCGACTCGATCTGGCGCGCGTGCGTCGCGACCTACCGCACCGGGCTCTACCCGGCGCTCGCGCTGTGCATCCGGCGCCGCGGCCACGTCGTGCTCGACCGCTCGATCGGCCACGCCCGCGGCAACAGCCCGTTCGATCCGCCCGACGCGCATCGTGTGGTCGCATCGCCGCACACGCTGTTCAACCTGTTCTCGGCGTCGAAGATGGTCACCGCGATGCTCGTGCACCTGTGCGACCAGCGCGGCCTCCTGCACCTCGACGATCCGGTCGCGCACTACCTGCCGGAGTTCGGCCAGCACGGCAAGGAGCGGATCTCGCTGCGCCACGTGCTGACTCACCGCGCCGGCATCCCACGCATCCCGCCGCAGTTCGCCGACGTCGGCCTGCTCGAGCGTCCCGCCGAGATCCTGACGCTGCTGTCGAGCCAGAAGCCGACGTTCCGCGCCGGCCGCCGCCTCGCCTACCATGCGCTGACCGGCGGCTTCGTGCTCGGCGCGGTCGTCGAGCGGGTGATGGGCAAACCGCTTCGCGACGTGATGCGCGACGAGATCCTCGCGCCGCTGAAGTTCGACGCGTTCAACTTCGGCGTCCCCGCCGAGCGGCTGCGCGACGTCGCGGTCAACGCGTTCACCGGCCCGCCGATCCTGCCGCCGCTCGCGCAGATCCTGCGCCGCGCGCTGTCGGTCGACTTCGTCGAGGCAGTCCGGGTCTCGAATGATCCGCGGTTTCTCACCAGCGTCGTGCCCGCCGGCAACATCGTGTCGACCGCGAACGAGGCCTCGCGCTTCATGCAGCTGCTGCTCGACGGCGGCACGCTCGACGGCGTTCGCGTGTTCGAGACCCGCACGATCCAGCGCGCGATCGCCGAGCAGACGTACTTCGAGCTCGACTTCACGCTCGGCGCACCGATCCGCTACAGCATGGGCTTCATGCTCGGCGGCCGGCTCGCGAGCCTGTATGGCCTGCGCACGCAGCGCGCGTTTGGCCACGTCGGCTTCACGAACGTGTTCGTCTACGCGGACCCGAGCCGCGACATCGCGGTGTCGCTGATGACGACCGGCAAGCCCGCGCTGTCGCCGGGGCTCGCCCGCACGCTGCTGATCATGCAGACGATCGCGCATCGCATCCCGCGCGATGGCACCGGCCCACTGCGTCACTAGCGCGGTGTCTAGGTCGCGGCGAGCACGAAGTCGAACGCGGCACGGCGGACGTCGTCGACCTTGCGATGCGCCATGATCAGCGTCGGCACGATGAAGTCGTCACCATCGTTGTAGGGGTCGTCGGCGAAGTACAGCTGCGTGGTCAGCTCGCGGTGGCCCCGCGCGCGCAGCTTGACGTGGACGTGCGTCGGCCGGTAGCGGCGGCCGTTGAGGTAGCGCCCCGGCACGATCGAGCGGAGCTGCCAGCGGCCGTGCGCGTCGGTGACCATCGTGCCGCGCATGCCCCAGCCCTCGTTGTCGTAGCCGCCGCGCGCGTCGGCGTGCCAGATGTCGAGCACCGCGTTCGCGAGTGGCTCGCACGAGGTCGTGCGGACAGTGCCGCCGATCACGAGGCGCTCGCCGGCGTCGCGCGCGGTCGCGAGCACGACCCGGCTGGGTGCACCCGGCTTGTAGAACGGACCCTCGATGTTCGCCGCGGTCAGCGCGCAGAGCGCGGCGGGCGGCGGTGCGTCGTCGTCATCGGGGATCTGCGGGGTCGGTGCGAGCGCACCGCACGCGACGGCCGAGCCGCGCGCACCGCAGGCGATCAGCGAACCGAGACCGAGGGAGAGGCCAAGCGAGAGGAAGTTTCGGCGGGTCGTGCTCATGCCGAGAGAACGGGCGAGCCGCCCGACCGGCGCACGAAATCATTGCGAGATGTAGACGATGACGTGCAGTAGCCGGGCGTTCGCAGAGCTGATCATGCCGAACTTGTTCGCGATCTGGCCGGTGCTGTCGAACTTCGCGTCGACGCCAGTACCCGCGAGGATGCCCTTGATGTCGTTCGTCTTGGGGGCGCCGGTCCCGCTCCGCATCTGGATCACGATGCGGTCGGGCAAGGTCGGGAGGATCTCCTCGTCGCAGCCCGAGCGGTTGGTCTCGAGGCACAGCGTGGGGGGTGGATACTTGTTGTACGTGGTGAGGTAGGTGTCCGGCCTGAGGTCGACGAGCGTGTAGTGGAGCTCGCGGCCGTCGACGTACACCCCGATGCGCGTGCCGACCGCCTTGTCGACCAGCTCGAAACCTGCCTCGACGGTGAGGCGTCCGCGGGTGACGTCCGGCATGTCGAGGTGATCGAGGTAGGAGAGCTCCGCGGTCTTCGCGATGTCGACGTGTCCGTCGACGAACGTGAACGGTGCACTCGGCGTGAAGTGGGTGGCGTCGTCGGGAGCGTTGAAGTAGTAGCGGGTGACCACGGTGTCGACAAGATCATCGTTCGGATCGCACGCGTCGCCGACGCCGTCGGCCGGGAGCCCGTACGTGGTCTCGCTGAGATCGACCTGCTCGGGGTTCGCGATTCCCGGGCAGTTGTCGACTTCGTTGAGCACGCCATCGAGATCCTCGTCGATGCGAGGATCACCGGCGTCGGGCAGCTCGACAGCGCGCGTGGGATCGAGCCCGAACACCGGGTTGCAGCCCGCAAGCAAGATTAGGACGAGCGACCTCATCACCTCCAGCGTAACAGCCGGTCGCGCCGCAGCGTTCGAGATCGCAAGTTGAGTTAGTGGAGACCGTCCCCATTCAGGGCTGTGATCTCGCAACGTTCGAGATCGCAAGTTGAGTTAGTGGAGACCGTCCCCTACCAGCCCTGGCTCGAGCCGTAGACCCCGACGTCGCGTTTTGGCTGCGGAGCGGCGGGTGGCGGCGGCACCGGCGACTCGGTGGCGGGCTGGGGGGTAGGCGGCGGTGGCATGACGGCGGGTGCTGGCTCGATCACGACCGGCAGAGGCGCAGGCGCCGGGGTGCGAGGGCGCGCGCGGGGCTCGGCGAGGAAGACGATGGCCTCGTCGACGATCCAGCCCAGATCGGCGCGCGTCGCGGCATCGCGCGCTTGCGTCGCGTGCGCGCGTGCGAGCGCGGTGCGGCCGACGCCGAGCTCGCTGCGCGCGCGATCGAGGTGCAAGCGGATCGGCGCCGCCGCGGCATCGCCGATCGTCGCGGCGTACGCGGCGCCCGCGCTGTCGAAATGAACGAGCGCCTCGGCATGGCGGCCGCGTGCCGCCATCACGAGCCCTGCGTTGTGCTCGGCGAACGCGAGATCACCGTGACCTGCCGCGCGCAACGCGTGGCGTGCCAGCGCGAGCTCGGTCTCGGCGGCCGCCCAGTCGCGACGTGCCATGTGGACGAGCCCGAGCGAGTTGTGTGTCAGCGCGGACTCGACGCTGGTCGGGCCGCGCAGCGCATCCTCGAGGGCGAGGGCCTCGCGATAGAGCATGACCGCCGCGTCGAGCTCGCCGCGAAGCCGCGCGACACCGGCGAGGTTGTGGAGATCGCGCGCGACGTCGGGGTGACGGTCGCCACGCAGCTCGCGATCGAGCGCGAGTGCGAGCCGGTGGTGGCGCTCGGCGGCATCGAGATCCCCGGTGGCGCGCTCGACGGTACCGAGCGACGACAGCACCGCCGCGACCTCGATCGAGCGCTCGCCCGCGAGCTCCGCGTACGCCGTGCGCGCCTCGCCGAGCAGCGCGTGTGCCAGGGCGAGCTGGCCGCGGTTGTAAGCGACGAGGCCGCGGATCCGCAGCAGCTGCGCGACGAGGTGAGGCGGTGCGCCGGCCCGATCGATCGCGGCCTCGGCGATCGCTGCGAGATCATCGGTCGCCGCGAGATCGCGCCGATCGCCGGCGATCGTCATCCGCGCGATCCACGCGCGTGCGGCGCCGAGATCATCGTGACCGCGCTCGGCAGCCGCGACCGCATCGCGGGCACTGAGCGCGGCGGTCGCGAGATCGGCGGTCGCACGCGCGGCCTCGGCATGGAGCAGCAAGGTGTCGGCGAGCGTCGGCGCGTGGCCACTTGCACGTGCACGCTCGACGAGCTGCGCGATCATCGGCGCGACCGGACGCGCGTCGCCGAGCGCGATCGCGGCGCGCACCGCAGGTAGCTCGCGCGCGATGTCGTGCACCGCCGCGGCCCTTGCGGGGTCGAGCGGCAGCGGATCGGCAGCGCCCGGCGCGAGGCTCGTGCACTCCGACGGTGGCAACGTCGCGAGCGCATCGCCGAGGCGTTCGGCTGCGCGGGGCGACGCTGCAACTCGATCGAGCAGCGCCGCGAGCTCGGCACGGCGACCGTCGAGGCAGCGTTCGCGCGCGGCGATCACCGCCGGTGGCTCGTACTCGCCGGCTCGGCACACGGTGTCGCGTGCGGTGATCCACGCCGCGGTCCAGCGCGCGATCGACGCTGCGACCGGTGCATCGAGACCGACCCGCTGACGCGCGGCATCGTTCCACACGCTCGCGATCTGATCGGCGCCGAGGTCGCACGATCGCGCCGCGGGCTCGTGGATGGCGAGCCAGGTGGCCCCGCTCGCGAGCACGGCGGTCGTGGCGGCCGCGGCGATCCACAGTGTCGGACGGCGGCCGCGCGCACGCTCCTCGAGGAGGTCGGCGACCTCGGTCATCGACGCGAGCCGGCGCGCGGGATCGACGGCGAGGCAACGCCGGATTGCGGCATCGAGCCAGCCGGGCACCGCAGCCAACCGTGCCGGCGGATCGCGATCGATCGCGCTCGCGAGCTCGGCCCACGTCGTGCCGGTGAACGGCCGGCGACCGGCGAGCACCTCGTATGCGGTGACGCCGAACCCGAACTGGTCGCTCGCCGCGGTCGCCACATGGCCGCGTAGCAGCTCGGGTGCCATGTACGCGGGCGTGCCGGCTACCGACGTTGCCGGCGTGCCGGTCGCGAGCGCCGAGCTCTCCCGGGGCGCGGTCGCGAGCGACGTGCCGGAGCG
>JACCTC010000106.1 GCA_013812655.1 Deltaproteobacteria bacterium | reverse complement strand
TCTACGTGTTCTGGGAGGTGATGCTGATCCCGATGTACCTGCTGATCGGGATCTGGGGCGGTCAGCGCCGGCTCTACGCGTCGATCAAGTTCGTGATCTACACGATGGTCGGCTCGCTGCTGATGCTCGTCGCGATCTTCTACCTCTACGTCCAGGCGGGCGCCGTGCTCGGCGAGTACACGACGGATCTGCAGAAGCTCATGCAGGTCGCGCTGCCACACAACGCCCAGGTCTGGTGCTTCGCCGCGTTTGCCCTCGCGTTCGCGATCAAGGTCCCGCTGTTCCCGTTGCATACCTGGTTGCCCGACGCCCACGTCGAGGCGCCGACCGCGGGCTCGGTGATCCTGGCCGGCGTGCTCCTCAAGTTCGGGATCTACGGGTTCTTGCGCTACGCGATGCCACTGTTCCCACACGGTGCCGCCGTGCTCGCACCGACGATCGCGATCCTCGCGGTGATCGGCATCATCTACGGCGCGCTCGTCGCGTTCGCGCAGGACGACGTCAAGAAGCTCGTCGCGTACTCGTCGGTCAGCCACCTCGGGTTCTGCGCCCTCGGCATCTTCGCGCTCAACGAGTACGGCATCTCCGGCTCGATCTACGCGATGCTGTCGCATGGCCTGACCACGGGCGGCCTGTTCCTCGGGATCGGCGTGCTCTACGAGCGCCGCCACACCCGGCGCCTCGCCGAGTACGGCGGCGTGTGGAAGAAGATGCCGGTGTTCGCGGGCCTCTACCTCATCATCGTGATGGGGTCGGCCGGACTGCCCGCGCTGTCGGGCTTCGTCGGCGAGTTCCTGACCCTGCTCGGCACGTTCAACGCGAGCGAAGGTTTCCCGGCGAGCCACCCGAACTACCTGCCGTACCCGCGGCTGCTCGGCGCGCTGGCGGCGACCGGCGTGATCCTCGGCGCGATCTACCTGCTCTACATGTTCCAGAAGGTGTTCTTCGGGAAGCTCGACAAGGCGAAGAACGGCAACCTCAAGGACCTGTCCGGCAGCGAGCTCGCGGTGTTCGTGCCGCTCGTGATCGGCATCTTCTTGATGGGCCTGTTCCCGCGGCCGTTCCTCCGCACGATGGAGCCCTCGGTGGACAAGTTCATCGGTGACTACAAGTCGCGCGTCCGCGAGTGCGACGGCCCCTCGCACCGGTTCGGTCAGATGCTGCCCGGCAGCGACGGCAAGTGCGCTCCGGCGACCAAGCCGATGCCGGTGGCCACGCCACCCGTCGCGGCGACGACCGGGACGACGACCGGGGCGACGACAGGAGGTGCGCCGTGATCTTCCACCCCGGTGACCTCGCGTACATCACGCCGTACATCATCCTCGTCGTCGTCGGCATGATGCTCGTGCTCGCCGAGGCGTTCTTCAAGGGCCGCGACCGGACGGCGCTCGTGGGGCTCACCGTCGCCGGCGCGCTCGCCGCGTTCGTCGCCTCGGTGGTCCTCTATCGCCAGGTCCCATCCGGCGTCCGCATCGCGCTGCTCGGCGAGATGCTCGTCGCGGATCGCATGGGCTACGTGCTGTCGGCGCTGTTCGCGGGCGTCACCGCGGCCGCCGCGCTGATGTCGACCGCGCACCAGCGCGAGCATGACTGGCAGGTCGGCGAGTACTACGGGCTCCTGCTGCTCTCGGCCTCGGGCATGGTGATGCTCGCGCAGGCTGCAAACCTCGTGACGATCTTCCTCGGCATCGAGACGATGTCGGTCGCCGTCTACGTGATGGTGGCGATGCGCCGGCGCTCGCGTCGCGGCAACGAAGCCGCGATGAAGTACTTCCTGATCGGCGCGTTCGCGACCGGCTTCCTGCTCTACGGCATGGCGCTGCTCTACGGCGCCGCCGGCACGACGAGCCTCGTCCGCATGCAGACCGCGCTCGCGCAGACCCAGAACCCGGGCCTCGTGATCGCGGGCAGCTTCCTGCTCGTCGTCGCGTTCGGCTTCAAGGTCGCCGCGGTGCCTTTCCACATGTGGGCGCCCGATGCCTACGAGGGCGCACCGACCCCGGTGACCGCGTTCATGGCCGCGGCCGTCAAGGGCGCCGCGATCGCCGCGATGATCCGCGTGTTCGGCATCGCGCTCGGTGGTGACGTGCTGCCGTTCGGCGCGCTCGGCTGGGCGAGCCCGCTCGTCGTGATCGCCGCCCTGACAATCACCGTCGGCAACATCAGCGCGATCCGCCAGGACAACATCAAGCGGATGCTCGCGTACTCGTCGATCTCGCACGCTGGCGTGCTGCTCGTCGGGCTCAGCGCGCTCGGGCTCGGCGCGCTCAGCGCGAACCCCGCGATCATGTACTACCTGATCGCGTACAGCGTGACGACGATGGGCGCGTTCGCGGTCGTCGCGTATGTCGGTTCGAAGGGCCGCGAGCGGCTGTTCGTCGACGACTGGGCGGGCCTCGGCACCAAGCACGGCGCCGCCGCGCTCGCGATGACGATCTGCCTGCTCTCGCTCGGTGGCGTACCGCCGACGAACGGCTTCTTCGGCAAGTTCTACATCTTCAAGGCGGCGATGGAGGTCTACGACGGCCAGCTGCTGTGGCTCGTCGTGGTCGGCGTCGTCAACTCGGCGATCAGCATCTACTACTACCTGCGGATCGTCACCGCGATGTACTTCCGCGAGGGCACGCAGCCGCACACGCCGACGCGCTCGCCCGGCCTGATCTTCGTGATGATCGCGTGCCCGCTGCTCATCCTCGAGATGGGGTTGATGCCGGGCTGGTGGCTCAAGCTCGTCGGGCTGTGAACCGTGAGCAAGCTCCGCGAGCTCGCGCGTGCGGCCGGCATCGAGGCCGACTACACGAGCTGGCGAGGTCAGCCGACCTCGGCGTCCGACGAGGCGGTGCTAGCGGCGCTGCGCGCGATCGGGCCTGACCTCGGGTTCTCGGTCGACCGTCCCGAGGACGCGCCGGCTGCGCTCGCGGCGATCGAACGGCAGCGTTACGCCGAGATCGTGCCGCCGGTCGTGATCGGCTGGGACGGTACGATCGTCGTGCCGTTCACGGTGCCCGCGGAGGACGACGGGCCGTGGGAGATCGAGGTCACGACCGAGGCGGGGCGCACCGTGAAGGCGCATGGCCGACTGTTCGAGCTGCCCGGCGACTCGCACGCGTGGCCGGGCGGCGTCGTCCACTGCGTGCGCCGCGCAAAGGTGTATCTCGA
The DNA here is from genome assembly GCA_013812655.1 of Deltaproteobacteria bacterium. Taxonomy (GTDB): domain Bacteria; phylum Myxococcota_A; class Polyangia; order Haliangiales; family Haliangiaceae; genus JABFXX01. Next base: position 16,384 of record JACCTC010000106.1, on the reverse strand, counting down.
CGGCGAGCTTGGCTATCACCACGTGGTCTGGCGCGCTGCCGGGGCCCATGGCGAGGCCTTCGCGATCGCGGCGCCGGAGCGTGCGTGGGGCGGTCCCGGGGGCGGGCCACGGCGCTGGGGCGTGTTCGCGCCGGTCCACGGGCTGGCGTCGGTCGAGAGCGGGCAGGCCGGTGACCTCGGCACGCTGCGGCGGCTGTTCGATGCGGTCGAGCGGCGCGGTGGCCGCTACGTCGCCACGCTTCCCGTGCTGGCGGCATTCCTCGACGAGCCGTGCATGGTCTCGCCGTACTCGCCGGCGAGCCGGGTGTTCTGGAACGAGCTCTATCTCGATCTCGGCTCGCTCGCCGCCGACGTCGGCGCAGCGCGGCCCACCGCGCCGCCGATCGTGGCGGACACGCCGGTCGATTACCGCGGGCAGTACCACTGGCGGCGTCACGTGCTCGATCCGATCGCGCGCGCACTGCTCGCCGATCCCGAGCGCGGCGCCGAGATCGATGCGTGGGCGCACGCGACCGGCGCCTACGACTACGCGGCGTTCCGCGCGATCGGCGAGACCCAGCGCACCGGCTGGCACGAATGGCCGATGCTGCTGCGCGACGCACCGCCGCCGATCCGCACCCGCTCTGACGCGATCGCGCTCGGCGTCGACTCGGCTCGGATCAACACGCACGTCGTCGCGCAGTGGGCGATGCAGCGCCAGCTCGACAAGCTCGCGACCCATCCGGTGCGGCTCTACCTCGATCTCCCCGTCGGTGTGAACACGGACGCCTACGAGGTGTGGCGCCACCGTGGGCTGTTCATGACCGACCTCGCCGCCGGTGCGCCTCCCGATCCGCTGTTCCTCGGCGGCCAGAACTGGGGCCTGCCGCCGCTCTCGCCGATCGCACAGCGCCGCGATCGCTACGCGTACTGGATTCGCTGCGTGCGCCACCACATGAAGGTCGCCGGCATGCTGCGGATCGATCACGTGATGGGGTTGTTCCGGCTGTACTGCGTGCCGTCAGGTCGACCCGCGACCGATGGCGTGTATCTCCGCTATCCGTACGACGAGCTGCTCGCGATCCTCACGCTCGAGTCGCACCGCAACCACTGCGCCCTCGTCGGCGAGGATCTCGGGACGGTCCCGCGGCAGGTGCGTCCCGCGATGGCGCGCCACGGGCTGTTCCGGCTCCACGTCGGTCAGTGGTTCTTCCCGACGAAGATCGGCGGTCGTCCCGACCGGTCTCCCGCGGATGCCGTCGCGAGCCTCAACACCCACGACACCGCGACGTTCGCCGGCTGGTGGCGCGGCGCCGACATCGACGATCGCAAGGACCTCGGCCTCATCACCGCCGCACAGGAAGGCGCCGAGCGCGTCGAGCGCGATGCCTCACGCCAGGCACTGCTCTCGTTTGCCGGGATGCGCGGGTCGGGTGTCGAGGCTGGCGATCCACTGACCGAGGTCGAGCGCGCGATGGTCGCGGCGACGACCGATCTCGCGGTCGGTCCTGCCGAGGTCGTGCTGGTAGCCCTCGACGATCTCGCGCTCGAGTCCGAGCCGCACAACGTGCCGGGCACGATGCACGAGCGCCCGAACTGGCAGCGCCGGGTACCCGGCTGGGCGGATGCGCTCGACGAGACCCGCGCCTCGCCGGCGGCCGCAGCGACGATCGCGGCGCTGGTGACTGCGCGCCCGCGCACCTGAGCCATTCGCGCTTGCGAGATGCTCCTATGGGCACCGTGTGCGGGGCCGCGATCTCGGTCAGATACGAGCCTGGCACGCGCCCTGCTGAATCTTCCGTCAGGAGGTTCCCATGGCATCCGAAGGTAATACTGGCGTGGTCGCGATCTTCGCCATCATGCTCCTCGCGTTGATCGGTGGCTTCATCGCCTGGCAGGCAGGCGTCTTCGATAGCGGTGACGGCGGCGACCGGAAGTCGGTCGACGTCAACATCAACACCAAGGCCAAGTAGGCACTCGCCAGCTCTCGTCACGGCGAGTGCGCATTAGTCGTGTTCCAGCCGCGCCACCCCTGCGCTATCGTGGGGTGGTGCGGCGCCTTGCAGTTTTCGCCACGGTGCTCGCAGGCTGTTCGTTCGCGGCCACCACCGGTGACGTGCCTGGTGACGGGGCGAGCGACGGCTCGCCGAGTGATGGCGTATTGACCGACGGCGCCCCCGCCGACGTCCCCGTCCCTCTGATCGATACCGATGCGGATGGCGTCGTCGACGCGTCCGACAACTGCCCGGTGCTCGCGAACGCGAACCAGCGCGATCACGACGCCGACGCGCGCGGAGATGCGTGCGACCGCTGCCCGCACCTCGCGAGCACCAACGATCCCGACGGCGACAGCGATGGCGTTGGAGACGCCTGCGATCCGCGGCCGGCCCTGCCTGGTGACCTGCTCGTCACCTGGGACGGGTTCTACGACGACAGCACTGCCGCGACGGCGTGGACGAAGCTCGGCGGCACGTGGAGCGTCGCAGGGGGCAAGCTGCGCCAGACCGACGCTCAGACCGTCGCATTCATCAGCCCGCCAACGACGGTCGACCGGATCTACCTCGCCTACGCGTTCGACGCGATCACGGTGGGACCTGCCTTCACGATCAGCATCAACGGTAACTCGCGCACGATCTATCCGACGGTCGGCGACTTCGCCGGGGTGGTGCAGCAGACCCACAACTACGGGTGCGCGATCACGAAGGACCCGACGAACAACGTGGTCGCGTGGGCGAGCTTTGGCGGCAACACGCAGAGCTCGGCCGTGGCGTGGGCCGCGGATCTGGTCGCCGGCCAGCGCTTCACCATCGTCCAGACCCTCGCGGCCACGAACCGATGCGAGTTCGCGCGCGCGACGACGACGGCGAGCGATACCGAGGCCGTCGACGAGACGAATGGGACGATGTCGCTGTTCGTGACGGCCGCGGCGGTCGACTTCGACTACGTGTTCATCGTCAGCATGGGCAGCTGAGCGCGCTGACAGAAACCGATCGCTTCGCGCTCAGTCGTCGACCTGCGACGGCTTCTTCTCGAACCGCTTGCGCACGTTGTGGTCGAGGACCATCTTGCGCAGCCGGATCGTCTGCGGCGTCACCTCGACGAGCTCGTCGTCGTTGATGAACTCGAGCGCGTACTCGAGCGTGAGCTGGCGCGGCGGCGCGAGGACGAGCTTCTCGTCGGCGGCCGTCGTCCGGATGTTCGTCAGCTTCTTCGCCTTGTTCGGGTTGACGACGAGGTCGTTGTCCCGCTGGTGGATGCCGATGATCATGCCGCTGTAGTTGTTCACGCTCGCGCCGATGAACATCTGACCGCGCTCCTGCAGGTAGTACAGGCCGTACGCGTTCGAGATGCCGTTCTCGCTCGAGATCAGCACGCCATTCTGGCGGGTGCGGATGTCGGGACCTTGCGGGCCGTACTCGGCGAACTGCGTGTAGAGCACGCCGGTCCCGCGGGTGTCGGTCATGAATTGCGAGCGGTAGCCGATCAGGCCGCGTGCCGGGATCCGGTACTCGAGGCGAACGCGCCCCGGAGCGGACGGCCGCATCTCCTGCATCTGGCCGAGGCGGCGGTTGAGCTCGGCGACGACGGGCCCGACGTAGTTCTCGTCGAGGTCGATCACCGCGTCCTCGTACGGCTCGAGGGTCTTGCCGGTCTTCTCGTCGGTCTGGAGGATGACCTGCGGCTGCGACACGCAGACCTCGTAGCCCTCGCGGCGCATCGTCTCGATCAGCACCGTCAGGTGGAGCTCGCCACGGCCCGATACCCGGAAGATGCCGGCGTCGGCGGTGTCCTCGACGCGAAGCGCGACGTTGCTCTTGAGCTCGCGTTGCAGGCGCTCGGCGAGGTTGCGCGAGGTGACGTACTTGCCTTCCTTGCCGGCGAACGGGCCATCGTTGACCCGGAAGTTCATCGTGATCGTCGGCGCGTCGATCGTCAGTAGCGGCAGGATCGTCGGGTTCTGGATCGAGGTGATGGTCTCGCCGACGTTGAGGTTCTGCATGCCGGTGAACGCGACGATGTCGCCGGCGAGGGCCTCGGCGAGCTCGAAGCGCTTGAGGCCCTGGAAGCCGAGGACCTTCTGGACGCGGAACTCTTCCTTGCTGCCGTCGCGGTGCGCGAGCAGCACGCGATCGCCGACCTTCGCGCGGCCGCTACGCATGCGGCCGATCGCCATGTAGCCGAGGTAGTCGTCGTAATCGAGGGTGGCGACCTGCATCAGGAGCGGGCCACTCGGATCGCCCATCGCGGGCGGCACCTTCTCGACGATGAGGTCGAGCATCGGGCCGAGGTCCGTGCGCTCGTCGTCGAGCTCGCGGATCGCGAAGCCCTGGCGGCCGGACGCGTAGATCACGGGGAAGTCGAGCTGGTCGTCGGTCGCGCCGAGCGACTCGAACAGCGTGAAGACCTGGTCCATCACCTCGTGCGGGTCGACGCCCGGGCGATCGATCTTGTTGACGACCACGATCGGGCGCAGCCCCATCGCGAAGGCCTTCTGGGTCACGAACCGCGTCTGCGGCATCGCGCCCTCGTAGGCGTCGACGAGCAGCAGCACGCAGTCGACCATGCCGAGCACGCGCTCGACCTCGCCGCCGAAGTCAGCGTGGCCCGGCGTGTCGACGATGTTGATGCGCACGCCCTTCCAGGTGACGGCGGTGCACTTCGAGAGGATCGTGATGCCGCGTTCGCGCTCGAGGTCGTTGGAGTCCATCGCTCGCTCGGCGACGACTTCACCGGTGCGGAACGTACCCGCCTGCTTGAGCAGGCCGTCGACAAGCGTGGTCTTGCCGTGGTCGACGTGGGCGATGATGGCGACGTTACGAATGCTGGGCGCGACGGACATCTAAAACTTCCGGTTCGGTTCACTCGGCAGAACGAGGTAACACGCGATGAGCGCGCGTACCTCGGGGCTGGCCTCGCGAGCGGTGAGCATCGCGGCGAGGACCAGGTCGGACGTACCGGTGACCGTGAAGTCCCCGACCGTGACATTGTTGTTTGCAGCGGTCGCGCGACGCACGATCGCGCTGGCGCCATCGGCGATGTCGCCGGTCTCGAGCACCCGCAGGAGCGGGATGCCCTGATCATCGAACAGCTGTCGGGCGTAGAAGCGGGCGACCGGCGCATCGTTCTTGCGCAGCGTCAGGCCGTTCGGGGCGAGCTCGCCGGTGAACCGATCGTCGCCGTGCTGCGCGACCAGCGGCGGACCGCCGACCTGCAGATCGAAGCTCTCGACCGTCGCGCGACACGGATGACCGGGCCGCACGCGCGCGACCACGGTGCCCGCGCGATCACGCGCGACGATCGCTGCCTCGTCGACTGCGGGATCGGGTGCGCGCTCGGACGCGCTGGTACCCTGGCAACCAGCGAGCGCGGGGATGATAAGGCAGCGGAACAGCACGAGCGGCGCTTCATATCAGGATGGCGGGAGCAGGGCAACGCCTCCCGGTGAACGGGCTTCGCGTGCGAGCCCTACTGAGCAGGGGCGGTTGACCAGCGGGCGTGTTACCTCCGCGAGGTGAGGGTCGCGCTGATCGCGTGCGTGGCGGCGCTGGCCGCGTGCGGCAACCGGGCCTCCCAGCCTGCCGCCCGCGACGACGCTGCCGCACCGCGTGATGTGGCAGTTGTCGTCGACGTGCCCGCCCGCCCGCTCGGTCTGCCCGACCTCGACGGCTACGGCTGGCGCAAGCGCGGCGGCCACCCGGCGTTCCGGGTCGCGCGCACCGCCGAGCATCGCGAGGACTGGCCCACGGTCGTGACGATGTGCCGCCAGGCGCTCGCGGCCGATCCCGGCCACCTCGAGGCTGCGTGGCTGCTCGCCGCGGCGCTCGGCAAGCAGGGCAAGCACGACGAGCTGCTCGTGCCGTTGCACCTCGCGGTCGGCGGCGATTTCGGCAAGTGGGGTCAGGCATCGCTCGAGCTGCCCGCGCTCCGCAGCTTCCTCGCGACGCAGACCGGGCAGGCGTGGCGCCGCCGCGTCGAGCAAGATCGCAGCCTGTACCTCGCGGCGCTCGCGCAGGCCGTGGTCGTCACCGCTGTCGGCGATCTCTACGCGTTCGATCCCGAGGCCGCGCGCTGGCACCGGTTGACCCGGACCTACGGGCTCGTGATCGGCGCGCTGCGGGTCCCGGCGACGAACCGCATCGTCTACGTCACGCGCCAGCGCGCGAAGCTGCCGAAGGAGCGGAGGCTCGCGGTCGGCATCGTCGATCTCGCGCGCGGTCGCACCGCACGTCCGGTCGATCTCACATCCGGAGGCCTCGCATCTCCGGGGCTCGCCGCGATCGGACCGGTGACGATCTCGTACGCGCAAAAGGCGAACCCGGGCGTGTGGATCGGCGCACCGGTCAAGCGCTCGCCAGCGGTCGCTGGCTCGCTCCATCTTGGGCGGTCGCGCACGCTCGCGTGGCACCGCGTCGACGACGAAAACAAGCTGGTCGCGCTGCCGCCGAAGACCGTGCGTCCGTCGGGGCCGTGGCTGGAGATCGCGGCGACGCAGGCCGCCGGCGCGGTGCGGCTGCACGGCCTGCCGCTCGCGAACGTCACCGCGGACTGGGACGAGCACGGGTTCGCGAGCGCGATCCGGATCGGCAAGTCGAATCGCGTGATCGCGGTGCCGAGCCCTGGTGTGATCGACGGCAACTCGGCGACCTGGTCGGCCGATCGCGCGCGGCTCGCATTCGTCGCGCGGCTGTCCGAGGAGTGCGTCCCCGACGCGATCAACAGCGCCGCGTTCGTCGCCGCTCCGGCCACTGGCCAGCTCCAGGAGCTCGAGCGCGCCGCGGATGGTCTGGCGGTCGAGTGGGTCGGCGATCGCAAGCTCGCGATCGCCGGCGATCGTGGTGTGTCGATCGTCGATCTCGATGGCGCCCGGCCGGTTCTGCTCGCCGGCGCGGAGGGCCTGGTGACGCCTCGACAGCGGCCGGCGTGTACGCAACCGGACCCCGAGCCGACGGTCTCGACGGACCCGCCGGAGCCCGATCTCGCAGATCCGGGGATCTCGGAGGTCGGACCTGGTGAACCGTCGGATGCCGGTGTTGTCGACGCACGCTGAACTGTCCAACAGCTGACACGCCTGCACAGGAGATTCGCGGGTTTGCCACATGGCACAACGGGTGCTCTATCTCCGGCTCGTGAACAATCCCCGCCAGATGCTGGTTGCCGGTCTCGGTGGAGCTGCTGGTTCGGTGTTCGACTTCATCGCGCTCGTCCTGCTGGTCGAGCATTCGTCGTCATCCGTGCCGGTCTCGGCGTTCCTCGCAGCAGGCGTGGGCGCGGTCGTCTGCTTCCTGATCAACAAGTACATCGCCTTCCGTGACCGTTCGCCGGTCAACGTCGAGCAGCTCGCACGCTTCGGCGCCGTTGCCGTGGCGACCGCGTTCCTGACCGCGTTCGGGATGAAGGTGGTCGCCGTCGATCACGGCGTGCCGTATCCGCTCGCGAAGGCGCTGTGTGCTGCGGCGATCTTCGTGGTGTGGACGTATCCGGCGCAGCGCCGCCTCGTGTTCGGTCGCGCGTCTCTCGCTGTCTAGTTCGACGACGTCAGCGTCGTCGTTGGGTGTGCCCGCCGGTTTTGCGGGTGTGTGTTGACCGCCCTCGGGCGGGTCGAAGGAGCCTCGTCATGTCGTCAGTCACCTCGTCTGCCTCGTCCTCGTTCGTCGACCTCTCGATCATCGTCCCGGCTTACAACGAGGAGCTTCGCCTCCCGCCGACGCTCGATCGCCTCCATGCGTTCCTCTCGGCGCAGCCGATGCGCTACGAGATCGTAGTCGTCGACGACGGCTCGACGGACGGGACCTGCGCGGTCGTCGAGGCCGCGATGTCGCGGATCGCGAACCTCCGGCTCGTCCGCCAGCTGCCGAACCAGGGCAAGGGTGCGGCGGTCCGGCGCGGCATGCTCGCGGCGCGCGGCCAGATCCGCGTGATGTGCGACGCCGACTGCTCGATGCCGCCCGAGCAGCTGCCGCGCCTGCTCGCGCCGATCATCGCCTGCAAGGCCGAGATCGCGATCGGATCGCGCTACGCCGAGGGCGCTAAGACCGACGTCAAGCAGCCGTTCTACCGCGTGCTGTGGAGCCGCCTCGCGAACACCGTCATCCAGCGGTCGCTGGTCCCCGGCATCCGCGACACCCAGTGCGGGTTCAAGGCGTTCACCGCCGAGGCCGCTCGGGACCTGTTCCGCCGCGCGCAGATCGATGGCTGGGCGTTCGACCTCGAGATCCTCGCGCTCGCGAGCCGCCGCGGCTATCGCATCGACGAGGTCGGCGTCGAGTGGAAGGACGACAATCGCTCGCGGATCAACCCGCTCAAGGACATGTGGAAGGTGATGCGCGAGGCGCTGATCATCCGCCGCAACCTCAAGAGCGGCGTCTACAATCAGCTCCCCGCGGCCGTCTGATTCCTGGGCCTTGCGCGAACCCCTGCGTGCCGAGCGGCGAACGTGGTATCGATCAGGCGCCCGTACGGCGGAGAGGTCGAGGTGACCGCTGGTGGCGTCGACGTGACGTCACGAGAGGAAAGTCCGAGCTTCACAGGGCAGGGTGCTGGTTAACGGCCAGTCGAGGTAACTCGCAGGACAGTGCAACAGAAAGCAAACCGCCTGCCGCAAGGTAGGTAAGGGTGAAATGGTGCGGTAAGAGCGCACCGCCTCTTTGGTGACAGAGAGGGCATGGCAAACCCCACCCGAAGCAAGACCAGACAGGGGTCGCGTGGCCCGCGCGATGACTCCGGGTTGGTCGCTCGAGCCCGCCGGCAACGACGGGCCTAGATGAATGGTCGCCAAGACACAGAACTCGGCTTAACGACCTCTCCGCCGTACGGGCCTTCTTCTGTGTGCGTCAGCAAGCGGGTCACTTCCTTGATCAGATCTCGGCTCCGGTAGGGCTTCTCGATGAGGCTCGCGCCGCTGGCGAGGAGTGCCTGGGCGTCGGCGTCGACGGCGTAACCGGTCGCGATCAGGATCGGCACGTCGCCGAGCTTGCGGAGCTCCGCGAAGCACTCGGTGCCATTCATCACCGGCATCCCCATGTCGAGGATCACGAGATCGATCTCGGCTTGGTGCTCGATGAACTTCGCGAGCCCGGTCTCGCCGTTATCGGCGGCAAGCACGCGCAGGCCCTGCCGCTCGAGAAGGCGGATCGTGCCCGCGCGGACCGCCGGCTCGTCGTCGATCACGAGGACGGTGCACGCGGGGCGCGGCTTGGCGTGGCGAACGGGTGTCGGCTGCGGCGAGCGCGCGCGGACGGTCGTCACCGGCAGGTACACACAGAACGTCGTGCCCGCCGCGGGCGTCGAGTCGACCGTCACCGTGCCGCCGTGGTTGTGAATCACGCCCCACGCGATCGACAGCCCGAGCCCGGTGCCCTTGCCGGCGGCCTTGGTGGTGAAGAACGGCTCGAACACGCGCAGCCGCGTGAGCTCGTCCATGCCCGCGCCGTCGTCGGTGACGCGCAGGCGGACATAAAGCCCCCCGCTGATCGAGAGGCGAGTGGCGGCATCGTGGTCGAGCACGACGCGATCGGTCTCGATCGACAGCGTGCCCTTGGCCGACATCGCATCGCTCGCGTTGAGACCAAAGTTCACGAGGATCTGCGCGAGCTGTGCGGGGTCGCCTTCGATGCAGGCGCCGGCGCCGAGCCGGCTGACGACCTGGACCGTCTTCGGTAGCGTGCGCGCCAGCATCGGCACGACCTCGCTCACGAGCTCGTCGATGCGCAGCACCTGCTTGCGATACTGGCCGCGCCGGCTGAACGCGAGCAGCCCACGGGTGAGCGCGGCGCCGCGTACGGCCTGGGCAAGGATCTCCTCGAGATCCTCGCGGGTCGTGCGCGCGGGCGCATCGAGCTGCAGCTCGGCGAGCGTCGTGATCGACGCGAGCACGTTGTTCATGTCGTGCGCGAGGCCGGCGGCGAGCGTGCCGGTCGCCTCGAGGCGCTGCGCGTGGATGAGCTGCTGGTGCAGCTTGGCGCGCTCGTCCTCGGAATGCCGCAGCTCGGCGAGCTGGCGGGCGAGCTCGCCGGCGGTCGTGGCCTCGGCCTGGCGATGAAGCTCGACGCGCACGAGCGAGCCCCGCATCAACCGGTGGATGAGCACCGCGAACAGTTGACCGAGGAGCACGGGCCAGATGTAGGCCATCGCGGTGGGGCCAAAGCTCGTGAACGCGAGTGGGATGTAAACGACGTCGACCATCACGAGCGCCGCGGCGACCCACCCCGGGTGCAGCATGATCGCGATGCTGGCGATCTCGACGATCAGCACCATCGTGAGGAGCTGGCTGCCGCTGTAGTACTGCGACATCAGCGTGCCGCCGGTCGGAAGCGCCCACACGATCGCGAGCGCGACGTGCGCGTAGGGCTCGGGAATTCGCCGAGTCCACAACCCGGCGATCAGCAGGCCGATGGTGACGATGGCGATCGCGTTGTAGGCGAGCACCGGCAAGTACAGCGGGATCCCCGACGACTCGCTCGCGAGCAGCGCGGCGATCGTACCGAAGAGGACAAATGGCGACAGCGTCCGTGCCCGCTCCAGCGCGATGCGCGCGAGCTCCTGACGGACCGTGGGTGACGCTGGCACAGGAGGAGGTTCGACCATCGTCAGGTAATTTCGAGTCGCCACTGGGGTACGCCGCGCTGTAGGTCGAAGGGCGACCTCGACCCGCCGGCCGCGCGACGCTGCATGATACCGTGGTCGAGGGTCATGGAGAACGGTCAGCGTTCACCGGTACACGAGATCGTGAACGCGCTGTGGCGCTCGTTGCACCAGCTCGGCTCGAAGGCAACCACCGAGGAGATCGAGGTGTGGGGCTTCTCGATCCACGCGGCGCTGTCCGCGGCGGGTCGCGAGTTCCACAACCACGATCACGTCGTCGATCTGATCACGAATGGTGATCCGCTCGAGGTGATCGCGGCGCTCTACCACGACGCCGTCTACATCCAGGTCGATCAGGGACCGCCGCGCTCGATGCGCGAGGAGCTGGCGGGCGTGCTGGCACCGACGAGCTCGGCGAAGCGCCGGCCGTCCGAGAGCGAGGCGCAGATCGAGGCTCGCGTCGGCTGGGAGGTGCTACCGGGCGCGGCCAGTCCGGTCACCGCCGACGTGCTCGCAGTGTTCGGTCGCAGCGTCGGCGACATCGTCACGCCGACCGACGGCCTCAACGAGTTCGCGTCCGCGCTGGTCGCCGCGATCCAGCTGCAGGACGCGCTCGATCGCGAGCAGCGGCTCGCCATCGTCGCGTGCATCGAGCAGACGATCCCGTTCCGCGTCGATCCGGTCACCACGCTGCACGGCCGGCTCGCGCTGCTCGGCCTCTCCGGCGAGCCGCTCGAGGAGGCGGTGCGCCGCGCGGTGCGGCTCGGCAACCACGACGTCAGCAACTTCGCCGAGAACGACCCCGGACGTTTCCTCGACAACACGTGGAAGCTCCTGCCCGAGAGCAACCCGGCACTGCACTCGCCGATGGTCTACACCGTCCGCGATTACCGGATGGCGCTCCAGAAGATGGAGCAGTTCCTCGCGTGGCTGCCTGCCGAGCGGGTGTTTCATCACTGGCCGGGCGAGCCGCGACCGGAGATCCACGCGCGGCGCGTCGCGCGCACCACCGGCAACCTCGAGCTTGCCGTGCGCTACCTGCGCGCGAAGCTCTACTCGATCGGTCTCGTCGAGGCGCTCGCCGAGGTCACCGGCGGCGACGTCCCGCTCGACTACTTCATGGGCGGGCTCAAGAGCTCGCACCGACCGGAGATGAAGCGCATCGAGCAGTTCCTGCCGGCGCTCGCGCACGCGCCCGATCTCGATCCACCGCTGCACAAGTTGCTCGCCGAGGGGCGCGCATCCGAGTCGAGCTTCGATACCGGGCCTTCTCCGCTCGGCGCGTTCCTGCACGCCACCGTCGGCGAGGCCGCGCTGATGGAAGGCGTCGACATGGCGCGCCGGTGGTGGGGCGGCGGGGTCGACGCCTCGACGTTCCTGGCGAGTCAGCCCGCCAAGCCGGTCGCCGCGATCGCGCGCGCCGCCGCGAACATCATCGAGACCCGGCGCGACCGGTTGTTCACGCTCGCCGACCGCCTCGAGAGCTGACTTGCCGGTGCTTGCCGGCGGTGCTGCGGCGTCGATCACGCGTCGGCCTCCCACGCGGCGCCGCGATGAGGGTACGATCGGCCGATGCGTATTGCTCTCGCGGCCTTGACCCTCTCGATCGTTGCGTGCAGTGGTGACGACTCCGTCGATCTGACCGGCGTGTATCGCGTCGACAGCTCGGTCGGTTCGCAGCCGTGTGGCGTCGACGCCAACGTCACCATCCCGCCATATCTGCTCTTCAAGAAGGACGAGATCTTTGGCCAGCCGTACTTCGGCTACGAGGGCTGCACCGACGAGGCCGGCACGACCTGCAGCAGTGGCGGCGGCGTGTTCGGCGGCCTGTTCGAGCCGATCGATGGCGGCTGGCGCGGCGTGATCTCGAGCTCGTCGGGCAGCGGCGGGCGGTGTTCTCTCGGGTATCGCGAGGAGACGGCGCTCCTCGACGGGACCATCCTCGCGATCGAGGCGAGCAACTACGGCGAGACCGTCGATCTCACCGAGGACAAGTGCGATCCCGACGAGGCCGAGCGGCGTGGCGACGGGATGCCGTGCCTCGAGCACGCGCGGATCACGGCGACCAGGATCGGGCCGGGGCCGGCGTCCGAGTAGTCGCGAGCACGAACCACCCGCCGCCGTCGAGCGTCACCCGACTCGGAGATCCTGACGGCTACTGCAGCGCCGAGACCTTCAGCTCGGCGGCTACCGCACAACCTGTGCTGGGTCCCCCGGTCATCCCCGGCTCGAGTCGCGCATGCAGCTTGTCAAACGTCTTGGTGAAGGCGTGCTTGATCTTGCGCCCGCGAGCCGTCGCATCGAATCGCACGGCCAGCACGAGCTGGTCCTTATCGTTCTTCGAAAGCTCGACCTTCACGTTCGTCGCCGTGATCGAGCGCGAGATCGTGATCTCGTCGGGCGCCTTGTAGTACGTCAGCTTGGCGATCGGTGCGGTCGCGTGGGTCGCCGCGCACGACACCAGCGGATTCGCCCCCGTCTCGTTGAAGCTGCAGGCGTTGACGGGCAATTGCAACACGATCTCGTTCCCCGTCGGCTTGACCTTGAGCTCGGGGAAAAACTTCTGGACGATCGGTGCTTCGTACGCGCCGATGCGCACTTCTGCGGCGTACCGGCGGTGGCTGTCGACCTCGAAAAACGTCCCCCGATTGCCGCTCGCGAACCCCTCGTTGCAGACGACGCCCGTCGCGCGGGGCGGAGGCTTCGCGGGTGATGGTGTCACGCTTGGCTGCGCGCCCGCGAAGGACGCAAGCCCCACCATGACCAGCAGCGTCGAGATCCCGATTCGCGTCATCATGGACGATTGATACGATCAGAAGCTGCCGGGATTCAACGCGCAGGTCCGTTTCAGGGTCCGGCTCTCACGTGTCGACGGGTCGACGACGAGGAGATCCTGACCTGGCGCGGGGGCGCCGGGCGATGCGGCTTCAGCTCTGCTCATCGGACTTCGCGACCTCGGTAGCAGGCTCGCTCGCCGGGACGGCAGGCGCGGCGGCCGGGACATCGAGCAGCTCCTTGCGATACACGAGCCGGCTGCACCGCGGGCAGGTCTCGATGCTCTCCATCCGCGCGAGGATGTTGTTGAGCTGGGGCGGCAGCGCCATGTGGCAGCCCTGGCAGACGCCCTTGACGACCGGCGCGACCGCGTAGCCGCGCTTCTGCGAGAGCGTGTCGTAGATCTTGAGCCACTGCTTCTCGACCTGCGAGCGCGCGGCATCACGCGTGACCTTGGCCTCGGTCAGCTGCGCCTGCAGCGCGCTGATCTGATCGGCCATCGCCGCCTCGCCGTTCGCGAGCTCGGTGCGCAGGCCATCGACGTCCTTGTTGCGTGACTCGAGCTGATTCGTCGACGTGCTCGTAGCCTCGACGACCTTCTTGAGCTCGGTCTCGCGGTCAGTGATCGACTTGCGCTTGTTCTCGACCTCGCGGCTCGCGGCTCCGAACTCCTTGCTGTTCTTCGACGCCTGCAGCTTGTTCTGCGCCTGCTTGAGCGCCTCGCGCTCGCGGTCGATCTGGTCCTGCTGCGACTTTCGCCAGGTCTCGGTCTCGGTGAGCTTGGCGCGCTCGGCGTCGAGCATGCCCTGGAGCTTCGCGAGATCGCGGCGGAGCGGATCGAGCTTCGCAGGCAGTTGCGTGACGGCAGATTCCAGCTCGCGGACCTTCACGTCTGACTGTTGGAGCTGGAGGAGGAACACGAGCTGTTCGCGCACTTCGTAGCCTTTCGACATCTTTTCAGCGTGGGCCCACCTGGGCTCGAACCAGGGACCCACCGGTTATGAGCCGGCCGCTCTAACCGACTGAGCTATGGGCCCGCTTTCCGCTGGTGCCAACTGGTGTGGAACACCGCACGGATTGCGACGGGGACACTATCAGGTTGCCAGGAAACGACAACACCCGGACCACATCACCGGCTGCGGTCGGTTGGCGCGGCGCTATACTGGTCGGCGATGACGATCGGTAATGTCACGCGGCTGGTTGCCTTGCTCGCTGCGGTCGTGACCGCCGCCGGTTCGGCCTCTTCGTCTTCCAATCAGAACGGCTCGATGATCGCGCCGCAGCACGGCGCGCAGCCGGGCGGTCCGCCACCGCCGCAGGCGATGGATCCGTCGAGCTCGCTCGGGATCTGGCGCTCGACGTTCGGTGGCGTGAAGATCGAAGCCGACAATCGCGGCGGCGGCCTCCAGGTCGGCGCCGTACAAGGCGTGTGGACGTACCAGCGCCAGGGGCAGTGGGTCGAAGGCGTGTTCTGGGGAAACCTGCGAGGCAACGTCCTCCAGTTCCGCTGGCAGGAGCCCGGGAACCCGCCGCTAACCGGCGAGGGCCACCTCGTGTTCGATGTCCAGGGTCGCCAGTTCTCGGGGCGCTGGTGGACCGAGCGTCGCGATCGCGTCGGTGACTGGAATGGCTGGCGCGGAACGAACCCGCAGAGCCGCGATCCGTACGCAGGTCAGAACGGCGCCTACGGCGGACAGGGCTACGCCGATCCGTGGGCGAGCGGTCAACAGGGTCAGTATGGCGGTCAGGGCTACGGCCAGCCGCCGTACTCGCGGCCACCGCAGCAGCCGCCGTACCAGGGCCAGCAGCCGCCGTATCAGGGCCAGCAGCCGCCGTATCAGGGCCAGCAGCCGCCGTATCAGGGCCAGCAGCAGCCGTACTATCCGCAGCCGCAGCCGCAGCCGCAGCCGCAGCCGCAGCCGCAGCCGCAGCCGCCGCGCTCGTATTACTGAGCGCCCGGATCGATCGTCTCCCGGGCGCGCGCTGAGACTCCCGCGTTGAAAATCGGACGCGACGCAAACGTCGGCACCGGCCGGCATCGTCTGGTGCGCGAGCAACGAATGCGCGTCGCAGCGTTACTCAACGTGCATGCGCGACGTTCTCTCGACGGCGACGGCGATGGCGATGGCGACGGCGGCGGCAACGACGATCGCGACGACGACCCCCGCGACGGTCCGCGCGCGTGGCATCCGGACCGCAACGCCTCCGCGTGAGCGCATCGTCTGGCTCGCGGTCGCCGAGGGTCGCGGTCATCTGATGCGTGCGCAACTCGCGGCGCGGCTGCTCGAGCCAGCGGGCATCGACGTCGAGATCGTGACGACCTCGCAGGCCGGCGTCACGTTCATGGCCGAGTTCGGCTTGCCGGCGTCGGTGGTCTCGACGAGCTACCGGCTCCTCTACGATGGCCAGCAGAACCTCGCGCGGCTGCGCACCCACGCGATGGCGGTGACGTACCTCGTCTCGCCACGACGCTGCCTTCGCGATCTCGCGTGGCTCGAAGGCCGGGCTGCGGGGGCCGCGCTGATCGTCAACGACTCGTTTCACCCCGCGCTGCTCGCCGCCTCGCTCGTCGGCCGGGATCTCGCCGATCGCGTCGTTCACGTGCACGGCGAGAACACGCGACGCGCCGTCGAGGCGAGCGTGGGCCGCGGGCCGATCCGCGCGATGGTGCGGCGTGCGCTGACGCGCTCCACGCGGATCGAGATCACGCTCGGCGACCGTCCGCCGTCATCGTCCGCGATCCACCTCCCGCCGCTCTTGCCGATGCCGCGGCCGCGCGATGCGGTACGTGCGGAGCTCGGCGTGCGCGCCGGCCAGCGCCTCGCCGTCGTGTACCTGAACCCTTACTTCCACGACGCCGCGCTTGCCGACGTGATCGAGTCGGAGCTCGCGGCCGGTGGCTATCACCTGCACGCGGTCGGCGAGGGCTTCGCGGACCGACCGGGCTGGCGTGCCCGCGACGCCGCACTAGGCGAGGCCGTCGCCGCCGCGGACGTGTTCGTGTCAGCGGCCGGCGTCGGTGCGCTCGCGCTCGCCCGCGCTTCCGAGG
>JACCTC010000101.1 GCA_013812655.1 Deltaproteobacteria bacterium | reverse complement strand
CGGCCTTCCTCGACGTTGACCTGGAACAGGTTGCGGAGGTCGTAGAGTGACGGTGCGGTGGCACCGAGGTCGCGCTGCTGCTCGACGCTCGCCGGCTCGGTATCGCCCTGGGTGACGATCAGCCGCTTCATGAGATTCCGGAACTCGCCGGGGACCTCGTCCCACACCGGCTGGCCATGGAAGTCGCCAAACCCGTGCGTCCGGCCTTCCTTCTTCGGCTCGAGGAAGATGCCCCAGCGGTAGTCCGGCATCTTCACGTGATCGAAGTGCGCCCAGCCGTCGGTCTCGACCGACACCGCGGTGCGCAGGTAGATGTCGCGCTCCTGCCAGCCGAGCGGTCCCATCTGCTTCCACCAGTCGATGAAGTGCGGCTGCCACGCCTCGAGCGCACGCTGCAGGCGCTTGTCGCTGCCGAGGTTGACGTTGTTCGGGATCTTCTCGTCGGTGAGTACGTTGCCCATGATCGATTGCTCCTCAGGTCCTCTTCCACTGGAACTGCGGTCGCTCGGGTTGGCCGTAGAGCGTGAGTGCGCCATGCGCGCCGGTCGAGTTGGCGCGGGTGAAGATCCAGTTCTGCCAGGCCGACAGCCGGCCGAAGATCTTGGTCTCGAGCGTCTCGGGGCCGACGAACCGCAGCGACTGCTCCATGCCGGTCAGCGCATCGGGTGACAGCGACGCGCGCTCCTCGATCGCGATCCGCAGCTCGTCCTCGAAGTCGATGTCGTCGGCGGCAACCGTCGCGAGCCCGAGCTGCTCGGCTTCCTCGCTGGGGATGACCGCGTCCTTGCGCGCGAGCAACGCCTGGATCCGCGGCGCATCGCCGTAGAACCGGGCCTCGAGCCGCGACAGCCCGGTCGCCATCGTCATGAAGCCCGCGTTGGCGACCGACAGCGCGACGCCGATCGCCTCGTCCTTGTCGATCAGCATGTAGAACCGGTCGGCGCCGAGCGCGAGCTCGAGCAGCGAGCCGGCGAAGCACGAGTCGGCTCGGTCGGCGACGGCGTAAAACGAGCGCGCCGTGTTGTCGAACCGCTTGAGCACGCGGCGCTGCAGCAGCCGGATCTCGCGGGCAAAGCCGGTGGTCGCGCTCGCGAGCTGCTCGTCGTGCGTGATGACCGCCGACCGATCGCCGACGGTGCGCACGGTGACCATGCCGATGTCCGGTAGATCGAAGCGCAGCCGGAGCAGCGCGTCGTCGAGCTCGCGGAACGCCTGCAGGCTCCAGGTGTCGGGCGACGTCAGATCGACGACGCCGGCCTTGTCCGGACCGCGGACGACCAGCTCGCCGGTGCGCGCCGCGCGATCGAACGAGAGCGTGACGTGGCCGTACGTGAACGCCTGGTCGGTGATCTTCGGCGCGAGCGCGGGCAGCTTCACCGCCGGGCCGCGGGTCACCGTCTGCTTCGCGGCGAGCGCCTTCGCGCGGGTGGCGACCGTCTCGTCCCACTTGCTGCGCGACACGACGTCGTCGACGAGGCCCCAGTCCTTCGCGCGCTTGCCCTTGATGCCCTCGGCCGTCGTGCAGAACACGTCGGCGCGGTCGCGGCGGATCCGGCGCTTGTCGACGAGCCGGGTCAGGCCGCCGGTGCCAGGCAGCACGGCGAGCAGCGGGGTCTCGGGGAACGACACCGCGGAGTTGCCGTCGTCGACGAGCATGATGTCGTCGCACGCGAGCGCGAGCTCGTAGCCGCCGCCGGCGGTGGTGCCCTTGCACGCCGCGAGTGAAGCGAGGCCGCTGCTCGCCGACGCGTCCTCGAGGTAGAGCCGCGTCTCGTTCGTGAACTTGCAGAAGTTCACCTTGAACGAGTGGGTCGAGAGCCCGAGCATGTAGATGTTCGCGCCCGAGCAGAACACGCGATCGAGCTCGGCCGTGATGACGAGCACCTTGATCTCGGGGTGCTCGAAGCGCAGGCGCAGGATCGCATCGGCGAGCTCGATGTCGACGGACAGGTCGTACGAGTTGAGCTTGAGCTCGTATCCCGGCTTGTGCGGGTGCTCGTCATCGACCGCCATCACGAGGTTCGCGCGCTCGTTATCGATTGACAGCTTCCAGTGCTGGTAGCGCGCCGGCTCGGTCTCGAAGACGGTCTGATCGGCCGACGAGGCGGTCGGGGTGGTCGCGAGGGCTTCCATGACGATCGAGTACCAGGCAATTTAGTGCTTGTCGAGACCTGTCACTATGCACTATAGTGCCTGACATGACCTACCTCGGGACCGTCGGCGCGCAGGTCCGTGCTCACCGCGAGCGCCGGGGCTGGTCACGCCGCGAGCTCGCCGCGCACTGCGGGGTGTCCGAGCGGTTCCTCGCGCAGCTCGAGACCGGGGACGGCAACATCTCGCTCCGGCGGTTCGCCGAGGTCGCGCACAGCCTCGGCACGACGCCCTCGGCCCTGCTCGCATCCGCGGACGCGCCCGCGAACGTCAAGCCGATCGCGCTGCTCGGGGTCCGCGGCGCCGGCAAGTCCGCGGTCGGCGAGGCGCTCGCGAAGAAGCTCGCGGTCGCGTTCGTCGAGCTCGATCAGCGCATCGAGGAAGCGGCCGGGTTGCCGCTCGGCGAGGTGTTCGCGCTCCACGGCGAGGCCTACTACCGGCGCATCGAGCGCGAGGTGCTGAGCCAGCTGCTCGCCGAGCCGGCGCCGATGGTGGTCGCGACCGGCGGCTCGATCGTCAACGATCCGACGAACTACGGCCTGCTGCGCGCACGCTGCCGCACCGTCTGGTTGCGGGCCCGTGCGGAGGATCACTGGAACCGCGTCGTCGCGCAGGGCGATCAGCGGCCGATGGCCGAGAACCCACACGCCTTTACCGAGCTCCGGGCCCTGCTCGCGGCGCGCGAGAAGCTCTATGGCCGCGCCGAGCACGTGATCGACACGGCCGGCCGCCGGGTGCCGCAGGTGGTTTTGGCGATCGCCGAGCTGGTCGCGTCATCGGCCTGAGGCGGCGTCGATCCGGTGAACCGCAGTGGCGGCCGGTGCGGTAGATTGGAGCCCGTGGGGTGGACCTCTGTCGCCAATGTCCGGATCCGCGACAGATTCCCGTGGCCACGCGTCGTGAAGTCGCGCACCTGCGCCGGCACGCGGCATGCTGGTAGCCGCCCCATGCGTGTCCTCGCGATGCTTGCCGTGCTCGCCGGTTGTGGCGACAACGTCGACCCGACGTACGAGCCGTGGATCCTCGAGGACCTCACGCCGGCGCAGGGCCTCTCGATCCGCACCCCGGAGTTCGCGGTGCCGGCTGGCGCCGAGATCCAGGACTGCTACTTCTTCGCCGTGCCCGACCTCGCGGGCGGTGCCGATCTGATGATCGATCGGGTCGCGCTCGCGCTGAACGCCGGCAGCCACCACATGAACGTGTTCCGCGTGAAGACGATCGTGGCCCTCGACCCCGCAGCGGGCGAGCCCGTCGATCTCGGAGGCGTGTCGGGCACCGTGATCCGCGGCGCCGACAACATCGAGTGCTGGAAGTCGGCGAACTGGGCGACCTGGCCGCTGGTCTCGAACTCGCAGCAGTCGACTGGCGATCCGATCGTCGACTGGAACCTCCCCGCCGATGTCGCGACCCGGCTCGTACCCGGCGAGATGCTGATGCTGCAGATCCACTACGTCAACGGCACCGATCAGGTGACGCCGTTCGTCGGCCGTGGCGGCATCAACTTCTATCGCTCGGCCGACGGTGACACCCAGGAGCTCGGCACGCTGTTCGCGACCCAGCAGAGCATCCGGGTCTGCCGCTCGAACCCGAAGCCGAGCTACTCCGGCGCGTGCGCGATGCCCGCCGGCACGCATACCGTCGCCGCCGCGAACGGCCACTTTCATTCGCGCGGCGAGCGCTTCCGGATGTTCGCGTGGGATGGCCTCTCGACCACGCGGCCTGCCGACGCCGCGATGTTCTACGACAGCACGAACTGGGAAGAGCCCGAGATGGAGATCGATCTCGACGTCGCGCTCCCCGAGGCCGGCGGCATCTGGTGGACGTGCGACTACCAGTGGAGCGAGCCCGCAGGCGGGTGCGCGGCGGTCGATGCGCGCGATCCGCAGCAGGCGAACGACTGCTGCTACACGTTCGGCCCGACCGTCGAGTCGAGCGAGCACTGCAACGCGTTCGTCTACTACTACCCGAAGGTCGGCGGAGACGTGACGTGCTTCTAGGTCGCGCCGCCGTGCTCGTGCTGCTCGCCGGTTGCCCGAGCAACGATGACAGCGACGCGTGCGATGTCGATGCGAGCACCGAGATGATGCTCGTCTACGCGAACCAGCTCGGCGTGACCGCAGACTTCGCGGATGGTGCGTCGCTGCCCCTGGTCGCCGCGCCGCAGGGCGGTCATATCCTGCTCGTCGCCCCCGCAATCCGGGTCGCCGGCTCGTGCAGCGTGCAGATCAATGCGGCGCTCCGCGATCCCGCCTCGGGTCGCGTGATCGGCCTCGAGGAGCGCCCGCTCATGCTCGTGGCCCACGACGGCTGGGCGCGTCCGCCGGCGGCCGCCGGGCTCTCGGATCTCGCAAACGTCGCGGTGTGCCCGACCTCCGCCGTGACCACGCCGATCTTCGATCACCCCTACCAGCTCGAGCTGCAGATCCTCGACGCCGACGGCCACCCCGTGTGTGAGCGCACCGCGATGGTCGTGCCGACCTGCGACGACGAGTACTGCCGCACCGACTGCGGCGCCCTGCCCTGATCGCGGTTTTGTAACCATCCGCGGTTCGGTCAGGCGCTAGGATGCGCGCATGTTCCAGCTCGACGAGCAGACGCAGATGGTGGCGACCGTGATCCGGCAGTGGTGTCAATCGACGCTGCAGCCGCGGATCCCCGCCCTCGAGGCCGGCACCGAGATGCCGTTCGAGCTGATGAAGAAGATGGCGAAGACCTTCGGGTTCGACGCGATGCTCGGGGGCGCCGTCAAGAAACGGCTCGAGAAGCTGCGCGCAGGCGCCGTCGACGATCCGGACAAGATGATGTCCGAGGCAACCAAGAACCCGATGATGATGCACGTCGTCGTCAAGGAGCTGTCGCGGGTGTCGCCCGGCTTCGCGATGGGCTTTGGCGTCTCGATGGGGCTCGTCGGCGGCGCGATCGTCGCGAAGGGCACGCCGGAGCAGATCGAGCGCTGGGGCCTGCCAATCGCAACCGTGCAGCAGATCGGCGCGTGGTGCCTGACCGAGCCCGATGCGGGCTCCGACGCGTTTGGCTCGATGCGCACGACCGCGGTCCCCGATGGTTCGTCCTACGTCCTGAAGGGCAGCAAGACGTTCATCACCAACGGCCCCGGCGCCGACGTGTTCCTGGTCTACGCGAAGGTCGATCGCGGCGAGGCGCCCGAGGCGCGCGGGATGGCGACGTTCATCGTCGAGCGCGGCATGCCGGGCGTCAGCGTCGGCCCGCCGTTCAAGAAGATGGGGATGCGCGACTCGCCGACCAGCGAGGTGTTCTTCGACGATGTCCGGCTCGGCGTCGAGCACCTGCTCGGCGGGCGCGAGAAGGGTCGCGGTGGCCGCACCGATACCAAGGACAGCCTCGGCAACGAGCGCTCCGGCGTGCCGTCGATGGCGTGGGGCATCATCGAGCGCTGCTACGACATGAGCGTCGCGTACGTGCGCGAGCGCCGACAGTTCGGCCGCGCGATCGGCGAGTTCCAGGCCGTGCAGCTCAAGATCACCGACCTGTTCCTCAAGCTGCGCACCGTCGAGAACATCGTGTACCGACTCGCGTGGATGCAGCAGCACGGCAAGCGCGACATGCCGTACATCAACGCGAGCAAGGCGATGAGCGCGCAGCTCGCCGTCGATGCCGCGCTCACCGCGATCCAGATCCACGGCGGCTACGGCTACATGGAGGAGCTCGGGCTCGAGAAGCTCGCGCGCGATGCCAAGCTGCTCGAGCTCGGCGCCGGCACGACCGACATCAACTTGCTCGCCTGTGCGCGCGAGCTGATCGGCGTGACCGAGTAACTACCGGATCGGGACGCGCCGGACCGCGCCCTCGATCAGCCCGCCGCCGATCGTGAGGTACAGCGTGCCGCCGGTGACCGCGAGGTCCCACTTGTTCGTGCGGTCGAGCTTTGCGGCGGCGGCATCGAGGAGCTCGGGCGGAAACGCGTTGAGCTCGATGTCCTCGCCGCGATGGGTCTTGCGCTCCACGATGGCGGCAGCGAGCTCGTCGGGCTGCTTCCACGCGTAGATCACGACGCGCTTGCACTGCTTCGTCACCTTGTGCAGGCGGTCCGGCGTCGGCGAGCCGATCTCGATCCACGCGAGCAGATCGCCGCGGAGGTCACGCTGCACGAGCGCGGGCTCGTCGTCGTCGGAGACGCCGCCCTTGCTGAACTCGAGGCCGTCGCCGTGCTCGAGCGCTCGCGCGAGCACGCGGGCGACCAGGTACCGCTCGCTCTCCGACGGGTGCTGCGCGACGCGCCACTCGAGCTGCTCGTAGACACCGCGGTCGGAGTCGGCGAGCGCGATCTCGAACTTGCGCATGATCGCCGGTAGGGCCATGCGCTGCGTTAACACGAGCCCGCTGACAGCGGTAGCGAGCCGAACATCTCCCCGGCCCGCTCCGGCGCGACCGCTGACCCGGGACCTCGCTCAGCGATCACGTCCGGGCTGCGGCGCCTCGCGGATGACCTCGGTCGGGATCTTGTCGCGCCGCAGGCCCTGGAACGACGGGTGACGGAGCCGGCCCTCCTCGGTCCACTCGCTGAACGCGACCTCGCCGACGTGGCGTGGCTTGACCCAGTGCCGGCTCGGACCCGTCCACGCGCGTGACGGTTCGGGCGAGAACGGCGAAGCCTTCTGCTCGTCGGGCTCGAGCAGCTGGCGCAGCTCGCCGAGCAGCTTGTGCGAATACCCGGTGCCGACCTTGCCCGCGTACACGAGGCGATCGCCGTCGTAGTAGCCCATCAAGAGCGCGCCGATGCCGTGACGATGACCTTCGGGATCGGTGAACCCGCCGATCACGAGCTCCTGGCGGAGCAAGCACTTCGTCTTCTGCCACGTCGAGCCACGCCCCGGCAGGTACGGCTTGTCGCGCCGCTTCGAGATGATGCCCTCGAGGCCTTTCGTGCACGCGAGCTTGAAGAACGCGGCGCCCTGCCCGATCACGTGATCGCTGTAACGGATCACCCCGGGTGACTTGCCGCGGGCAGGCTTCACGAGCTTCTCGAGGCGTGCCTTGCGTTGCTCGAGCGGCAGCGAGATCAGGCGCTCGTCCTCGACGACGAGCAGATCGAACACGAAGTACACGAGGTTCGCGCCGGCGACCCCGAACGCGTTCTGCAGGCCCTGGAAGCTCGTGCGACCGTCGGGCAGGAGCACCGCGACCTCGCCGTCGAGGACCGCTCGCTCGACCGGCAGCGCCGCGACCGCCTTCGCGACCGCCGGGAACTCTGCCGTCCAGTCCTTGAACCGCCGCGACAGCAGCCGGACCTTGCCGTGATCGAGATCCGCGTTGCGGCGATCCAGATCCGCTTTGCGGCGATCCAGATCCGCGAGGATCCTGTAGCCATCGAACTTCTGCTCGTGAAACCACTCTGGACCCTCCGGTGGCTCGTCGACGAGCATCGCGAGCTGGAGCTCGCGGACCGGCAGGTCAGTGGACACGGTGGTGCGAGCGACGCGCGGCATGCATCGAAGGGTGTGCGGTCGGCATGCCTGTACGTTGGTTTTGTAAACGTAATGCGAACGTTGCTGGCGGGTCCGATGGCCAGGCTTGTCGAGGTGCGTCATGCAGCTATGCGCGATCATTTGCGTCGGCTGCGGAACAGGAGCTGCAGCCGCGGCCGCCATGCTTCGATCGACCATGTTTGTGGCAACTGCGCTGGTCACCTTCGGCTGTGCGGACGCGCCCGGTCCTGACGAAGGCGGCCCCGGCGGCAAGGCGGATGGCGAGCTCACCACGCTGGCGTTTGACGACGACTGGAGCGAGACCGCGGACGGCCCGCTGGTCGCCGGTCTGCCGATCCGCATCGCGTACGACCTCGATCGCCTGACCGCTTGTCGCGGCTCGACGAACGGCAGCGAGGTCTGGGCGATCGGTGGCCATGCCTCGTTCGATGGCAGTACTCCCGTGGTGTTCCCGGTGACCCGGCTCGCGAACGGCCGCGTGGTCGCCGTCGAGAGCGAGCTCGAGATTCCGGCGCGTGCGACGAGCGTCGAGCTGTGGTTCACGAACCACAACCGCTGGGGCTGCAACGCGTACGACTCCAACGAGGGCGCGAACTACACGTTCGATATCGAGCAGCGCGCGAACACCGCGGTCGCAGCCTTCGAGGCCGACGGCAGCGAGGATCTACCCGCGAGCGTCCGCGCCGGCGATCAGCTCGTCTTGCACTACGCACCCGAGCGCCTCGACGAGTGCGCGGCGTCGACGGCCGGCAACGCCGCGTGGTCGGTCACCGCCAGCTATCAGGTCGACGGCGGCACCGTGAAGAAGCTGCTCGTCACCCGCGCGAACGGCTCCGAGCTGGTCGCGGCGGATCCCGAGATCACGCTGCCCCGCGGCGCGGACCTGGCGCTGTGGTTCGAGGCGAACAACCGCTACGGCTGCCACGTCTACGACTCGAACAACGGCGCGAACTACCACCTGCGCATCGATTAAGCATCGCGCGAGCGGCGCAGCGCGATCTGCAGGTCGCCGCCCGTCGCGAACAGCTTGCGGATCCCGCGGACGGCGCCGATCTCGTTGGCGAGCCACTCGGCGGTGTCGAGCGAGTCCTGCGCCTCGGTGCCGTGCGCCTGGAGCAGGCCACCGAGCTGGTACGTGATCTCGTCGAGGCTCGCGCGCCCGAGCTCGATCAGCTCGCGCTCGAACAGCATGTCGATCAGCCGGCGCGCCCACGCCGCGAGCTCCTCGATCGAGAGCGGCGGCGCGACGTCATGCGGTGTCGTGATCTCCTCGACCGCGTCGACCGTCTGTGGGACCGCTGCGCTCAGCCGCGGCATGCTCGACTTCTCGAGGTCGTGCGGGGCGCCGCCGCGCGAGTCCAGCGCCGCCTTGCGGTCGACATCACCCATCATCAGCAGGACGCTCGGGATCCGGCCCTCGATCGTGACGGTCGCGCCGAGGTCACCGCGGAGCGCGAAGTGCGCCAGCGCCTTGCGCGCGATCTGCCACGGGACGCCGTCGGCGCCTGGCACGTGCAACGCCTGGCCCTCGTGATCGAAGATCTCGTACGCGTCATCGCGCCGGGCGTCGCCGACCGACGTGCCGTAGCCCTCGAGTGACTCGACGACGTAGAGCGCGCAGTTCTCGCCGCAGATCACGGCGACGCATTGATCGTCGGTCGCCGACCACAGCCGCAGCATGCGCGGTGATGGCGACGCCGTCTTCAGCGCATCGAGTGCGACGAGCAGCTGCTCCTCGTCGCGAATCGCGAGTGCATCGTCGACGTACTCGCCCCAGATCAGCAGGGGCTTGCCACTCGGGGCCCGATGCTTGGTCCGGCGCACCTCGTGCTGGACGGCAGGCACCTCGATGAGCAGCCCGTCGGCGATATCGCGGATCGCGGCCTCGCCGAGCGGGATCTCCCATTTGTGAGCGCCGTCCGTACCGAGGTACATGAAGCGGAAGCTGCCGTCGTCGATGCGTCCGCCGTAGCCCGTCGGGTCCTTGAGCGCCTCCTCGCCGTCGAGGAGCTTCTCGCCGCTCGGCAGATCGAGATACGAGGCGACGCGCTGCATGAAGGCGCGAAAGTCGTCGGGCACGAGGAAGGGCTGCAAGTCGACGCTCTACTTCACCGATGGGGTCTCGACGTGGGCGATCGCCTCGGCAACTTCGCGCTCGATGCACTTCACGGCGCGCACGCGACGCAGCGCGGGGAGCGCCTTCGGGTCGCCGGTGCGGCGCAGCTTCATCACCGCGGCGAGCCGGTCCTCGCACGTGGTCGCCTGCGCGAGGTCGAGCGACCAGCTCTCGACGCGATCGATGCCGTCGGTGACGCGCTCGCGCTCGGCGATCGCGAAGGCGCGCCGGCGGACCTCCGCGAGCTTGCCGCTCTGCGCCTGCGCCTTGATCAGATCGTGCGCGGGCGGGTCGAGCCGGCTCGCGAGCTCGAGCGCGACCACGCTCGCCACCGCGTCGCGGGTCTCGAGGATCCGGTTGAGGTTCGATCGAAGCTGGCTGTCGCTCGCGTGCGCACCGTCGAGGGCGATCGCGCGTTCGTACGCGGCCAGCCCGTCGAGCCGGCGCCCCGATCCGAGACGCGCGTGGCCGAGCACGAGGTGCGCTGCGGCATCGTCGCCGAGGTCCTCGCGCTCGAGTAGCTCGACGGCGCGTGACGGATGACCTTGCGCCACCAGCTCGCCGGCGCTCCTCGCGAGCTCGCGCGACGACTTCGTCGAGCCCGCCGCCGCCTTTGCACCACCGCGCGAGGCCACGATCGCGACGACGATGATCAGCACGAACACGCCCATGCCGGCGAACATCACCTTGCGGTGCTCGAGCGCGATCTGGTGCAGCGACCGTGTTCGCTTCGGGCGTGCCGGCGCGGGCGGCGGCGGCGGCATCGGCGGCGCGAACATCGGTCCGGTGTGCGGGTGCGGTGTGATGACCGGCGCTGGTGCAACCGATGAGGGTGCCGGGGCTGCGGGTGGCTTCAGCGGGATCTGGCCGAACACGTCGGTCGCCTTCACGGATTTCGGCACGGGCGTCGGCGTCGGTGCCGGCGTCGGTGCCGGCGGCTCGGGCTCGGCGAGCGACCGCGCGGCGGCGTCGAGCGCCTCGATCATCTCGGCGGCTGACTTGAAGCGCAGCTCCGGCTTCTTCGCGAGTGCCTCGGCAACCACGAGCTCGAGCTCGGGCGTCGTGCGGAGGACCGGCGCGCGCTCGGAGAGTTTCGGGATCGGCGCCGCCGCGTGCATCCGCATCAGCACGCTGACGTCCTCGTGCGCGAAGGGCGGCTTGCCGGTCAGCAGCTCGAACAGCATCGCCGCGACCGAGTACAGATCAGCGCGGGCGTCGACGACGCGGCCGAGCACGGCCTCGGGTGACATGTAGAACGGCGTCCCGAGCGCGCCGTAGCCGGTGATCGTCAACGTGCCCTCGCCGAGCACCGCGGGCGTATCGCCAAGGAGCTTCGCGACGCCGAAGTCGAGGATCTTGACGATCTCGCCTCGCCCGCGTTCGCCGGCTCGCTCCGTCTCGGGCTCGCCTCGCCCGCGTTCGCCGGCTCGCTCCATTCCGGGTTCACCGTCCGGACCACCGGCGAGCATGATGTTCTCGGGCTTGATGTCGCGGTGCACGACGCCCATCGCGTGGGCGTGACCGAGGGCCTCGAGGATCTGCCGGGTGATGGCGAGCGCGCGCAGGCTCTCGAGCGGTCCATCGGCGAGCGCATCGCGCAGGGTCCCGCCACGCACCAGCTCGGTCGCGAAGTACAGCGTCCCGTCGTCGAGTGCGCCGACCTCGAGGAGCTCGATGATGTTCCGGTGCTGGAACAGGCTCATCGTCTTCGCTTCGCGCAGGAAGCGTGATGCGACGGTCTTGTCGTCGACCTTGAGGACCTTCAGCGCGACGTGGTGACCCTGCTCGACGTGCTGGGCCTCGTAGACGACGCCCATCGTGCCCGCCCCGAGCCGGCCGACCACCCGGTACTTGCCGCCGGCCACGCTGCCGACGAGATCTGCTTCAGCGCTCACCGCCCCCGAGTCTATCGCCAATCACAGCGCGACGGCGTAGACGAAGCTCGGCTTCGGGTGGCGCCCGAAGCGCTCGCGGATCAGCTCGTGCGGCACGACCGTACTCGCGTCGACGTACTTCTTGATCAGCTCCTCGGCGGCCTTGCGGTCGCCCCTCGCCTTGATCCCTGCCGCCGTGCTCATCATCTCCTGCACAGCCGGAATCAGCTTGTCGCGGTGGATCGTGAACGCGCCGGTGTCCTTGCCGTTGGCGGCCATCGCCTTCGGATCCCAGGTCAGCGCGCCCTTCTCGAGGAGGAAACCGATCTGGATCGCGGCGAGGTTCGGGTACGTCTTGCGCTCCTTCGAGCCCGTGTACATCCCCTGCGAGGTGTGGCCGAACGCCCAGACCAGGCCATCGGCGTAGGTGTTCGCCGCGAGGGCGTCGGGGATCAGCTTCTTCGCGCGCAAGAACTCGACGAGGAACAGCGCACCGGTCTGCGCCTTGAGCTCCTCCATCATCGACGCGATCGGTCCCGAGAACACCTCGCCCGCGGCCTTGCCGCCGACCTTGTACTCGTGCGCGGGACCGAGGTTGTGGCAAGCCTCGTGGAGGATCGTGTTGAGCAGGCTCGGCTCGGGCGAGCTCGCGTACGTCTTCATGCTCGCCGCATCGAGCAGGCTCTCGGCCTGCGCGCGCCGCGCCGCCATGCTGTCGAGATCGGTGTTGATGTTCGTCATCGCGACGGTACGGCCTCGACCCTCGTTCGCGACCGGCCCCCAGTTCGGCAGGCTCTGGCCGATCGTCGCGCCGAGCGCGTCGCGATCGTCGCCGGCGTTGATGATGATGTCGATGAAGTCCGGAAGATGAAACGTCACCTTGCGTGCGGTGTACGGCGCGCCGGCGCGCGCGGCGATCGCGGCCTCCATCTCCTGCTGCACGGGCACGAGCTTCTGCTGCCACGCCTTCGACGCCTGGTTGATTCGCGCGAACGTCAGGTGGACGCCTGCCTTCTGCGAGCACGGCTCCCAGTACACCTCGTCGGGCGCGATCCGCACGTACCACTTCGAGTTGTCGACGGTCATCTTCGCCCACGCCTCGTCGGCCGGGATCCAGTCATTGGTCTCGAAGCTCTTCGCCGCCGCGCGGAGGTACGTCACGAGCGCGGCCTCGGCGGGATCCTTCATCGCGTCAGCCGCGGCCTCGAGCTCGCGCGCGATCGCGGACATCTGCGGCTTGTAGGCCTCGGTGTACGGCACGGCCTTCAGGTCATCACCGCTGCCGCGGATCACGCTGAAGTGCGCGTGCAGGAGCTCCTTGGCGTCTTTCCTTGCCTCGAGCTTCGCGCAGAACTTGTCCTCCCCCTGGAGCTCGGGCGGATACAGGTCGAAGATCGGCTTGGGTGCCCCCGGGATCGCCGAGCACAGCGGATCGTTCTCGGTCGCCGGTCCGACGCACTTGGGGCCGCGATTGCGGCGAAACGCGCTGTGGCTGGCCGCGTCGGCGGGCAACTTCGAGATCAGCGCGGCCGAGCCGTTCTGCAGATCGTAGAGCTCGTCGACGAGCGAGCCGATCTTCATCATGTGGCCGACGAACGCCTTGTCGTCCGCGGAGAGCGCCGTCAGATCGCTGCGCACGAGCGTGGTGCGTCCCTGATCGAGATCACGGCCGATCAGGAGCTGACGCTTGCCCTCGTCGGTCGAGGGGTCCGGCGGCGCAGCGCGCGAAGCTGCGACGATCGTCGCGTAAGCGGTCGTGAACGCGGGCGTGAGCTTGCCACCCTCGACCCACTTCGCCGCCGGCGTGCCCGACGTCGGATAGAACAGCAGCGATGCGACCTCGTCTGGATCGACGGCCTTGTCGTCATCTGCATCCGCGATCCAGTACAGCGGCAGGTTCGTGCGGACCGCCCACCGGTTGAGCTCGGCGCGCGGCAGCACGTCGAAGCTCGTCGAGGATGCCGCCCCAGCGGACCCCGCAGGCACAGTCACCGCAGATCCGGAGCCGTCCTTCGATCGCGGTTGCGGCTCCGGCTTCGCCTTGCATCCAAGACAACCCAGCGCGGTCACGAGCAGCAGCGCACTCTTCATGCGCCGCAAGCTAGCGTGTCGGCGCCGCCGCGCCTACTCGAATGCCGCGAACGTGAACGTCAACTGGAGGTCTGCCTTTGCGCCCTTGGCCGCGAAGTCAGCGGCGGCGGCACCTCGGATCACGACCTTGAAGCCCCCGCCGAGAAACTTCGCGCGATCTTGCTCGGCGACGTCGTTCGACTCGAACGGAACGCTGACCGCGACAGGCCCCGTACCTGTTGGATTCACGACCTGTCCGACGGGATACGTGTTGTCGGTGTCGCCCATCACGAACAGCACGTCGACGGTGCCGGCGTAGACCTGTTCGAGCGCGGTCACACCCGTCGAAGTTCCACCGAGCGTCAGCGTCAGGTCGTCGAGCTCGATCCGCCCGGGATCGCCGCCGAGCTCGGCCCGCGCGCCGCTGACGAACGCGCCGTACGGATTGCCGCTCTCGGTGGTGATCCCCTTCTCGTCGCTGAGCGCCGTGCCGACCACGGCCCCGGACTCGGCCTTGAGGTTGATTCCGACGGGTGCCGAGTACGAGACCGGATCATCACCGCCACAGGCGGACAGCACGGCGAGCGCAGCGAGCGTCATAGGCTTGATCATGTTGGTTATCCTCGAACATCGCCCAGCTTCATAGTGGCACCAGCGGCCGCAGAAGTGACGGCATTGCCCGGCACGCTGATGTGCCTACATCGCGACGTGACGCGAGCCACGCCTGCGCGGCCGGAGCACGAGCGCGAGCCCGATGACGGACAACGTCAGTGACCCCGCAACGCCATCATCCGCGGAGCAACAACCACCGCCATCGCCCGTGCCGGGGTTGTCGCAGGCGTCGTTGGCCGGATCGTAGCGTCCGCTCGTGCAGTCGTCGCAACCATCCATGTCGAGATCGCCGCACTTGTTGGGGTCATCCGGATCGGTGTCGGTGTCATCCGGCACGCCATCGCCGTCGGAGTCGAGGCCGACGTGGACGACGAACGGCACGGTCTTGACGAATCGCGTCGATCCGACCAGGTAGCTGACCTCGAGCGTGAACGTATAGTCGCCCCCGGCGTCGAAGCGGATCGTCGACGTCCGCGTGCCGCTCGTCGGCGGATCACCTGCGCGCGCTGGCATGCCGCTGACCGAGCCGAGCGTCCACGTCACCCGATCGCCTGCGATCGCACCGCCACCATCGGCGCTGACCACGGTCACGTTCGCTGGCGCGATCTGGACGAGGGATGTTTCGATCGCCGCACCGATCGCCGAGTTCGCGTACGACGCGGTCAGCGGGCTCTCGGCCGGAAACGAGCGGACGCCGATCTGGAGCGGCACGAGATCGAGCGTGATCTCGGGCTGACCGTCTGCGGTGACGCAGTCGGCCTCGAACAGCGCGTTCAGGAACAGCCGCGCGCCCATCGTCGTCGAGCCCGAGGCGAGCGGCGTCGAGGTGCTGAACGCGTGACCGCCGAGGTAGCTGATCTTGCCCTTCGAGCAATGGTTCGAGCGCGGCGCGCCGCCCGGCACCGGCGGACCGAGGATCGGACCGATGTCGCACGCCCCGTCGAGGTAGCCGCTCATCCACACGTCCGAGACGCCGGGACCGTTCGGGCCGGTGATCAGCGTGACCTGGCGGTTGTTCTTGTACGTCGTCTGCAGGTAGCTGCTGAGGTTGTACGCGGGCTCGCTGCCGCCGACCGTCGCGAATGCGCCGTCGAACTGGTTGTAGGGGACGTCGGGGCGTAGCACCTTGAGCGTGCTCGACGCTGGCTGCGGCGCGATCAAGAACCCCGCGCCCCGCGCTCGAATGTCCGTCGGCACGCAGACGTTGTTGATGCACGAGAACCCGGCCTCGGTACACGGACATGGCGGTGGGGTGCCGGTCGTCGTCAGGAAGTGGCCGTCGCGCCCGGCGTCGTCGAGGAACGGCCACGCCGGGTTCGGGACGGTGTTCTCGTACGCGTTCACGGCCTGACACTCCGCGAAGAAGTGCACCGGATAGTTCAGGAACGCGCGGACCTCGGCGACCGTCTCGTGCCCGTTGAACGTGAACGGCGTGGTCGCCGCGCACTCGGCCTGGGTCGCCGGGCAATTGCCGCCGCCGCACTTCACGCTCTCGCGCGTCGTGACATCCCAGTGCATCGACATGATCTGACAGAACGCCGGCAGACCGTCGGCACGAAACAGCGCGCCATTCTCGTGGTTCGAGTTGGGAGCGCCGCACGTCCCGAGATCACCAGCGACCGCCTCGGGGCTCAGCATGTCGGGGTTGCCGGTGCCGGGGCCGCAGGTCGCGGCGCCGCACTTCGCGCTCGGAAACTCCGCCCCGGTCGACTGCGGAATCCCCGCCGCGCGGAGGTATCCGGTCGCGATGTCCTCGTTGCCATCAGAGAACACCGCGATCGTCGGCGCCGCGAGCATGTCCTTGACAACGTTGGCGGAGAACGCCGCAGTCGCCTCGTGCACGGTGACGACCTCGAACACGGTGCGCATCGCCCACGGGTTCGCGACCCACAGCGTCTTGTCGTTCCAGGCCGCGATGATCGGCAGGGCGCGCACGCGATCGGCCGCGTCGATCGCGAACGGACCGCCACGGTAACGGTGCGTCCCGATCACGGTGTTCGGTGCGGTCCCGGCGTCGCTCCACACGACCTTCGTCGTCGCGGTGAAATCCGGGCTCGCGGTCGGGTACGGACACTTCACGCCCGAGCCTTCGACCGCGCAGTCCCAGGCGCACAGGTCGCCGGCGGTGTTGCAGGGCGCCGCGTGATACGTCTTGTCCGGATCGATCAGCCAGTAGATGCGGACTCCCTGCCGCAGCAGCTGGTAGATCAAGCCGTACGACTGGAGATTCCCATCCGCCTGGTAGCTGAGGTCCATCGGGATGATCAGCGTGCCGGTGTCGAACGTCCGGTTCGCGGCAACCGCGGGTTTGCCGATCGCGACGAGCATCACGAGCGCGAGCACGAGCTTGAACGCTGACTTGGTCATCGAGGCCTCTTCGGCCCACGTTACCGGGCAGGCGGGTGAAAAGGAATCCCGGCAAACCGAGCAGGCCGGCACACACGTGCGGAATCAGATCCGGCATGCCTACCTCGTTCGCGCGTGCCACCTCCACGGCCCAGCCGCTGGGGATCCCGCGTATGCTCGAACATCGATGCGGGCACACCCCGAATGCGCACGACGCCATCGCCTGCTGAGCCTCTGTACGGTCGGCGCGGCGATCGTCGCGGCCTGCAAGTTCTCGGCAGGCGTCGAGGATCGCGTCGTCGATGCGCTGCCGGATGCCAGCGCATGCGCCACTGCCTCGACGGAGTGCCTCGACGGCGACACGTTGCGGACGTGCGTGGCGGCCGGTGACGCCGCGACCGATCGGATCTGCGCGTGGGGCTGCCGCACGACGCCGTTCGCGCGGTGCGCCGAGATCGTGCCGGCCGGCGGCGGCGTGATGCCGACCGACGTCGCGCCGAGTACCGAGCTGGGTGTGCTCGTCTTCGAGCCGGGCACGACGATCGACGGCGACAACGGCCGGATCGGGACGGCCGCGGAAGCGGACAAGTATCGCGCCTCGGGCCCGGTCGGCGTGATGAACGGCATCGACTACCAGGTCCGCGGCAACATCGCGGTCTTCCGGTTCACCAAGCTCAGGATCGCGGGCGCGCTCACCCTGATCGGCAGCCGATCGATCGCGCTCGTCGCGGATGGCGAGATCCTCGTCGAGGGGGTCGTCGATGCGCGCGGCAGCTGTGTCGGTTCGAATGCCGGGCCCGGCGGCTTCGCCGGCGGCTTCAAGCAAGGTGGCAAGGGCAGCGGCAGCGGTGGCGGCAGCGGGGCGATCGGCGCGAACGAGGGCGGCGGCGGTGGCGGGTACGGCGGGACCGGCGGCAGCGGCGGCAACGGTGTCTTCGCGGCCGGCGGCGGCCCGTATGGAGACGCGACGATCACGCTGCTGTTCGGTGGTGCCGGCGGCGGTGGCGGCAGTGGCGGTACGAATTCTGGATCCGGTGGCGGTGGCGGTGGCGCGGTCCAGCTGGTGTCGAACGCCCGCATCCTGATCTCGGGTGGCATCAACGCCGGCGGTTGCGGCGGTCAGACCGGCGTCAACGGCAACGATGGTGGCGGTGGTGGCGGCGCCGGCGGCACGATCCTGGTCGAGGGCAAGGTCGTCGAGATCTCGGGCACGCTCGCGGTCAACGGCGGCGGCGGCGGCGGCG
>JACCTC010000081.1 GCA_013812655.1 Deltaproteobacteria bacterium | reverse complement strand
GCCGACCAGATCCTATCCGCGATCGTGCAAGACATGAATACGCGCCAATCAGCCGCCGAGCAGGCGGAGAAGTCCAAGGGGCGCGGGAGCGCACAGCAGCTCGGTGCGATCGGCAAGCTTCACGCCGTGCTCAGGATCCAGTTTGGATTCAAGCTCGGCCAGATGGTCGCCGAGTATCGTGCCCTCCGTGCCAGCGTGCTCCGACTGTGGGAGCGGGGAGGTAACGATCCCGCCGGGGTGACCCGGTTCAACGAGTCCATCGACGAGGCGCTGACCGAAGCCGTCGTCGCGTTTACGACGACGACGGAACATTTCCGCGACCAATCCTTGGGCATCCTGGGCCACGATCTCCGGAACCCGTTGTCCTCCGTAGTGATGGGCGCGCAGGCACTGATGGAATCGACGGAGCTCAACGCGCAGAACCGGTCGACCGCCACGCGGATGTTCAACAGCGCGGAGCGGATGAGCCGGATGATCGAGGACCTGCTAGACCTCACGCGCACCCGGTTCGGCGATCTGATCCCGATCGTGCGTGCGCCGATGGACCTCGCCCCGCTGTGCAGGCAGATCGTGAGCGAACTGGCGGGACACCGGCCACCGGGCCAGCTCAAGCTCGTCGAGAGCGGCGACCTGCGCGGCAGCTGGGACAGCGACCGGATCTCTCAGGTCTTGTCCAACCTGATCTGGAACGCGATCCAGCACGGAAACAAGGTGTCTCCGATCGAGGTCAGTGTGACCGCTCACGGGGAGGAAGTCTGGCTCGAAGTGCACAACGAAGGCTCGGCGATTCCCGAAGATGTCCAAGCGACGCTCTTTCAACCAATGGTGCGCCACACGAAGGACGTCCAGAGCAGGTCCGGTCTAGGTCTCGGCCTGTACATCGCGTCGCAGGTGGCGGTGGCCCATGGCGGCACGTTGACGGTCTCCTCGTCGGAGTCGGCTGGGACGTCGTTTACAGCTAGGCTGCCGCGACAAGCGTTCACCGTACCCAAGGGTTGAGCCCCCCTAAGAAACGGTCAGGAATCGAGTGCCGCGCCGTTCTCGCGTTCTCGCAACCACACGCGAGCCGGGCAACCGGGGCGTCTTTCACATGGCTCAGTCATTGCGCTCAGACGCTGACGCGGCGCGCTGGCCAAGTCCTCGAACAGCTGCGCTCCCCCACCTGCTATACGCGCACTCCTTGCAGACCTCGTTCACCAGCGTCAGGTTCGCTTCGAACGTGCCGAAGGACCGGGGCATCACGTGCTCGACGTTGAACTCGCTCTCCGGCTTCTCGGCCGTGCACCAGACCGAGCCGAGCGCAAGCGGGCCGAGCCGCAGCCACCCGAGCCGCTACCGACCACGCCGGATGAGTGGCTCGCACGCGCGCGCGCAGTCGACAAGGCCAAGACACGCGAGCCGCCACCCGAGCCGCCACCTCGCGAGCGTTCGTTCGGCGAGGCGTTCGCCGAGCTTGTGGACCGCGGCCACATCCCGAACCTGATCGGGATCGTCGGGCCTCGCTGGCGTTGATCGGCAGCCCCGCTGGGAGAAGTGGGACATCAAGTTCCACCCGCTGTGGCCCCCGCTGGCGTTGATCGGCAGCCTGGATTCCGGGTCCTAGCCGGGTCCTAGAAGCTTTCCGAGTCGTCTAAGTACGTGGAGGTTAAGGGGATTGAACCCTTGTCCCTCGGCTTGCAAAGCCGATGCTCTCCCGCTGAGCTAAACCCCCGTCGACGAACGATGAAGTAGCGCGCTCCGCGCCGGCGGTCAAGACGACGTTGTCGTGAGGTGTGCCAGCGGCGCAGGCGTCGTGACTGCCACGGCTGACCGGCG
Organism: Deltaproteobacteria bacterium; assembly: GCA_013812655.1. Lineage (GTDB taxonomy): Bacteria > Myxococcota_A > Polyangia > Haliangiales > Haliangiaceae > JABFXX01. The sequence continues at coordinate 63,894 of JACCTC010000081.1, read as the reverse complement.
TGACGCCGAGGTTCAGACCGCGCCAGCTGATCGCTCGCGGCCACGACCAACTGTCGCGTCCGATCACGGGGCTTCGATGACGTGCTCGCGGAGCTCCGCCTGCGCTCCGTGGCTGACCACGCTCTGGCGAATCGCCGCGCCGATTGTCTCGTCCTTCGCCGGAAGCATGATCGGCAGTGGACCGCGCAACCTCTCTCCGATGACGGCGCTCGAGACACGTGCGCGACTCGCCACGTTGTTGATCAGCGCCGACGTCACGCCGTCCTTGCCCAGCGCGGTGATCACGACCTCATAACGAATCTGCACGCGCTTGCAAACCCAGACCACGGTTGCTCCCAGCTCGCGCGTCACGCTCGCGACCGTTCGTGCATGCGACGCGTCGAGTGCGAACGCTCCATTGACGAGCTTAGCGGCATCGGCCAAGGACACGCCGTCGTGATGGGCCTTGCGGAGCGCTTGTAGAAGAGGCGCGCGGTCGACGCCGGTGATGCGGGCGTAGAGCCGCTCGTTCGCGGCGAGGAGCTTGCCGAAGCGCGGAGTCCACGCGTCGAGGAGTCTGCCGACGAGGTCGTCGACGCTGGTTGCCTCGAACAGGAGCTCCCCCACGTCGGGTGCGCGGTCGCATTCCGGAGAGACACCCAGCACGCCTCCGTGGAGCGCGAACAGGCGAAACGTCTGCCCCTCGCGGACGAGGAGCGCGGTCGCGCTGTAGTCGCCGAGGCTGTACGCGCTCCGATCGATCCCGTGATCCCCGGCAGCACGCATCATGTCGAGGAGCGCGCCCAGCGTCGGGCCCGGCGGAGGAGGTGCCACGTTGCGAGCATGCCCCAGGTGATGCGCACGAGGTTCCACAAACCAGCCCGTTGCCGCAATTGACCTGGATGGGCAGCCACGACCCGAAGTCGCGACCACATGGGGCTGGCCGCGGTGGTGCGCCGTCGCCGTCAGCTTGTCGGCCTCGAACACGCGAATGCGCGACCTCGAGACCGATGCCTCCAATCAGATCTTCATCAGCTGCGTGCGAAAGAACTGCCACGTCGCCATGCTCGCGAATGCTGGCCAGATGTGGCCACCTGCGTGCTGGCAGTAGTGGATCGGCATCGTGCAGCCATCATAGGCAACGCAGGGTGATGGAGCGACCGGTGCCGAGGTCGCCGTACAGCCGTCGAGAACGCGGGAGGTGTCGCGGTACACTTCACGCGCGGGCTCGAGCTCCATCGTCCCGATCGTGATCCACGCGGGAAGCGGACGCGTGCACTCACTGGCTGGCACGTAGAGAACGGCCCCACCCACGGCGATCGCGCGGATATCGGGGCGACGGCACGCGAGGGCGCCGGAGAATGATCCACCGCCGCTGAAGCCCATCGCGAACAGCCCATCGTCACGAACACAGAGGTCGGTTCGCAGCTGCTGGATGACCTCGTCGACGTAGCGGAGCTCGGCCTCGAGGCGCGCTGGCCATTCGGTCGAAGGCAGCGCGTAGTCGCGCCAGTTGCCGTCGCGCGCCTCGAGTACTGACGTCTGCGACTGGGTGGCGTAGGTGGGGTCGAACGCGCCCGACTGGGGCATGACGCAAGCGGCGAGGGCGGCGGCGACGACGAGGACGAGATGCTTCATATCCTCAAGAGGTGGCCCGATTTCAAAGTCGAATCGCGACCGTAAGTTCGCGTGATCTTTACGGGAACGAGACATCTGATTCGTCCGGCTCTGGAACCGCGTCGACAGCTCCGCTAGACCGAGGAAAATCGCGGCGACCAGACGCGAGGGATCAGCAAAGTGACCGTACGAGCCGCACTGCGTGCGCCGGAACGCTCGCTATAGTCCACGCGCTTCGCATGTCTCCACTCCCGCGTCCGCCGGCATGGACGCCGCCATCCGAGTTCGACGAGTACAAGCTCGTCAAGCAGCTCGGCCGCGGACGCACGGGTGTCGTGCACGTCGCGCACGACACGCTGCTCGACCGTCACGTCGCGGTGAAGTTCATCCCCGCGCTCGACGAGACCCTCCTGGCTCGCTTCCTCAACGAGGCGCGCGCGGCCGCGCGCATCCAGCACCCGAACGTCGCGACGCTCTATCGCGTCGGACGCATCGAGCTGCATGCATACCTGGTCTGGGAGCTCGTGCGCGGCAAGAGCCTCGATCAGTTCGAGAAGCCGGTCGCACCGGAGATCATGCTGCGGATCGCGACCGACGTCGTACGCGGGCTCGCCGCGGCGCACCGACGTGGCGTCCTCCATCGCGACATCAAGCCGGGAAACATCGTCGTCGCGGATGGCGGTGAGGCCAAGCTCGTCGACTTCGGACTCGCGGCGCTGCTCGACGTCCCGCAGACGCCCGAAGATGCCCGCGCCGAAGACCTCAAGAGCGGTGAGGACTCGAGCGCGCCCGCCGAGGATGGCGTCGTCGCGACACCGTACTTCATGTCCCCCGAGGCGTGGCGCGGCGAAGGCCTCGACGCGCGCTCGGACCTGTACTCCCTGGGCCTCGTGATGTACGAGCTGCTCGCGGGCGCCGGACCATTCCGACACCTCATGGTGAAGGAGCTCGCGAACGAGACCCAGCGCGAGGCGCCGCGGCCGCTGCACGCGATCGCGCCGACCGTGCCGGAGGGCTTCGCGCGCGTGGTCGATCGCTGCCTGAAGCTCGACCGCAATGCACGCTACGGCAACGCGGACGAGCTGTTGAGCGCGCTCGACGTCATCTCGCCGACGCGCGGCCACGCAGCGGTGCCCGAGGGTAATCCGTATCGCGGCCTGCGCACCTACGAGGCCGAGCACCGCGCGCTGTTCTTCGGCCGCACGCGCCCCCTGCAGCTCGCGATCGAGCGGCTGCGTGCCGAGCCCCTACTCGTCGTGACCGGCGACTCCGGCGTCGGCAAGTCCTCGCTCTGCGCGGCCGGCGTGCTGCCGGCGATCGCCGACGGCGCGCTCGAGGACGGTCGCCGCTGGATCGTCGGTCGAACGGTCCCGGGCCGCACGCCGCTGCGCAACGTGTCGACGCTGCTCGCGCAGCTGCTCGGCCTGCCCGTCGACGAGGTCACGCGCACGCTCGAGCAAGAGCCGAGGAATCTCGGGCGCGTCGTGCGCGGTGCCTTGCGCGAGGAGCTCGGCCTGCTCCTGTACATCGACCAGATGGAGGAGCTCGTCACGCTCGAGAGCGGCGACGAGGCGGCGCGCGTGTCCGAGGCGCTCGGCGCGCTCGCCGATGGCCTGCCAGGCGCACGCGTGATCGCTACCGCGCGCAGTGATTTCTTGTCGCGCCTCGCCGGGCTGCCCGCGTTCGCAGAGCGGCTGCCACCCGCGCTGCTGCTGCTCGGTCCCATGCTCGAGGCCGACATCCGAGAGGCGATCGTCGGTCCCGCTTCGCTGAAGGGCGCGACGTACGAGTCGGACGATCTCGTCACGAGCCTCGTCGAATCGACGCTCGCAGCCGAGGGCTCGCTGCCGCTCTTGCAGTTCACGCTCGCCGAGCTGTGGGAGCGCCGCGATCGCGAGACCAACACGATCACCGCCGCCGCGCTCGCCTCCGTGGGCGGCGTATCGGGCGCGCTCGCGCGTCACGCTGACGCGGTGCTCGTCTCGCTGTCCGCGCCCGAGCGGCTCGTCGCACGCCAGCTGCTGCTGCGGCTCGTCACGGTCGACGACACGCGCGCACGCCGCAGCGACGAGGAGCTGCGCGCCGTCTCGCCGAGCGCACCGGTGGTTCTCGAGGCGCTGGTCCGCGGTCGCCTGCTCGTCGCGAGCGAAGCGCCCGAGGGCGCGACGTACGAGATCGCACACGAGGCGCTTGTACGCGGCTGGGGCACGCTCGCGCACTGGCTCGCCGAGGAGGCGGAGCTGCGCGCCGCACGCCATCGCCTGGAGCACGCCGCCGCCGAGTGGCAGCGCGCCGGCAAGCAGCGCGATCTGCTGTGGAGCGGCCGTCAGCTCGCCGAGCTCGACGAGCGCGCCCTCGAGGGGATCGCCAGCCGCGAGCGCGCGTTCGTCGCGGAGTCACGACGTGCGCGTCGCACGGTGCGGTGGGTGCGGCGCGGTCTCGTCGCCGCCGCACTGCTTGCCGTCGTCGGCACGTATGCGGGGACGCGGCTCGTACACCGGCGCGACGTGAACCGCGCCGTCGCCGCCGAGCTCACGGCCGCGGATGCTCGCCTCGATGCGGCGCACGTCGCGATGACGAGCCGTGCGGCAGCTCGGACTGCCGCGTTCGCGGCGTGGGATCGCAAGGCGACGGCCGACGCGGAGCGCACCTGGAAGACGATGCTCGATCAGACCGCCGTCGCGCGCGTCGGGCTCGCGGATGCGGCGGCGGCGCTCGAGCGTGCGCTGCTCCGGGATGCGGATCGCACGGACGTTCGTGCACGCTATGGCGACGTGCTCCTCGAGCGCGCGCTGCTCGCCGATGACGACGGCCGCCGTGAGGAGTACAACGAGCTCGTCGCGCGGCTCGCCGCGTACGACGCCGACGGTGCGCGCCGTGCCCGCCTCGCGGCACCTGCGCACCTCACGCTGACCGTCACGCCCGAGGCGCGCATCAGCGCCGGCGGATTCGGGCCCGACGAGGTCGGTAGCCATCCGCGGAGCACGAGCCCGTTCGGCGTCACGGATTTGAGCGGCAACGTCTGGGAGTGGGTCAGCTCGAGCCTCGTTTCCGAGCAGGTCGTCGCGCGTGGTGGGAGCTACTATTTCGCAGGAAATACAGCGAGGGTCACGAACCGTGAGCTGCCCGAGGCGAGCTATCGCGACCTCACGGTCGGCCTCCGGGTGTGCGCTTCGTCGCCTGCAGCAATCGTCGAATAGTGGAACGCAACTTGCTCCCAAGCCACGCGAAAATGCATCGCATCACGCTAGGCCTGTTGTTGATCGCCGCGTGCACGACGACCGAGGACCTGTCTCAGACCGAGACGCCATTGGTCATCGAGAACGGGCAGAACCTCAACGGCCAGAACTTGAACGGCCAGAACCTCAACGGTCAAAACTTGAATGGCCAGAACCTCAACGGGCCTGACGCCGGCACGTTCACGATCTGGACGAGCCTTCAGGGCGTGAAGCTCAACGGCAAGAGCGTGACCGTCACGCTGAACCGGACCGTGTTCGCGACCGCCGATGGTACGCAGACAGGCTTGGGCTTCATCCAGGCCGAGTTCCAGGCGATGCGCGGCGATGGACGCACGGTCCGCGTACGCGTGCGCGACATCGTTCCGGCCGCAGCAGGTGACACGACCTGGCGCTACTTCATCGAGTACCGCGAGACCGACAACATCTGGTATCCGGTCTGCGAGGACGCGAGCGGTCCACGCGCGGCGATCCCCGTGAATGGTATCTGGGACCACCGTCAAGGCGTGGCTGGCGGCGGCGCGCACAGTGCGTCGACGGACAAGTTCACGTTCGCCTGCGAAGGCACGGGCGCGATCGCCAAGTGCATCGCGATGGGCTACGAGCCGTGGGAGAGCTTCGGCACGGTGAGCCTCGCGGGGCATCACCAGTCCTGCATCCGGCTCATGCGTGGCGACTACTGCGGCACGGGTGCCAGCTACACGCAGAACGGCAACCGTGTGAACGTGTATGACCAGCTCGGGATCCAGCAGGACACCGAGAGCTGGGTGTTCGAGGCCGAGTGGGACCAGAACGGCGCCCGCTGCTTCAACCCGCTGAACCGGTCGCGCGCCGGGATCCCGTGCTACGACGCGCGGGTCGAGGTGGGCTGCGGTGGTAATGCGTATGGCCTCGGCACCCTGCTCGTGAACGAGACACCCTCCGGCGGCCTCACGCCGTAAGTGTCCAGCTCTCAGCCACTTCGCGTCGTCGACGACGCTGTTCCGGACTCCGAGCCCGAGATCCTGCTCGTCGATCCGGACCGGGAGAGCCGGGCGATTCTGTGCGGCATGGTCGCGCCGCTCGCGCGGATCGCCGAGGCGCACAGCGGCGAAGAGGCGCTCCGCATCGGCGTGTCCAGCGAGCTCGCCGCGATCTTGATCGACGTGCACCTGCCTGGCGAGGACGCCCACGCCATCGTGACGAAGCTTCGCCGGCACCATCACGGTCGTAACGTTCCCGTGCTGTTCCTGTCCGCCGAGGAGCCTGACTGGATCACCGAGCGTCGCGGCTACGAGCTCGGTGCGCTCGGCTTCCTCATGAAGCCCGTCGACGCCAACGAGCTACGCGCGAAGCTCGAGGTGCTGCTCACGCTGCACCGCCGCGGCGCCGAGCTGCGGCGACGCGAGCGCATGATCGCCAAGCAACACACGGAGATCATCCAGGCCAAGGCGGCGCTCGAACAAGCCTCCGCCGCGAACCGCACCAAGGATCTCTATCTCGGCGTGCTCGGGCACGATCTGCGCAATCCACTCAGCGCGATGCTCATGAGCGCGCGCATGATGCTGATGGGGCAGACCCTCGGTGCCAAGGATCGCGAGAGCGTGCTGCGCATCGCGCGCAACGGCGAGCGAATGGCCGCGCTGATTCGCGACATCATCGACTATACGCGCGGGCAGGCCGCCGGCGGCATCCCGATCATTCCGCGGCGCGCGAACATGGGCGAGATCTGCGCGTCGATGATCGACGAGATCTCACTGCTCCACGGTAACCGCAAGATCCACCTCGAGCGTGCTGGCGACCTCGTCGGCGAGTGGGATCGCGAGCGCGTCGAGCAGGTGATCTCGAACCTGCTCGCGAATGCGCTGACGCATGGCGTCGGCGAGCTACGGGTCACCGCGACCGGCAGCACCGACGAGGTCACCGTCGCGATCCACAACACCGGTAAGGCGATCCCGGCGGAGCAGATGGCAACCATCTTCGAGCCCTTCCGCCAGGGCTCCAACAGCGGCGGAGGCCTCGGCCTTGGCCTCTTCATCGTCCACGAGATCTTGCGTGCACATGGCGGCTCCGTCGACGTGCAGTCGACGGCAGAGACGGGCACGACGTTCACGACGTGCTGGCCGCGGCACGCACCGAAACTTCAAGGAGCACGTACATGACGGAGGGCCCTCCAGGCTGTGATAAGCGCGTTCTCGTCATCGACGACGACGTGGAGTTTTGCACCAGCATCCGGGAGCTGCTCGTCGATCGCGGCTACGTCGTCGAGACCTGTACGTCGGCGACCAGCGCGCTGACATGGCTCGAGACGCGCGAGGACAAGTCCAGCGCGCCTTGCGCGATCGTCGTCGACCTGAAGATGCCGGACATGGACGGCTACTCCTTCCTCGCGACCTGCGAGGTCGAGCCGCGCCTTCGCGAGATCCCGATCATCGTCGTATCCGCTTATGGCGACCCGACGGGTATCGAGGCCGACTTCATCTCGAAGCCCGTGAACGTGACGCGTCTGCTGCGCAGCCTCGAATCGGCCTGTTGAGCTGTCCGGTAAGCCGACGCGGCGGAGCACGCCCTTCGGTGGCATCGGTGCTGATCGCGTCGGTCGAATCAGGGCGTCCTTCACGGGATGGACCGGCCCGTTCACTTGCCCGCGACCTCGGCTGATCTCGAGGAGTGGTCCGTGTATGCAGACTGGTTGCAGGTCCAGGGCGATCCACGCGGCGTGCGGATAGCGCGCGAGCTGGCGATTCGGGAGCTGCCGAGCGCGGCCGACCATGCTGCGTTTCGAGTGCTCGCCGGCAAGGTTCTTGGAGACGACGACCTGACCGTCGGCACGTGCCTCGGCTTGCTCCGCGGGATCCACCTGCGCCGCGGCATCAATTACACGGCCCAGCCGAGCCACCTCGGACCACTGGCGCTTCGTGTTCCTGACCGACGACCTCACGCCGACGGTGCGCGGCCTGGACGCCTCCGGACACGTCATCGCGCGGCGGCCGGAGAACGCCAACATCTGGCCGGTCGCCGTTGCTCGCAATCACGATTCCGGCTGATACACATCGGGAGCGATGGCGAAGCGAAAGACGCCGGCACAGCGTCGGCAGGAAGCGATCGATGCGGTCGCGCGCGAGAACCGAGAATTTTGGGGGCTGACCGAGCTCGACGAGCGCATCCTGACAAATACGCTGAGCCGCTCGGGCCGTGGCCTGTACGATCCAGATCTCGAGGAGCGCCGCGCTTCATTCTGGGACGCGTGGGATTGTTTGTGGAAACCGGAGGGTGGACTGCAACCCGTCGCGAAGCGGGAGATCAATGGGCTGCTCGCGACGTGTGCCTCCGCGCCCATCCCGGTCGCGATCCGCGCGTGTGCGGCACTGCTCCTCGCCACGATCGCGAACGCTGCGGCCCCTGGCGGCGGTGCGAACGAGCCGGTCCTTCGCGAGCTCGCTGCAAAGCTGGTGTTTCTCGAAGAATCGCTCGTCGTCGAGATCGTCGACGAGCTGCCGCCCGAATGGCGTCCGCTGTTCGCGCTCATCTGCGCGCCGGTCGACTTCGCGCGTAGCTCGATCCTCGCGCGCATGCCACCTGCAGCACGCGACGAGGCAACGGCCGTGTTCGCAGGCGAGCGCGCGGCGGCGAAGGGCCTGCTCGCGCGCATGACGGTCGCCGTGCTCGGTTGATCGCGGCGAGGACTGCGATCACGAAGACGCGAGCCGCGAGCTACGGGCAGTCCGGCGCGACCTGGCCGTCGGAGCCGGTCGACACGAACGCGTCGGGGATGTAGCCGGTGCCGATCTTGTCCCAGAGCGTCGATGTTCCGTAGGTGCCGGTCACCGACTCGCCCTGCGTCTGGCAGGTGATGACGACCATCGCACCATCGGCGACGCTGCCGACGGTGGCGGTCGCGGTGCTCGCGCCCGCGCGAACGACGAGATCCGCGCCGTCGGTGTTGACGCGACCGACGACGCTGCCGGCCTCGACCCCGCAGCTGTTCTGGCTCGTGTAGTTCTTCGAGCCGTAATACAGCGAGGGCTTCTCGTCGAACACCACCCTGACGGCCATGCCGTTCAGGTGCTGCTCGTAATGCAAGTGCGGACCGGTCGATCCGCCGGTGTTTCCGAGCGTGCCGATCTTCTGTCCGCGACGCACGAACTGGCCGACGGTCACGGTCTGCGACGACAGGTGCGCGTAGCGCGTGCGCCGGTTACCGCTGTGCGCGATCTCGATCCAGCGCCCGTAGCTCGTGCTGCCGGTGTTCGCGACGCGGGTGATCGTGCCGCTCGCCGCGGCGACCACGGTGTCGCCGTCGTCGTCGGCGCGATTGAAGTCGACCGAGAGCTGCGGGCTGTGGTTCGTGCGCGTCTGGCCGGCCCAGACCTCGCCGCACGGAAACGGCAACTGGAACACGTTCTCGTCGACGTCGGGCACATCCACGGGCACGTCGTCGGACGGCTCGTCCTCCGGAAGCGGGCCGTCGTCGCCGATCTCCTCGTCGGTGCTGGCCGGGTCGAGATCCTCGCCGGTGATTTGACCCGCGCAAGCCGCGAGCGCGACCGCGAGCAGCGTGGCGAAGAGGGTGCGACAGGCAGCGTGCATGCGGTTCACGATAAGCAAGGGTCGAGCCAGCATGCAAGGCCGCGAAACGGCTTGGCAAGCCGGATCGAGGTGTTGCGGGCGACGTTACAGGTGACCAGCGTCGTGTGCGCCGGTCAGGACGGTGGGGTGGCCGGACCACGCTCGCCGCGCATGCCGATCAGGGCCTTGGCCCACTCGTCGATGTCGATACGCTTGTCGTAGGTCTTCGAGGTCGAGACCTGCTTCCACCAGCCGGGGTTCTTGACTGGCGCTGGCTTGCCGTCCTCGAAGTGATCGCAGTCGCACTGGTAGGGCGGGCGCGAACAGAACGTGCACGCGTCGACGACGCCCCGGAAGTACCAGTCCCAGAACGGGCGGAGGCTCGTGCCGAGCAGGTACTCGATCTCGCCGAGGAAGTACTCGTACTCGGGCTTGCGGAAGTAGAACGCACCCATCGTGAGGTGATCGAGGACGTTCGCGGGGCCGCCGGAGATCTGGTTGTACGGCGACGTCGCCTTCAAGAAGACCTTGAGGACCACGGGCCGGAACGCCGGGTTCTCCTGGAGGTGGCGCGCGACGACGTCCTGATAGAACCGGAAGTGCCGGCACTCGTCCTTCGCGAACTGCGCGAGCATGCGGCCGAGGAACGGATCCTTCACCTGCTTCGCGAGCGAGCGATAGATCAAGAAGCCGAGCAGCTCCTGGTACATGTTGCACGCCGCGACCTCCATCGCGTTGTCGGCGTAAGGCAACACGTTGGTCTCGGCGACGGCGAGTCCGCGCGCGGCGGGCCACGCCTCGCCCATCTGCCGCAGGTACATGTGATAGCCGACGAAGTGGTTCAGCTCCTCGGTGAACCACGTGCCGAAGAACGCGGCGAGCTCGGGCTGCGTGCGGAAGGCGCGGAGAAAGCCGTCGGACACCGCGGCGCCACTGGTCTCGCCGAGCGCGACGGTGTGCATCATCTGGCGCTGGCGCGCGGTCAGGAGCTCGGGGCGCGCTTCGCTCCAGTCCCAGTCCTCGATGAAGTACTGCAGCTTCCTCGACTGCGCGCGATACGGGAAGAACAGGTTCGACGGGAACTTCTCGTCACGCAGCTTCGCGCTCGGGCCGTCGGTGCCACGCAGCAACCGCTTCGCGACCGCGAGGTAGATCGGATCCATCACGATCTTCGCGTGCGACTGGTTCAACGCATAGGCCCACATCGCGGAGCGACGGAACGCCTTCTCGAGCAGCGCACGGACCTCTTGCATCATGCGCACTCATACGGCGAGCGACGTCGTGCACGCAACGCGCATCGCGCTTCGATCACCGCGCACGATCGTGTGCAACCCGCGGAATGCCGCGCGGACGCAGATCCGTTGGCACGCGAGCCAACGAAGGTTCGTGTGTTCGGCTGTGCTCCACGCACATGCTTCGACCCGGCGTAACTGTCGTCGATGCGATCGCATTCGCCGTCGTGACCGCACCGGTGTGTAGCGGCGGCTACCGTCGAGAACCGGTGCGAAGTGCTCCAATAGTCAGACGTTCTTCACGCGTGTTACCCGTGTTTTGGGTGATGAAAACAAGAGTTCTTTGCATCGTGACTGCGATTTCGTGCGCCTGTGTCGCGGAGTCCGATCACAGCCACGACGTCTCCGTAGGAGAAGCTAGCGCGCTGCAGATCGTCGGCGTCACCGCGAGCAGCGCCGAGGCGGGCAACGGAGCCGGCAACGCGATCGACGGCAACTACTCGACGCGGTGGTCGAACCTCGGCGTTGGCTCGTGGATCCAGGCCGACCTCGGTAACGTGCAGACGATCTCGAACGCATCGATCGCCTGGTACGCCGGTAACGAGCGCATCAGCCGCTTTCAGCTCGGCGTCTCGAACGACGGCGTGACGTTCACGCAGGTGTTCATGGGCGCGAGCAGCGGCACCACGACGAGCGTCGAGCGCTACGACGTGCCTGCGACTGCGGGGCGCTACCTGCGCGTTACCGTCAACGGCAACACGCAGAACTCGTGGGCGAGCATCAACGAGCTCCGCGTCGACGCGTCCGCAATCGACGCGACGCCTCCGAAGGTCGCGATCACGACGCCCAGCACGGGCGCGAGCGTCGCTGCCGGCCTGGTGGCAGTCACCGGGACCGCGAGCGATCTGGGCGGCAGCGGCGTGCACAAGGTCGAGCTCAGCGTCGACGGTGCCACGTATCAGGCGGCGACCCCGGTGGCCGCCACCGACTGGTCGACGTGGAGCCTGTCGCTGGCGAGCGTGACCGTCGGAACCCACAAGCTGACCGCGCGTGTGACCGACAAGGCCGGCAACAAAGCGTGGTTCTCGGTGACGAATCCGTACGAGCAGATCGGCGGCGGGGGCGGTGGCGGCACGACCGGCGCCGACAAGTTCGGGATCAAGAAGCTCTACCCGACGATGACCGGCGGCAAGGAGTGGATCTCGAAGTGGGACACCGGCACGGCACGCTCGTTCTCGGGCATCGACCCCGCGGACCCGTGGTTCAACGCGAACCACGGCAGCGCGAGCTACAAGGTCGACGGGCAGGGCCAGCTGAAGATCAGCGGATCGACGCCACGCATGTACATCCACGATCCCGCGAAGCTCGATCAGTGGCGCAACGTCGAGATCACGATGTACTTCATGCGCGTCGCCGACAGCGGCACGCCATGGGGCGGGCTCGTCGCGGTCGCGCGCTCGAACCACGGCACGATCGGCAGCGAGACCACGAACCGGTGCGACACGCGCGGCATCATCGCGCGCATGCGCTACGACGGTCACATCGACTTCGAGAAGGAGACGAGTCACCCGGCTTCGACCGCGGTCTACAACAAGACGCAGTGGAGCGGCGGCCTGCCGAAGCACGTGTGGATTGGCTACAAGCAGCTCGTCTACGACCTGCCCGACGGCAACGTGAAGCAGGAGCTCTACCTCGACACGACCGACGGCGCGAACGGCGGCACGTGGGTGAAGCTCAACGAGATCATCGATACCGGCGCGAACTTCGGCGTCGGCGGTACGCCGTGCAAGAGCGGCGTCGATCCGGCGATGCGCCTCACGGCCTCGCCGACGCGCTCGGCGTCGGAGACCGGCAAGCCGAACATGACAGTGTACTTCCGCAGCGACGGCGTTGGCACCGATGGCCTGGTCTACAAGCGCGGCAGCATCCGCGAGATCCAGCCATAGGCACGTTGCCGGTCACGCAGATCGGTACGCGTCCCCATCTATCAGGCCACGCGGTGAGCGCCGCGGCGCGGATCGCGCACGCAGCAGGAACTAGCATATCTGTGTGCTGCAAGGATCGCTGAGCACGCGCCACATCGTCGCCGCTGGCCACGCGCGAGCATGCGGACGTTTCGCGTCGGCGATCAGGATGCTGGTCGTCACATGAGCCGGCGCGGCGTCCGGGGCGACACCGGCGCACGAACAGAATCACGACCCGGCACAGCCGGTCCCGTGGCCCCTGCATGGCGGCCCTGGTCGTGCACCACCTCTCGCTCAACTCAACGCAGAGAGGGACACCATGATGATGATCTCGAACTCGTTCCGAATGGCCGCGCTCGGCCTCCTTGCTGTCGGTGGCGCGGCCACGGCCGACCCGATGAAGACGACCAAGGCCGACCCGCTGAAGACGGCGAAGACGACGAAGGCTCCGCCTCCACCCGCCACACCAGCGGCGCGCGCCGCCGTCGACAAGATCCTCGCAACGTGGTCGCCACGCCCCGTGCTCGCAGCGCAGCAGATGCTCGCGAAGTACGGACTGCCGCAGGAAGCCACATCCGAGCAACTCGTGTGGCACGATCAGGGGCCGTACAAACGGATCACGGTGACGCGCATCGAGATCCCGCACGACTTCCCCAAGCCGCACATGGATTATCTGATGCACACGGTCAACTATCGGGTGTCGTCGGCAAAGGCCTCCGCGCTCGTCGCGTTCGATGGCAGCGTCGTCGTCGATCGCACCGCGGGCGAGATGTCGGCGCGCTGTGATCTCGAGGACACAACATCCTCACACTGAACCTGGCGAACGACATCGCGACGGGTAAGACGAACGCCAAGCAGGCGCGCGTCACGTTCGGCAAGAATGTAGTCGCCGACGTCAAGGGTGAGAATCCGCCCTACGTGACGACTCTCCAGTTCACGCCCTCCGCGATGGCGGCCGTTGCGGACCCCGACCTCGCCGTGATTCCGGGCGCGCCGAAGCGGGCTCCCGACGTGGGCAGCGACGACGCGAGTCCGATGACCGACGCGGAGATCCTCGCCATGGTCGCGGCGATCGACGAGAACGAGGTCCTCGCCGCAGCCGAGGCGGCTCACAAGAAGGTCAGCCCTGAGGTGCTCGCATATGCACGCATGCTCCACAAGGCGCACGGCAAGAACGCGGTGGACACCCTCAAGCTGGGCATGAAGGCGAAGATCATGCCGGTCGAGAGCGCACGCGTCGACGAGATGCGGATGAAGGGTGCAGGCGAGCTCGCCAAGCTCCTTCCGCTCGACGGAGAACGCTTCGCTGCCGCGTTCATGACGGCGATGATCAAGGGGCATACCGACGTGCTCGCGATGATCGACGGCAAGCTCCTCCCCGGCGCGAAGAACGACGCGGTCAAGCAGCACCTCACTGCCACGCGGGGCCATGTCGCGGCCCACCTCGAGGAAGCCAAGAAGGTTCAGTCCGGCCTGACCGGCGCGCAAGCCAAGCGCTGAACGCGAGGCTGACAGCGTACTTCCCGGGCACGCCGTCGGGCGCCCCTACGCGCGGCGACCGCCGGCGCGAGCCACGTGCAGATTCGATCCGCGATGACGCAGGGTGGACGTCGCGATTCGGATCGCCGGCCCTCGTGTGGGGCAGCCCCCGAGGATTCGTGACGTCACGGTCATCGTGATCAGCTCGCGACGAGAGCGAGCTACGAGCGTCGGCCGACTTCGGATCGCCTTCGCCACGGTCTCGCTGCGCGATGTTCGGCTACGTGAGCGCCCTCAGGTGACGTCGTGGGCAGTGCGCGAGGGGCGCTCGCTCGCGGCGGGTTCGAGTTCTTCGCATCGTCCTCGAGGATGTGCCCGAATCACTGGTGTTGATCGGTCGTACGCGCCGTCACCGCTTCCTGTTCCGATGACGGTACGTCAGGTGCACTCGTGCCTCTGGGTACTCTTCACGAGAAATTGGGAAACCCATGCGTGATCAAATCTTTATGGCGATCATTCTGCTCGCTGCAGCATCGTGCGGTCGCGACGAGCCACCCGCGGCTCAGCCAGCAGCGAAGGCACCGCTGCGTGAACGCGCGGCTGATCAGCCGTTGGCTCTCGAGCCCAGCCAGGATCTCTCGTCGATCGCCGAACGCCTCGCGTGGGAAGCGCAGCACCGGCCGCAGCGCGGCGTCACGGCGGAGCAAGTCTTCGCGGCCTTCGATCGCGCGGGCGTCCCGGTGCGCGGGCAGCGCCAGTACCTCGGCGTGACGATGCAAGCGGGGTACTGCGCCGGCGGCGTCACCCTCGAGGGAATCGCGATCTCGGTCTGCGAGTACACGTCGCCCGAGGCGGCCGAGGCCGGGCGACGATTCATGGAGCGGCGGTTCGCGGCGATGACGCCCCACGCGAAGCGCGTCCTGCACGGACCGACGCTGCTCTCGATCACTCGGCCGAGCGCCGACACGGGCACCGAGATCGCGACCCGCGCGGCCCTCACGTTCACGAGTCTCTGATCATTAACAACCCCTAGGAGAATCATCATGCGACTGAGAAATCGGATAACCGGAGGCGCCACCGCGCTGGTCACGATGCTAGCGCCGGCAACGGTCGGCGCCTCAAGCCATCGCGAGGCCCCATACATCACCGAGAGGCCCAAGGTCGACGCCACCGATCTCTACCTGTTCAACAGCTACGAAACGGGTCGGGACCAGTACGTCACCCTCCTCGCGAACTTCCAGCCGCTCCAGGATCCGTACGGAGGTCCGAACTACTTCACGATGGATCCCGACGCGCTCTACGAGATCCACGTCGACAACAACGGGGACGCGATCGAAGACATCACGTTTCGGTTCGACTTCGACATGAATCTCGCCGGCGGCAGTGGCATCGCGCTCGACGTCGGGCCGTCCGGTGCAACCAAGTCGATCGCAGTGCCGTTCACGGCGATCGGACCGATTTCGGCCGGCAACGATGCCGGGCAGAACGTGATCGAGACCTACAAGCTCAAGGTCGTACGTGGCGACCGGCGAACGGGCCAGGTGTCCGCCGTGAAGCATCACAACGGCTCGGACGTCTTTCGCAAGCCGCTGGATAACATCGGCCCCAAGACGATCCCGAACTACCCAGCCTACGCGGCGAAGTTCATGTACGACGTCGAGCTGCCTGGCTGCACCGCGGGTATGGCGCGCGTGTTCGTCGGCCAGCGCAAAGAAGGCTTCTCGGTCAACGTTGGCCAGATCTTCGACACGCTGAACCTCGAGCCTGCCGGAACCGATCGCGTCGCCAACGTGCTCGGAGCGCAGGAGCAAGGCGCCAACGACCTCGAGCACAAGAATGTCACCACGATCGCGGTCGAGGTACCGAAGGCGTGCCTGACCAAGGATGCCAGCACACCGATCATCGGTGCCTGGATCACGGCGAGCGTTCGCCAGGCGGAGGTCGTGGACCCGACGCCGAGCTTCGAGAAGCCGGCGCGCGTTGGTGGTCCGTGGGTCCAGGTCTCGCGGCTCGGGATGCCGCTGGTCAACGAGATCATCATCGGGCTCAAGGACAAGAACCTCTTCAACGCGGCCGAGCCCAAGGACGATGCGAAGCTCGCCGATTACGTCACTCACCCGACACTGCCGGAGGTCGTCGAAATCGCGTTCGGCGGTGCCGGCGTTCGAGCGCCGAACAACTTCCCGCGCACCGACCTCGTCGCCGCGTTCTTGACGGGCGTGCCCGACGTGAATGCGAACGGCTCGACCGCCGAGATGCAGCGGCTCAACACCGCGATCCCGGCGACGACGTGCACGGCGCAGAGTCCGTACGGCGCCTCGGGGTGCTTCGATGATCCCACGGCCACGGAGAACGCGAAGCTCGACACCACCAACGAAGACTGCGACCCGGCCGGCTTCCCGAATGGCCGCCGGCCCGGTGACGATGTTGTCGACATCGAGCTCCGCGTGGCGATGGGCGCGCTCGTCAACCGGACGGATGCGCCCTCGGGCGGGTGTCTGCACGCCGACAGCACGGGTTGCCTCCCGTACGTCGATGGGGCCGGAACGAACGCGATGAAGTTCCGCACCAGCTTCCCGTACCTCAACACGCCGATCCCGGGTGCGCCATGAGACGCCTCGGCATCGTCGTGGCGCTCGTGGTGGCCGCGAGTGCATGCAGCACCAGCGACGATCGCAGCGGTGGCGGGCCCGATGACCCGTCCGACAATCCGCAGGAAGGCAGCTTCGCGGCGTTCGTGATCGATCTGGTCCAGAACCAGACGGCGGACGATACCGAGCCGGTGGAGGCCGCGGCTTTCGCGGAGCTGCCGGATGCCGACGAAGATAACGAGAGCGCTTACAGCGCGCTGCTCGATTAGATCGTCAGGCACGCACGGGCCCTGCGGCGTCGACTGACGTCGCAGGGCTCTCGGTGTTCGGACGAACGGCGACGGCGAACGGGACCAGCGACATTCGCGCTGTGGCGCTCACCTCACCGTGGTCGTTTCGCGTTGACCATCGCGATATCTCAGCGGATCCGGCCGTCGCGCGCGAGCACGCGGCCCATCGTCGCGTACTCGTTGCGGGCGGCGGACTCGAGCGCGGCCTGGGTGACGATGCCACCGCGCGTGGCAGCGGCGAACGCCGCATTGAGCACGGCATTGCGGATGTGCGCGCCCGAGAGGTCGGGGTAGTTGCGTACGAGCTTGTCGATGTCGAGATCCTGGGCGACCGGTAGCCCCGAGGACAGATAGCTCTTCCAGAGCCGGTCGCGCTCGTCGTCGTCGGGCGGCCAGAACACGATGTGCGAGGCGAGCCGGCGCTTGAAGGCCGGATCCATCGACGAATCGAGGTTGGTCGTGAGGATGACGATGCCGCGGAACGCCTCCATCCGCTGGAGCAGGAAGTTCACCTCGAGGTTGGAGTGGCGGTCGTTGGAGGACTTGACCTCGGTCCGCTTGGTGAACAGCGCGTCGGCCTCGTCGAACAGCAGCAAACAGTGGCCGGTGCCGGCGGCGTCGAAGATCTGCGCGAGCTGCTTCTCGGTCTCGCCGATCCACTTCGAGAGCACCTGAGAGAGCTCGATCTGGTGGAGGTCGAGCCCGAGCTCCTTTGCGACCAGACCCGCGACCATCGTCTTGCCGGTGCCCGGTGCACCGCTGAACAGGGCGGCAACGCCGGTGGCACGGCCGACGCGCTGCTCGAGGCCCCAGCGCTCGAGGACCTGGTGACTGTGACGGACGCGCGAGATCAGCGCCTGGATCTGATCACGGGTGTCCTGCGCCACGACGAGGTCTGACCATTCCTGACGGACCCGGACGTGCGTCGTCAGGCCGGTGAGGCGCTCGGTCGTGCGCTGACGGAGCGCCGACACGACGCCCGCCATCGTCAGTTGCTTGCGCCCGGCAGCCAGCTTTGCGGTCGCGATCGCGTCGCGCATCGCACCCGGTCCCAGCGAATAGCGATGACCGAGCTCGTCGAGATCGAGGTCCGATAGCCCATGCTCGGGATCGTGGAGCTCGAGTAACACGCTCCACATGTTGCGACGCGCGGCCGTCCCGGGCGCGGTCCAGTCCGCGCGTACGATCTCACCGGGGACGCGGATCGATTGACCCGCGAGCGAGCTGATCACGACCATCGGCTGGCGTGCCGTGCCGATGAAGTGTTCGAGCCGTCGGCGTCGCGCGGTCTCGTCGGCACCGTCGAGCTCCTCGAGCCCGCGGATCACGGCGATCGCGCCGGCGAGCGCGGTCTCGCGGCGCAGCGCGCGCAAGCCATGCTCGAGCGCCTCCGGGGTCCGATCGATGCGGTCGAGCGCGAGCATCGCGACCGGCCGTGCGAGCCCCTCGGCCGCCGCCGCGACCGCGGTCGCGCGTCCGGATCCCGTCGGGCCTTCCATCAGGATCGTCAGTGGACGATCGCTCGCGAGCGCGCGGCCGAGCGCGTCGAGGATGTGCCGCTGCTCCTCGTCGAACAGCGCCAGCTCTGGCACGGTCACGGTCTGCAGCGGCTCGGCGACCGCGGTATCGCCGGTCAGCTGCCGGGCGACGCGTGGGCTCACCGACCACAGCCGCAAGACCGGGGTGACGCCTGGATCGCTCCGTGTCTCGAGGATCGACGTCTCGACGAGCGGGTGCGTCGTCGCGAGCTCCAGCGCGAGCTCTCGGGCGTCATCGCCGGCGCCCGAGACCGACACGTACGACGCGATCGTCGGGCCGTGCTGCGCCGACGAGCCTTGCAGGCGCAGCAAGGCGGCGGCGCACACCGGATCCGTACAGCACGCGATCACGAATGCCAGGAAGTCCTCGCTGCGGCGGTCGACGTCAAGGCGCCGTGCGAGCGCCGCGATCGGGTCAGCGTCGTCGGCTGCGTGGATCGCGCGCGTCAGCTCGGCGAGCTGGACGGAGATATCGGGCGCCGGATCGCCACCGGCAGCGGTCTGGAGTCGCAACCGTTCCCGGGCGATCCGCGCGGCATGAGCAGTGGGGCCGCGCACCGTGCCGAGCATAACTCAGCGCGCGGCGGCAACGGCCTCGCTGACCGCTGCACGTGCTGCCACCACGAGCGGGTGCGCCGCTTCCCGGGCACCGATCACATCGAGCTCGCGTTGCGCGGCCGCGAGCTCGCCGAGCCCGACATAGATCAGCGCATTCGTCGCCAGGGCCTGCGGCGCATCCTCGAACGCGCTCCGACCGAGCCGGATCGCATGGCGTAATGCCGTACCGCGGCGGTAGGTCAACAGGGTCGTGGTCAGCAGCGCCCACAGCCCGAAGTCGGCCTGGCGCTCGGAGAGCGCGCGGGCCACGCCGTCGACGGCCTCGAGGTCGCGGCCGTTCGCCACCAGCGAGATCAGCACGTCTCGCCACGCGTCGAGGTCATCCGGCACCGTCGCGAGCGTTCGCCATGCCGCAGTCACGTCATAGGCGGCATCGCTGGTGTTGCGCATGAGCGCGTCGGCGGCCGTCTCGCGCAGCTCGGGATGCTCGTAGCGCACCAGCGTCGCGAGCACGGTCGCGTCGACCTCGACGCGATACCAGAGCGACGCCGCGAGCTCGAGCGCACGCGCCGGATCGTCCGCGCGCACCGCGAGCGCCAGATCGAGGCGGGCCTGCTCGAGTGGCTCGAGCTGACTCCGCATTCCCTCTGCCTCGGTGGTCTGGCCCTCGCGGACCAGCGCCAGTGCACGTTCGAGCGGGAGCCTCACGCCATGGTGGTCGCGTGTTCGAGCGTCGAGATCCCGATGTCCTCATCGAGGATCACGCGGGCAGCCTCGGTGACGCTGGACTTGTTCGCGGCCTTCTTGAGGGCCGCCGCCGCATCGGGATGACCCTCCCACCACACGCTGCCGGCTTCGTTCTTGCCGAATGCAGCCTCGTTATCGCCCATGCCCACCGACAGACCGTCCAGGAAGCCGTCGTAGATGAAGCCGCTGGCGACGATCGGCATACCGAGGTCCTTGATCGGGACGCTCTTGATCTGATCGCGCGCGGCCGACGTCATGCCGGACACCTTGATCGTCGCGCGCTTGCCGGACACCGCGAACGGACGCGACGCCGGGTGCGACGCGAAAGCGACGTAGATGACGCCCTTCGCGCCCGCCTTGCCATAGTGATCCTTGGGGGACATGTCGACCGCCTTACCGAGGCCGGTCCCGCCGCCGTCCTTGCCGAGCGCGCTCTGGGACATCGCGTTCATCCACTTGGAGAGGCTCTCGCGATACTGCACGGTGCGCGCGGTCTCGAGCTGCGCGAGAGCGGATGCACGGAATTGCTCCGCGCCCTGGACCTGCTTCGTGAGCTCGTCGGCCTGCTTGTCGGTCGCAACACCCGTGACCTTGCCCTTGGCGACAAGCTTGTCCTCGGCGATCTTGTCGACCGACTTCAGCTTGAGGTCGAGGATGCCTTCTTCCTGGCCTGCGAAGTACGACACCTTGGACTGGCCATCCACTGCCGACAGCTTGCCAGCGATCTTGCCTGCCGCGTCCTGCAGACCGGAGTGCAGGCCTTCCTGCACCGACTGGGCGAGGCGTGTACCAGCGTCGATGAAGATCTTGCCGGCGACAGCGGCAGTGACGTACTGGCTGGCGAACGCGAGCCCTGCCACCGCGAGCGTCTTGACGAGCTCGTCGGCGAGCGACGCCTCGTCGGCCTCCTGGAGGTTTCCGAGCACCTGGCGGATACCGAGTGCGCGTCGATCCATCAGGCTTTCCTGCGCGTTCTCCGCCTTCTCGTAGGCCGCATCGAGCGCCGCGAAGTCGACCGCGCCAGCGGTGGTCTCGGTGGCCTTGGTCTCGCCGGCAGGAGCGGCCTTTGCGGGTTCAGTCTTGCCGGGCTGCTTCGTGTCGTTCTCTTTACCCATATGGACCTCGGCCCGACGCGGGGCTCCTTGATCTACGTATCACGCGTGAGGAACCTTCCGCGCCGTCCTCGAAGATCTCACAAACATCCAGCGCGCTTGCGCAGGACGGCATATGTCGCATGCACTCCCTCGGGTGCGCGGTGCGGCCAGCCCGCCTCGAGCTTGCTGGCGCGAGCGATCGCCTGGCAGGCCTCGTCGGTGGGGATGCCCGGCGTACTGGCAAGCCGGACCAGCACGTACACCGTCGCACCCGGATCGCGGCTGGCGGCACGCAGGTTGTCCAGCGGGGCCTCGCCCAGCACCGCCTTGGCGACCGCGACCTTCCAGGGCGCTCCCCCCGCGTCGACACACGCCTGCGCGACCGACGCATCGCCGTGGATCACCGCATCGCATGCGATGGCCGGGTGATCCTTGATCCGCATGCCGAACCAGCGGGCGCGATAATGGTCGATCGGGCAGCGCGCGAGCCCGCGCTCGATCACGCCCGCATGCTCGGAACGTTGTTGGGTCCACATCACGAGTGAGTCCGCGATCTCGCAGGACGACGGCTCTTGATCGAGCGCATCGGTCAACCAGCCAAGACCGGTCTGGTAGGTCGGCTCGTCGATCGGCGTGTCCTTCAACGCCAGAAGGTCGACCGCCCGCAGCCGGTCCTTGGCGGTCGCCTGCTTGCGCAGGATGAGCGTCCGCCGCAGCGCCAGCTCCTCGGTACGCTCGCCGCGCTCACGATGGATCTCGGCGAGGTCGCGCAGCGCCTCGGGACTTTCGCCGAGCAGCTCGCGGTACTCGCGTGCGGCATGGTCGAACGCTTCGCCTGCCGACTCGCGAAGCGTTCGCTGCAACGCAGTGCGCCGGTCCTCGGGCTTGCGCTCGCCACTGCATGCCGCGAGCACGATCGCAAACCACAAGACGACGAGGTACCGCACGCCTCGAAGTTATCATCAGCCGGTTCGCGCGGACATCACGGGCACAGGCCGTCGCCCGTCGCCACGGTGAACGCGCGATCGCCGTAGACCTCGGCGGAGAACAGGCTCGAGTCAGCGCGCCGCTCGAAGACGAAGCTGCCGTCGCCATCCTCGAACGAGCTCATCACGACGTCGATCTCGTCACCGCGCGCGGCCCACGTGCCGTCGAACACGATGTCGGTGAACAGCCACGCAACACGGCCATTCGCGCAGAGCGAGATCTGCTCGACGCAGTTGACCAGCGCATCGCTGTTCGCCGCGCGACAAGCGGCCTCGGTGTCGTAACCGGGCATCACGCGCTCGTACGAGCCAGTGGCATCGATGACGGCGGCGTCCGGTCCGGCGGGCTGCGAACCATCGCCACAGCCGGCAGCGAGGAGCGAGGTAGCGAAGAGGAGAGGCAAGCGAAGGTCAGGCGACATGGGCGCGGACTCAGCACGGTTCGTGCCCGCCCCGACGGTGCGCGGTTCCGGCCGGTTAGCGCCTGAAGCTGTCAAAAATCCACGGCTGCTCGCGGCTCGTGGCTCAGTTGTCGTGCGGGATCAGCGGCGTTCGATGGCGACGACCGCTGGCCGGCCGCCGGTGAGATGCACGACGGTCGCTGGATCGACACGCCCTGGACCTGCGACCCGCACCTCGATCGCCGTCGTGACGGCCTCGGGCAGGCGCGGGACATCCGCGAGACACACGGTGCCCTGCGCGTTGCTGCGCCCCGTCTGACGCCATGGCTGCGCGTGATCGCCGCGGACCTCTGCCGCGTAGATCGCATCGTTGCTGCGGAGCCCGTAGCGCACGCGGAGATCATCGAAGCAGAGCGCGTCGCGATTCACGCGGAACCGTTCGAGCGGCGCGACCCGGCCAAAGAAGTGCTCGCCGATCTTGCGCTGACGCTCGACGAGGACACGCGCGAGGTACTCGACCGTCCGCGGATCGGTATAGCGCGCGGCCGCGAGTGCGGCGCGGATCTGCTCGGGCGTGAAGCTCATGACGATCCGCGCGCCCCAGAACTTGTCAAAGCGGTCGGCAGCGACGAACGGCAGCCACGGATGGAGCGGCTTCCAGTTCGCTGGATCGAAGCGCTCGCTCTCGATCCAGCCGAGACCTCGTAGGTCCGGGAACGGGCCGATGTCAGCCCACGGCGGCTTGACGTGCCCGAGCGTCGCGATCTCCTTGACGCGATGCTTGATCGCGCCGTCGTGCGCGAAGCCGGCTTCCGGTCGCGGATCGATCCGCGTGATCGCGCCGAGGGCCTTGCCGAAGTCGAGCAGGTAATGGACGACGTGGCCGCGCGACGGATCGGCCGGGTCAGGGATCCAGACGTCGAGCGTGTTCGCCGACTTGATGTCAGTGTGGTTCAGCCACGCCGCGAGCGTATAGAGGCCGCGCACATCGCGGCGGTGCTCGTGCGGGATCGCGTCGTTCGGATCACCGCGACGGCGACCCGCTGGCTCGGTGCCGCCAAGCGCCGACCCCGGGAGGAACCGGCTCGCGAGCACGCGGTAGCGGCCATCGGTCTCGCGTGCTGCACGTGCGAGCAGGCGGTCGACGTCCGCGCCGCGGAGCGCGCGTTTCGTGCGGCCGAAGGTCGCCTTCGGATCGATCGTCAGCGCTGCGCGCGAGACATACACGACGTCGTTCTCCGGAACGTTGTAGCCGGCGGCAAACAGCAATCGCTGGACGACGACATCGGCGCCGGTCTCGACCTCGTGGTGGCCATCGGGATCGAACTTGAGGAAGAACTTCGCACCGGTCTCGTCGACCGCGCGCAATCCGAGCGCGACGCCGGTCTCCTTGACGCCGATGATCGTCCAGCGCGCATCATCGCGAGGCGTCGCGTGCGGGCCCGGACCCTTGCGGATCGCGTCCGCCGACAGCGGGCTCACCGTGTTGCGATTGGTGAACCACGTCGAGTCGGGCACCTCGTCGAGGCTGTTGACGCTGACGATGCGTGGGTCGGCGATCGGCTGCAGCGCCATCGCGTTCGACGGAAACGGCGCGGGCATCGGGGTCTTGACCGGCTCGGACGGCGGCTTCGGGATCGGCTGGCGATCGTCGACCTTCGCGACTGGCGTGGCCGGCGCCGGGGGCGCGGCATTGCCGTCGGGTTGCGAGCACGCCGCACAGATCGCGACGACCGGCAGGGCTGGCCAGCGAGCCATCACGCGTGACGCTGCGCCGCGCCGGTTCATGGCGCCTTCTTCGGTGGCGTGGTGGTCGGCGTCGGCACCGGCATCTTTGGCGGCGCCGCGGGAGGCGGCGTGGGCTGTTCCTTCACATCGTCGTCGGGCTCGTCGTGAAGCTTCTCGTCCGGCGTGGTCTGCTTCTCGGGGGCGACCGGCGTCGACTTGGTCTCCGGCTTGTCGTCGACCTTCACCTTGATCGCGCCGTCGCTGTCCTTGGTGAGCCGCAGTTCCTCGATCTCCTTGCCGCTGATGTTGATCGCCTTCATCACGAGCGTCTTCGCGGTGACCTCGAACGCGAGGTAATGGTGCACCGTCGCCTTCTTGAGCGAGCCGAAGCTGCCGAAGAACCGCGTGAGCTGACCACCACCGCCGCCGCTGACGATGTAGTTCACGCCGCCGACGCGGAACCGCTCGTAGTGGTGCTCGTGACCCATCACCACGAGATCGACCTTGTGGTCGGTCAAGATCTTGGCGAATGCGCGACGGATGCCGCGCTGCGGGCCACGTAGCGCGTTCGTGTACATCGGGTGATGACCGAAGACGATCACCCACGGAAGCTTGTTCTTCGAGAGATCCTCGGTGAGCCACTGCAGCTGCTTCGAGTCGCGCTGTGTCGTGTCGATCGCGACGAAGTGAACATCGCCCCAGTCAAACGAGTAGTAGCGCTCCGGCTCGGGCAGCACGAACGCCTCGAAGTACGGGCGCCCCTGACGGGTCCGCCGCTCGTGGTTGCCGATCGCGGGATACGCCGGCACGTAGCGCAGGTAGTCGCGATAGATCTGGAAGAACTTGTTCTCGAGCTGCGTCGGCGTTCCCGACTCGTAGGCGATGTCGCCGAGGAACACCATCAGATCGAACGGCACCTCGGACATCCGTTTCGCGATCGCGACCTGCGCGGCGCCGCCGGTGCCGGTGTCGCCGACCATGACGAAGTGCGTGGGCTGGTCGAGGCCGGGTGCCGCTGCCGTGGTCAGTGGCGCGAGCTCGGTCAGTGGCCCGTCGTCGGCGACGACCTGGTAACAGTAGAGGTGCGTTGGCTTGAGGCCGGTGAGCTCGGACTTGACGACGAGGATGTTGTCCGCCGCGAGCTCCTTGCCGGGGGCCACCTGCGCCGCGAGCCGCGCTGCCGCGCGACCGGGATCCGCCGCATAGACCGCGGGAACCGTCCGGACGACCTCGCCCTTGTTGGGCTCGCTCAGCACGACCGCGGCCTTGCCGTCGATCGATCCCCACACGACGTTGGTGCTCGTCGTCGTGGTGTTCTGGATATAGGGCGACCGGGTGATGCGCTTTGCGCCCTCGGGAGTGAGCGCGCCAGTTCCGCACGCCGCGATCGACTTGCGCTCGAGGGCCCGTACCTCGACCTTGCCGTCCCAGACCGGCACCAGATGACAGCTGCTCGCGCTCGCGAAGATCGCGATGAGGGCGAAGGGGATCAGAGGCCGGACAAAACGCACGGTGGGGAGAGTTGCAGGGTATGTGCCGGGGATGCACGCCCCTCTACGGCTTTTGCTGATGCCAGGACGATCACCGTGCGCTGGCGCGACAGTGACGTTCCCGAGCACACGAGTTAACCCGGCACAGACGTTGTAAGCTCGAGCGCCCGTGGGACGTCGCGCGATCTGGTTACTGCTCCTGCTCGGCAGCACTCCAGTCGCAGCGGATCCGCTCGCGACGACGAACCCGTCCGCGAGCGCGGCCGACGTCCCGGCGATTCCCGCCGAGGTAGTCGCACCCGTTCCCGTCGCCGCACCGATGCCGATCCCGGACCAGCTGGCAGCGGCACCACCGGCAGATCGCGCGTCGGGCGTCATCGTCGAGCCGCCGCACCCGAGTCATCGCGTCGCCAATGCGTTGCTCGCGGTGCCCCGCACGATCGCGCTGTTCTTGCTCGAAGGCCCTCGCTACGCCGCCGTGCGGCTCGATCGCAAGCGCGAGAGTCAGAGCCCGAGCTACGGCGGCCGCGATGTCACCAAGCAGGGCGGCTGGCGGTTCGGCGCCGTGGTCGACTGGGAGACCGAGCTCGGCGCCAGCATCGGCGTCCGCGTCGGGCACGGCTTCGGCGAGGCGAGCGTAGACGCCCACGGTGGGCTATTTGGCCCACGCGGTCAGAGCGGCGGATTGCGGGCGACGCTCGGTCGGTTCACCGAGGCAGACGTCGAGCCGGTGCTGACCCTCGATGTGGGCCGGAGCCTCACCCGTGCGTTCGCGGGCATCGGCGATGCGCCCCCAATCCCGTTCGATCCCTACCGTAGCGGGCCGCGCGCGACCTACGACACCCGGATGTTCGAGACGTCGGCCGGGCTCGTCGCGCGGACCAGCGGCGTGAAGATCGAGGCGCGCGCGATCGCTGACGTTCTCCGATCCGACGATGGTGACGCCACCTTCACCGGGTCCTACGATGGCATGGCGCTGGTCGGGTTCGACGAGACCCAGCGTGCAGGCACTGGCGAGGTCGCGGTCTCGTACGACACTCGGCGGACGAGCTATCGGTTCAACAAGCGTGGCGCGCCGTCGACCGGGCTCTATCTGCGCGGGGCCTACGGGTACACCGCCGGGACGGCGTCGCGCACGGGCGACTTCGCGACCAGCCGTGGCACGATCGAGGCGCGCCGGCTGTTCGATCTGTTTCACGGCGACCGCGTGCTGACGATCGGCGCCAGCCTCGAGGCCGTCACCGCGTCCGCGACCGAGCTGCCGTTCGATCGCCTGCCGGGTCTTGGTGGCAGCGAACGCATGCGCGCGTTCGCCCGCGACGAGCTGCGCGATCGCACCGCGACTCATGCCGACGTCGAGTACTCGTGGCCGCTCGACTCGCGCAGCTCCGGCTTCCTGTTCGTCGAGACCGGCGCGGTGCATCCCGGGGTGAGCGAGCTCGCGGCGTCGCGCTTCCATGCCGGGTATGGCGGCGGCATCAGGTTCGTCGGCGCAGCCGGCGCGTGGGCACGTATCCAGATCGCGGGCTCCGGCAGCGGTGACGTCGGGGGCTTCATCACGCTGGGTGCCCTGTGAAGCCCTCCTCGATCGCACTGCTCGTGCTGCTCGGCGCCTGTGCCGGACCGGCGCGCCATGGCCCGGGTCCGTTGCGGTTCGCAAACCGCGAGCCGGTCACGCTCGTCAACGACCGCCGGCCGATCGCGCCGCCGAAGACGTTCGACGAGAGCATCTTCGAGTACTACGTCCACGAGAACCTCATGGAGCCCACGCGGCGCGCCCTGACGATCGAGACGCCGCGCCGCGCCGCGAACGCGAACAGCATCGGTGCGGTGCCGGACTCGGCGTGGTTCACGAACCGCAACGTGACCCCCGAGCAAGTTCGCCGCGGGCCAGGCGGCGATGGTCCCGATCGCAGCGAACCGTGGCGCGTGATCGGCGTCAAGGTCGGCGGCGCGGCGATCGGCATCACGATCAAGGACGGACGCGGCGATCGCTACGTGCTGAAGTTCGACGAGCGCGACTTCCCGGAGACCGAGACCGCCGCCGACGTCATCGTCCAGCGCCTGACCTGGGCGTTCGGCTACAACGTCCCCGACAACACCGTCGTGTACTTCGAGCGACCCCAGCTCGTCCTCGATCCGTCCGCCGAGGTGAAGTTGCGGACCGGCGCGAAGCGACCGATGACGCAGGCAGATCTCGAGAAGTATATCGGCATGGCGACGCCCGAGGCCGACGGCCGCTATCGCGCGCTCGCGAGCAAGTTCGTCGCCGGCAAGATCGTCGGTGGCGTCGAGCCGGGCGGGGTACGCGATGGCGATCCGAACGATCGCGTCCCGCACGAGCTGCGCCGCGATCTACGCGGCCAGCGCATGCTGTGGGCCTGGGTCGATCACGTCGACCTCAAGTCGCAGAACACGCTGGCGACGTACACCGATGGCAAGTACGTCGAGTGGTACGCGATCGACTTCGGTGACTCGCTCGGCGTGACTGCTCGCACGACGGCGTATCCGATCCTCGGCTACCGAGGCGTCTATTCGCTGACCGGCTTCTTGACCTCGCTCTTCACGCTCGGGCTGCGCGTCGAGCCGTGGGAGAAGCGCATCTCGTATCCCGAGCTACGCGGGCTCGGTAACTTCGAGAGCGAGCTGTTCGATCCGGCGCGGTGGACGCCGGCTCACCACTGGCGCCCGGCGGACGCCGCCGATCGGTTCGATGATCTGTGGGCCGCCGAGATCCTGATGCGGATGACCCGCGAGCACATCGAGGCGGCGGTCGCCGCCGGCGCGTACAGCGACCCGCGCACGTCCGCGTACGTCGTCAAGACGCTGCTCGAGCGCCAGCGCAAGATCGGTCACCACGCGTTCTCGCGGGTCGCGCCGCTGACCGAGGTCGAGGCGACCGATCTCGCCGGTGTCATCGAGCTGTGCTTCACCGACCTGTGGCTCGCGTACGCGTATGGCAGCGCCGCCACCACGGCGTACCGCACGCGGGTCTTCGACGACGCCGGCCGACCGCTGGCCGCCGCGAGCGCCTGGCTTCCGCCCGGCGAGGCACGCTCGTGCATCTTCAACCTGCCGGCCGGCAACGCGGGCGACGGCTACACGATCGTCGAGCTCGAGGTGAGGCGTGGCACCAGGCCGATGCCCCCGCTGTTCGTGCACGTCGCGCGCGGCCGCACCGGCATGCGCGTGATCGGCCTCGATCGACGTTAGAAACTTCGCGGCGACGACCCGGTGCAGACGGCCCTCGCATAGGATGCGCCGATGCGTGGAGTGCTGGGGGTCCTGATCGCGATCATGCCTGCCGTCGCCTTGGCGCAGGCGCCCGAACCGACGCCGCCGGCCGCCGAGCCTGCCGGCGCGCCGATACCACCCGTCGCCGAGCCTGCCGCGGCACCCGCGCCGCCGACGCCGAGCGCACCGCCTGCAGAGGCCACGCCGCGGTCACCACCGGCAACGCGCTTCATGCTCTCGGATCTCACCGTGTTGCGGCTCAACCCGCTCGGGCTCGAGACGCGGGCGCGGATCGGCATCCAGAAGCGGCTCTACGCGTCGACAAAACCGATCACGCAGAACAACTTCATGTTCGCGGGTGTGTATCCCAAGCTCAACCCGGTGAGTGCACACCTCGCGGTCGGTGGCGAGCTGCAGCCAGCGTCGATCTTCAACCTGCGCGCGACCGTCGAGGTCCAGAAGTACTTCGGCATCCTGGGCTATCTGCAGTCCTTCCCGTCGGCGACCGCGAACTACTCCGACCAGCGGCTCAAGGATCTGCGCGACGACCCGACGCGCGAGCCCCAGACCGCGACGATCTATCACGCCTCGCTGCAGCCGCTGCTCCAGCTCAAGGTGGGCCCGATCGCGGTGCGCGCGCTGTTCCAGCTCGACTACTGGGCTCTCCGCATTCGCGATGGCGACACGGTCGCGTACGAGGCGACCTTCGACACGCTGCTGCCCGACAACGGCTGGACGCTCTCGACCGATACCGACGTGCTGTTTATCGGTCGCCCCGGCCTCGCGATCGGCGTGCGGCATACCTGGGTCAAGCCGTTCTACCGGGACTCGCACTTCGCCAGCGGCGGTGACCGCGCCGCGTACGAGGGCGACAACGGCCACCAGCGCGCTGGCCTGTTCGCGGCATACACGCTGCGCGACCGTGGCCCGTCGACGTTCAACAAGCCAACGGTGATCCTGATCGCCTCGTGGTATCTGACGCACCGCTGGCGCACCGGCGAGCAGACCGATATCGCGGCTGACACGACGGACGACGACTTCACGCCGCGCGCGTTTCCATACCTGCTCGCAGGCTTCGCGTTCGAGTCCGACTTCTTGCCAGCCAGGTAGCGCGGTTGACGTAGCCGACGCGCGCGATCGCGGAGATTGGTCGCCCGAATGCGACGGCCGCCGTGTTCCCGGCGACTTTGCCGAGGATATGGATACCGCGAACGACAGAATTTCGAGGTTGCACGATGCAGTTACGCGAGCTTGGCGAAGGCACTGCGCTTGCTCGAGGTGTCTGGCATGTCCCGCCTAGCCCAGTTGTCCACACTCGTCCTCGTGCTCTCTGCCGCCGGCTGCGCCACCGATCCCGGCGCCGGGTCGGCGCGCCAGCACCTGCCGGTCGCCACCAATCCGAACTTCACGCTCTACGTGTCGAACCAGAGCTTCGATCGCGAGGTCGTCGATATCAACGTGCAGATCGATGGCCAGCTCGCCGTCACCGGTGACTTCGACGTCGAGGGCCAGCACTCGTGGCACGAGTTCAAGTTCGAGCTCGCGCCCGGCGATCACGTGCTGACGGCGACCACGGATGACGTTCCGGGAGTCACGCTCGAGCTGCCGTTCAACCTCGCGACCCCGAAGTACGCGGTCACGAACTTCTGGTACGCCGCCGATCCTGCCGCCGATCAGCCGGCCCAGCTGGACGGCTTCATCACGTCCGAGCCGCCGACGTTCCAGTAGCCGCGTCCTACGAGGCGCGTGGCGCGCTCGAGCGGATTGCAAGCTCGCGCTCGATGCTGTCGAGGATCGTGCTCGCCGCGTGGCGCGCGGCCTTGCTGCCGACCGCATCGTCGATGCGGATCCAGCGGTAGCGCTGCCACAGCGGATCGTCGCCGCTGCATGCGCGCAGCGCCTTGCCGATCGCGATGTAGCGGGCGGCGATCGCCGACGCGCTATCGGCGACGGGGGCGCTGCTCGTGGGCTCGTCCACGCGTGGGATCGCGGACGCGACCTCGACCGTGATCTGGGCCGCCGGCTCGGCCGCCGGCTCGCTCGCCGGCGCGCGCGTATCGACCGCAGCCGCGGGCGCACGCCTGCGGGCCTCGACACGTCGCTGCGACTCGCCGACACGCACATCGCGAGTGACGACGCGGACCGCCGATCCAGGCTCGGTGGACGTGAGCTCGATCGCGGGCGCGCGCGCGGTGGTGGTCGGCATCGCCCAGCCGGCCGCGATCGCGATGACGATTGCGGTGGCCGCGAGCACGGACCAAACACGGCGGCGGATCCGGGTGCGCGGCGCGATCGTCTCGATCGTCTCGATCGGCATCGTCGACAGGGCGTCGCTATCGAACACCGATCGCATCGGTGGATCGACGACGACCGCAGGCGCGACTCGCTGCGGAACGTACGCGACGACGGCGGGCGCGGTGGCCGCGCGACAGAGCAGCCGAGTGGCGGCCGTGCGATCGAGCTCGATCAGCTCGAGCACTGCGAGCGCTTCCTGCGCGCTCTGAAATCGCTCGTCGAGGCGGCGAGCCATCAGCCGGCGGGCGAAGGCTTCGAGCAGCGGGTCGACGGTCGCGCACGGCGCGCGCTCGGCGATGGCCGGCGGGTCGCGGGTGACGTTCGCGAATGCGACGTCGGCGCCCGAGCCGGCGAATGGCAGGCAGCCGGCGAGGAGCTCGTAGACGATGATGCCGAGCGAGAACAGATCGGTGCGGCCATCGACGGGCGCGCCGGTCGCGTGCTCGGGTGACATGTAGTGGGGCGTGCCGATGATCAGGTTCGCGTCGGTCAGCCGTGGACCGGCGGCAACGTCGTCGCGATCGCGGAGGACGGCGATCCCGAAGTCGACGATACGTGCGGTATCGATGCCTGCGGGTGAGGTCTCGACGAGGACGTTCTCCGGCTTGAGATCGCGATGGACGAGCCCGGCGGCGTGCGCGTGAGATAGGCCGCGCAGGAGCTGGGCAATGATCGAGATCGTGCGAGCACGCGGTAGCGGCGCGCTGACGAGCTGCGAGAGCGGGATGCCGGGAGCCAGCTCGAGGACCATGAGGTGCTGGCCGGCGGCCGTCTCGCCGACGTCGAGCACGCCGATCACGTTCGGGTGGCGAAGTCGCGCCGCGATGCGAGCCTCGCGGTGAAACCGCTCGACGACGGTCGGCACGGTGAGCAGCTCGCGGTGCAACACCTTGATCGCGACGCTACAGCCGACCTTGACGTGGCGCGCTCGATAGACGCGTCCCATCGCGCCGGCGCCGAGCTCCGCCTCGATGCGATAGCGATTCTCGACGATGTCCCCGATCATGCGTGCCGGGGCTGCAAGCTGCGTGCGTCCGCAAGCCTGCGTGATCACATGGGGTGGCAACTCGAGTGGTGGCCAGGCCTGCCGGTGAGGCCGCCTGACGTTAGCCCCGCGCGACGGTGCAGACGACCTCACGGTGCGCCGTCGGACCCGCCTCGTAAGGTGAACGCATGGTCTGCGGTTGTGCACGTGACGAGCTCTGCGATCGCTGCCTCGACGACGCATTCGCGCAGCTCCGTGGGGTGGCCGCGTGCCGCGGGGAGGTCTGGGCGATGGATGTCGCGCGGCAAGTCCCGCGGACGCGGCCATGGCCTGCCACGGATCGCGCGACGTCGATCGCGCGGCGCAAGGTCGGCGATCTGTCCTCGGATCCCCGGCTCGCGGCGCGGCTCGCGGCCGAGCTCGAGCGCTGGGCGGCGCGCTGGTGGAGTGGGCCTGGCGCGCAGCTCGACGTGGCACACTGAACGCGTGCGATTCGACGACGCGATGAGCGCGCGGCTGCGGCAGGGTCTGCTGAAGCGAGGCCGCGTGCTCGCGACGCTGCTCGCGGACGTGCTCGCCGGCAAGCCAGTGGCGCCAAAGCTCGGCACACTCGGGATCGCGGGGAAGCCCGGCATGCGGCCCGAGGAGAAGCTGCGGTGGGCGCTCGATCAGATCGAGCAGCGGCGCGCACTGCTCGATGCCGGGGATGACTCGTTCGGGCGCTGCGAGATCTGCGACGTCGACCTCGGCGACGCGGCCCTCGGCGAGATGGCGTGGGCCGACCGCTGCCAGGCTCACGCTCATCTTTGAGGCGGGCGCCACCGAGTCCGAGTCATCGTGGTAGACGTCTCGCCATGAAGAGCCGAGAAGGTCAGCGCGTCCCCGAGATCAAGTTTCGCGTCCGCCGCGACAGCGCGTGGGCGACGCTCACCACGGCGGAGCTGTTTGCCGGCAAGCGAGTGGTGGTGTTCGCGCTGCCGGGCGCGTTCACGCCGACCTGCTCGTCCGCGCACGTGCCGCGCTACAACGAGCTCGCGCCCGCATTCAAGGCGCGCGGGATCGACGCGATCG
Organism: Deltaproteobacteria bacterium; assembly: GCA_013812655.1. GTDB lineage: Bacteria > Myxococcota_A > Polyangia > Haliangiales > Haliangiaceae > JABFXX01. Next base: position 30,831 of record JACCTC010000081.1, on the reverse strand, counting down.
TGTGCATCTCGGTCAACGATCCGTACGTGATGGAGGAGTGGGGACGGACGCAGCACGCGGATCAGATCGCGTTCGTGCCCGATGCCACGGCGGAATTCACCGATCGCATGGGCATGCTCGTCGACAAGGCCGACCTCGGCAGCAAGCGGTCGTGGCGCTACTCGATGCTGGTCAACGATGGCGTGATCGAGAAGATGTTCGTCGAGCCCGAGCAGGAAGGCGATCCGTTCGAGGTCTCGGATGCCGACACCATGCTGAAGCACCTCGATCCCGGTGCCCCGCCTCCGCACGACATCGTGATGTTCACGCGGATCGGCTGCTCGTACTGCACGAAGGCAAAGCGGCTGCTCGACGAGCGCGGCTGGGCCTACGAGGAGGTCGAGGCGTCGCCGCGGCGGCTTCGCGCGGTCAGTGGCAAGACGTCGACGCCGCAGGTGTTCATCGACGGCAAGTACATCGGCGGCTGCGACGAGCTCGAGCGCTACATGACCGCGCAGCGCTGAGACCCGCGCGGTTCGCGCTGGCCGGTGCGGCCTCGTGGCCCGGCCACTCGGGTTGCTAGGGTCCGACCACCGTAGGGCCGGCGCCGGCAAGTCCACGACATTGCACGGCGGACCCGAGAACCCGACGAGGCACGCGGCCTGCTGATAGCGCCCCTCATGAAAGCGCTCGCTCTCTTGCTGCTCGTGCTCGCCACTGCCTGTGCGGACGATGACGTGCTGACCCCCGACGAAGAATGGGGCATGGAGGGTCCGATGACCCCGACCCCGCCGCCGGGGAAGGAAGACTCCGAGCATCGGCGCGGGCTCCTGGTTGCCACCAACACGTCGGCGACCCAGGTCTGGACGGCGCGCAACAAGTGGGAGGACACCACGACGCCCGCCGCTGCGGCCGCGGGCATGGCGTGGCCCGCGAACAGCGGTCTGACGTGGGATGCGAAGTACGCGAAGTGGATCGGCTCGCTCGCGTGGATCCCGGGCATCGACGGCTATTCGATGACGGTGCAACTCACGACGCCGTGGGGCAAGACGCTGCCCTCGCCGGTCCTCGAGTGCGCGGAGCTCTCGCTGTTCTTGCGGATCACGTTTGCCGCCTGGTACGAGCTGCCGCTCTTCTTCGAGGCCGTCGATGGCCAGGGCCGGCGCGTGTACTTCGGGCACAACGGCGTGCGCACGACGGCAGGTCGCTATGCGGCTTCGCCGGAGTTCGCGCTGAAGTACAAGGACCACACGGCGACGTACGCCGGCGGCACGTGGCCGACCGATCGCGTGCTGCGTGACAAGCGGATCGCGGGCGGCGACCAGCTCCAGCCGCAGCTCGCCCCGGGCGCGCACTTCGGCGCGTACCTCGACGAGATCCACCTCAACAAGCGCGCGGGCTACTTCACCGTGCTCGTCCTCGACTACCTCGGCTCGGTCCACCTCGCGGACTCCGCGAACGCGTACAACCTCGCGGCCGACGCCGTGCGCTCGGGTGACTTCCTGATCGAGTGCTGGCAGCGCAGCGGCATCGGCCACACGCTCGTCGTCAAGGATGTCACCGAGCTCGCCGGTGGCAGCCGCGACATCACGACGATCTCGGGCTCGATGCCGCGCCGCCAGGGTCGCCGCGAATCCGGCCAGGCCTCGAAGAGCTACTTCGTCAGCGCCTATGCCGGCGGTCCCGGCGTCAACGAGGAGGGGCACCTCTACGCGAAGCTCGGCGGTGGTGTGAAGCGCTGGCGCGTCGCGAAGAACATCGGCGGCTACTGGACCAACACCTGGATGGCCGGCGACGAGGCGAGCTGGATCAACTCGACGGACTACCCGCGACTCGCGGCGCGCACCGCTCGCTTCGAGCAGATCCTCGGCCAGGTCTCTCCGGACCAGCAGCGCATCGAGCTGCTGCAGCAGATCACCGATGCACGCCGCCACCTCGCGAATTACCCGTCGTCGTGCTCGGCCCGCGAGCGCCGCGAGCATGCGTTCGCCACGCTCTACGAGCTCTCCGAGCGCTCGTTCGGTCAGTCGGTCGCGCAGGTCGATGCCGCGCACCGCACGCTCGAGGATTACGTGTTCGGCGAGCTCGAGTACACGCGCTCGAAGACGTGCTGCTGGAACTCGTCGACGTCGGCGATGTACGACATCATCATGAAGCGCGCGCGTGCCCAGCAGGCCGGCACGTGCGTCGCCCCGACGGTGTTCAAGTCGCAGCTCGATGGCTACCTGGGCTGGGCGAGCTACGCGCAGACCCTCGGGCGCGGCACCGAGTGGCGGCCGTGGACCGAGGACGAGCCGTGCACGCAGCGCGCGACCGCATCCGATGTCGAGGTCCCGCCCGATGCCACGCCGTACTGCGCGCTGAACCGGCCGTAGCGTAGGGCGACAGCACGCTGATTGGTGTACATCGTCGGAGATGAACCTCCGGCGCCTGGCGCAGCGGCTCGTGCCGTACGTGCCGGCCCTCGTGATCGCGGCCTGCGCCGTCGCTCTCGCCTGGACGTTCGCGCACGGCGTTCTGCGGCACACCCGGTCGTTCGGGCTGCCGCTCGATGACTCGTACATCTACCTGACGTACGCGAAGCAGTTCGGGCGCGGTGAGCCGTTCACGTACTTCCCGGGTGGGGGCTACTCGGCGGGCTCGACGAGCGCGCTGTGGCCGATGGTGATCGCGCCGTTCTGGACGCTCGGTGCACGCGGACACGCGCTCGTGTGGGTGTCGTACGGGCTGTGCGCGGCGCTCTATGCGGCGACGCTCGTCGGCTGCTACCGGCTCGTCCGCGACATCGCGAGCGGCCTCGCCGGGCAGGTCACCGGTGTGCTCGCGGCGGCGTTCGTCCTCGGCATCGCGCCGTTCGCGTGGACCTCGTTCGCGGGCATGGAGGTCGCGTTCGCGAGTGCGCTGCTGGTGTGGCTGGTGATCTCGCTCGTACGCGCGCCGCGCGAGGGCCCGCCGACCAAGCGGCTGATCGCGCTGCTCGCGGCGACGTCGCTGTCGCGGCCCGAGGCGATGATGATCGTCGGATTTGTTGTCGCGGTCGCGGTCGTGCAGCGGCTACGGCAACATAGCTGGCGGGCAGCCGCGCTGTGGGCGGTTCCGCTGATCGCGCCGGTCGCGTGGCTCGTCGCGAACAAGCTGCTCGCCGGCAACTTCGCGCCGAACACCGGAGTCGCGAAGAGTCACTTCTACCTGCCGGGCTTCGACTGGACGTACTGGTGGCAGGCGGTCACGACGCAGACCGGCAAGATGCTCGGCACGCTGTTCTGGGACGCGAAGAGCCCGCTCGTGTGGCCACGGCTGGTCGCGCTGCTGTGGATCGTCGGCGCGGTTCGCGTCGCGTGGTGGGCGAAGCGCGAGACCCGTTACCTCGCGGGGTTCCTCGTCGTCACCGCGCCGCTCGGTCTCGTGCTGGCGGTGATCGCGTCGTCGGGTGCGTGGAGCTTTCAGAACTACCGCTACATCGCGCCGGCGTTCCCGCTGCTGATGGTGACGGTCGCGTGTGCGCTCGTACCGCCGCGCTGGCCGGCGCGGATTCCGACGCTGATCGCGAACCGCGCCTGGCTCGCCGCCGCGTGCGTGCTCGTGCTGCTGTACCTGCGCGCGGCGCTACCGGGCATGCGTGCGGACATCGCGCTGTTCGCGCAGAACGCGACCGATCTCGACCGTCAGGTCGTCACGCTCGGCCGCTACGTCCACAAGAAGCTGCCCGACGCATCCCTGATGTTCCACGACGCCGGCGCGGTCGCGTACTACGGCGACACCCGTGTCTACGACATGCTCGGGCTCGTCACCAACTACCAGGCCGGCATCGCGAACCACGGGCCCGGCTCGCGCTTCGAGTTCCTGGAGAGCTTGCCGCCCGCGCAGCGGCCGACGCACTTCACCTACTATCCGGCGTGGATGGGGCAGGGTGAGCTGTTCGGGACGACGGTCCTGCAGACGCCGCTCGAACCGCCGTTTCATCAGCGCCGGCTCGTCGGGGATCACGACATGCAGCTGATCGAGGCGCGGTGGGCGCACGTTCACACCGCCGAGCTGCCGGTCGTGCCGCGCGACGGCTGGAAGATCGTCGATCGCGTCGACGTCGCGGATCTCGCGAGCGAGCGTGCGCACGGGTGGCGCGGCGCGATCGGCCGCCGCAAGTTCGGTGATCCGACGGCGCGGTGGACGATGTTTCACAAGGAGACCCACCCGGTGCACGGGCTTCTGCTCGACGGTGGCCGGACCATCCGCGGCGGTCACGAGGAGCTCACCGTGACGGTCGACCCGACGCGCCCGGTGCGCGTCGTGCTGCGCACGGGTGGCAAACGCGACTACCCGTGGCACGAGGCGATCACCAAGCCGGTCGCGATCGAGCTACTCGACGGCGACGGCGCCGTGCTCGGGCGCGCCGAGCTGCCCGCCCCGACCGGCAGCCTCGTCGAGATCACGTTCGACGTCCGGCTCGGGTCACGCGACGCCACCCTGCGCACGCGTGCGGCCGGGCCGTATCGCGTGTTTCACTGGTTCGTGCTGCAGCCCGAGTAGCGGCTACGCGAGCTTCGCGGTCATCGTGATCGTCGACACCGCACCGAGCGCGCGTGAGATCGGGCAGCCCTTCTTGGCCGCCTCGGCGAGCTCGGTGAACTTCGCGGCGTCGAGGCCGGGGACCGTGCCCTCGACGTCGAGGTTGATCGCGACGATCGTCCAGCCCGGATCCTGCTTCTCCATGCTGACCGTCGCGAGCGTGCGCAGCTCGGTCGGCTCGTGGCCGGCGTTCGTGATCCCGAAGCTGAGGGCCATCGTGAAGCAGCCCGCATGCGCGGCGGCGATCAGCTCCTCGGGGTTCGTGCCGGCCTTGCCGTCCTCCGAGACGAACCGCGCGTTCGCGCTGTATCCCTGATCCTTCATCGCACCCGACAACGTCGAGAGCTTGCCCGAGCCCTTGGGACCCGTGCCTTGCCATACCGCGGTCGCAGTTCGTTTCACCATCATTGCCTCCTGCGCGCGGGTATACCGCAGGCGTCACGGCAGAGCAGGCGGCGGGGGCGTGAACAGGCTCAGCTCGAGCGAGCTCCCGACGAACAGCACCTGATCGTTCGGCAGCGCGATCGCGTTCCCGGTCGCCGGCACGGCGTGCGTCGCGGTCGCGAGGGGTTCCAGCGTCAGCGCATCGAAAATCTCGATCTGATCGAACGGGACGTCGCCGGGCATCATCGTGCCGCCGGCAACGACGAGGTGACGCGAGGTCACCGCGAGCACCGGTGTGCGCCGCGCGACGGCCAGCGGGGGAACCGGCGTCGCCATGCCGGTCGCGGCATCGACAATCTCGATCGCCGGCACCGGCGCGCCGGCGGTCGTACCGCCGACGATCGCGAACCGGCCGCGGGGCAGCGCGGCGATCGCGGCCCCGGTGCGCGGTGCGAGCTCGAGCGGAGTCAGGGTGTTGCCGCGGAGCAGCAGGAAGCGGCCATCGCGCGCGGCGAGCAGCGCGACCGGCGTGCTGGCGATGACGAGCGAGGCGCCACTCGGCGCGAGATCCGTGGCGTCCTCGCGCGCCGCGATCGCCCCGCCTCGCAGATCGAGCGGCGGCGCGCCGGTGATCACGAACACGTCGGGGCCGAGCTGGATCGCGAGCTCGTCGGTGCGCGCATGCTCGGGGAGCGACGCGAGCTCGGTATAGGCACCTGCGGGCGAGACCGTGGTGTCGAACACCCAGCTCGTGCCGGTTGGTGCGCCATCTGCGCCAGTGCCGCCGAACACGAACACGAGCCCGCGCGCGCCGCTCGCGATCACGGCGCCCTCGCGCGGTGCGGGGAGGTCGCGGCCCGCCGTCACGCCGTGGTCGTAGGCGTTGTAGACGTGGACGCCGCGGCTCGGCGAGCCGTCGAGTGCGCGACCGCCGACGAGCAGCGCGCCGTAGGCGAGCGGTGCCGCGGTCAGGTTCGTGATCGCCTCGCGACCATCCATCAGGTAGCTCGGCGGCGCGGCGCCGACGGTGAACGGCGCGGCGAGGTAGACGACGATGCGCGCGTCGAGCGCGGCGACCGCGAACGGCGGTGACTGCCCCGCGGCGATCAGCCCGCCGGTCACATCGAAGCCTTCGACGATCAGCGAGCCGAAGCCGCCGGTCGCATCGACGTCGAGCTCGAGCACGAAGCCGCGCTCGGTGCGATCGGCCTCGACGACCTGTCGCGGCGACGTCAGCGTGACGCGCAGTCGGGTGACGGCGTCGAGCAGCGGCGAACCGGGTGCCGTGGTCAGGCCAAGCTCGATCGTGCCGATGTCACCAGCGGGGCAGCCCGCGAGCGCGATCGCCAGCACGAGCAGCAGCGCGTGCCTCACGTCACGAGCTCCTCGAGCTGCGTGACGGTGATGCCAGAGATCTTGAGCGTCTTGCGCCGCGACGACAGCCCGGCGACGACCTGCACCGCGGACTTCGAGACGCCAAGGGCATCGGCGACCAGCTCGATCACGGCGGCATTCGCCTCGCCGTCGACGGGCGGCGAGGTCACCGCGATCTTGACGCGGCCGTCGTGGAGCGGGCCGATCTGCGCGCGCGAGGCCCGAGGCTGCACGAGGATGTCGACGGTGATCGCGCCATCGCCGCCACGCTTGAAGCAGGTACGGCCGCTGGCACTCACGTCACTTGCCGCCGCGGCCGAGCTCGCGCGAACGCTTGGTCGCGGTCTCGACCGCGTTGATCAGCGTCGTGCGCAGCCCGCCTTCTTCGAGGGTGTGGAGCCCCGCGATCGCGGTACCGCCGGGCGACGTGACCATGTCCTTGAGCCGGCCGGGGTGCTCGTCGGTGTCGAGCAGCATCTTCGCCGAGCCCATCACGGTCTGCGCCGCGAGCCGCTGCGCGTTGCGCCGCGACAGCCCGACCTTGACGCCGGCATCGGCGAGCGCCTCGAGGATCAGGAAGATGTACGCGGGACCCGATCCCGAGAGACCGGTCACGGCATCGAGGTGACCCTCGTCGAGCGTGACCGTGATGCCGACGGCGTCGAACATCGCCCGCGCGGACGCCAGATCGTCCTCGGTCGCATGACGGCCCGCGGAGATCGCGGTCGCGGCGGCTCCGACGAGCGCGGGCGTGTTCGGCATCGCGCGGATCACGCGGACGCCCTCGGGGACCGCCTGCTCGATCGTCTCGGTATCGACGCCGGCGGCGATCGAGATCACGAGCGTGCCGGGCTTGAGCTGGCTGCCGACCTCGAGCAGCACCTTGTCCATGATCTGCGGCTTGATCGAGAGCACGACGAGCCCGGCGGTGCGGGCAACCTCGGCGTTATCGCGGGTCACGTTGATCGCGTAGGCCGCGCGCAGCTCGGCGAGCCGCTCGTTGCGCGGGGCCGACGCGATGATCCGCTCGGCGCCGACGTGACCGCCGCGCACGAGCCCCCGGATCAGGGCCTCGGCCATGTTGCCGGCGCCGATGAAGCCAACCGTTTGGGACGCGAGGATCGACAAGGCCGCAGCCTACCCCACGCCGCGACCGCTTACGACCGGCGCGGTCAGCCGCTACAGACGAGCGAATCGCCGCCGGTGCCGCGGTTCTCCTTGCCCTCGCAGTTGTAGCCGCCACGGCAGTCGGCGGGCACGTCGCAGCCGAGCAGGCAGATGCCGCCGTCGGTGTTGATGCAGTGTGTACCGTCGGGGCAATCATTGTCGGTGTTGCACGGCTTGATGCACGTGCCCTGCGGATAGTCGTCGCCGGTCTGACAGCGGAAGTCGCAGTCACGCTCGTCGACGCATGGTCCGCCGACGAGATCACCGCCGAGGCCGACGCCGTCCCCACCACCACAGGCGAACATCACGACCATGGTGGCCACTGCGAGCACGAACGAAGATGTGATTCGATCGAGGTTAAGCATGCGATCAGGCTAGCTGGTCGCGACCCCGGCCGAAACGGGGGGGATGTACGTGGACCTATGCGTAGCGCAGCCAGCCGGCGATATCCGCGAGCGGCACGACCTCGTCGATCGCGCCGACGTCGACGGCGGCCTTCGGCATGCCGTAGATCACGCTCGTCAGCTGGTCCTGCGCACAGGTCTTGCCCTCGACCTTCTTGATCGCGAGCGCGCCGGCCGCGCCGTCCTTGCCCATCCCGGTCATCACGACACCGAGCGTGCGGCGGCCGTAGACCTTCGCTGCCGACAGCATCGTGACATCGGCGGCGGGCCGGCAGCCGTTGACGAGCGGACCTTCGGTGAGCACGACCATGCCGCGCTCGTCGAACTCGAGGTGGCGATCGCCGGGCGCGATCAGCACGGAGCCGGCGAGCGGGCGGTCGCCGGTCTGGGCCTCGCGAACGCTGACCCGGCTCGCGGCGTCGAGGCGCTCGGCGAGCGGGCCGGTGAAGCCTGCGGGCATGTGCTGGACGACCACGATCGCGAGGCGCAGATCCGCGGGCAGCGCTGGCACGACCTCGGACAGCGCCGCCGGGCCGCCAGTCGAGATCGCGATCACGCAGAGCCGGGGCAGGCCGCCACTCAGCGTCGCGCGCGGGATCCCGATCGGCCCGGACGTGCGCGTCGGTGGTTGCGGCGGCGGCGCGGCGCGTGGCCGTGCGGACGACGCGGCGATCAGCTTGCGGGTCAGCTCCTCGGCGATCTTCGACAGATCCACCGAGACCTCACCGGCCGGCTTGGTCACGAAGTCGACGGCACCCGCGGCGAGCGCGTCGAAGGTCTCCTTCGCGCCTTGCTTGGTGTGCGCCGAGAACATCACGACCGGCGTCGGCCGCTGCTGCATGAGCGCGCGCACCGTCTCGACGCCGTTCATCCCAGGCATGTTGAAGTCCATCGTCACGACGTCGGGCTGGAGCCGCACGATCTGCGCGAGCGCGTCGTTGCCGTCCTTGGCCTGGCCGATCACCTCGAACGGCCCGTTCGCGAGGGCCTTCGCGATCGCCGCCCGCATGAACAGCGAGTCGTCGACGATCAGGACCCGGATCCTCCGGCTCCCCGCGGCGCTGGTGACGCTCATAGCTCTTCCTCCGGTGCGATCGACTCGACGACGTAGGCGGTGACCGGGGCGGCGACACCCTTGAGCTGCGTGCCCGCCACCTCGCGGACCTGCGCGAGCTCCCCGAGCACCGCGCGCGTCGACGCCGACACCAGCACCTCGCCCGGCGGGCAGCGCGCCTCGTAGCGATTCGCCTGGTTCACGGTGTCGCCGATCACGGTGTAGTCGCGGCGGAACACGCGCGAGCCGAGGTCGCCGCGGACGACCGGCCCGGTGTTGATGCCGATTCGCATCACGAGCTGGATCGTGCGCGCCGCGTTGAACCCGGCCATCGCCGCCTGCATCGCGAGGGCCGCGCGGCTGGCACGCATCGCCGAGGATTCGCGGCCGCGCTCCTCCTCGAAGATCGCCATGATCGCGTCGCCGATGAACTTGTCGATGTCGCCGGCGAACTGCTTGACGATCGGGCACATCACGTCGAAGTAGTCGTTGAGTAGCGAGATCAGCTGGACTGGCGTCAGCGTCGACGACATCGGCGTGAAGCCGACGAGATCCGAGAACATCACGCTGACCGTGCGCTCGTCGGCGCGGAACGCGAGCGAGTCGCCGCTCGACGCGCGCTCCTCGGCGGCCTCGCGGGCACCCTCGGAGATGAACAGCGCGGACGCTTCCTTGTAGGCGATCAGCCGGCGCTCCGCGAGCGTGCGCTCGACGAGCGCGATGCACTTGTCCTGGGAGAACGGCTTCACGAGGTACGCCGACGCTCCGGCCGCGCGCATCTGTGCCATGTCGCGCCTGGAGTCACGCGCGGTCAGCATGATCACCGGGATCTGGCGCAGCTCGGGATCGCGACGCAGCGCGTGCACGAGCTCGAAGCCGGTCATGTTCGGCATCTCGTAGTCGCTGACGATCAGCGCCGGCTTGACCGCCTGTGCCTTCTTGAGCGCGACCTTGCCGTCCTCGGCCGTCGCGACGTCGAAGCCCTGGCGCGCGAGGCAGTCGGCGACGTAGTGACGCTGCGCGGGAGAGTCGTCGACGACGAGCACGCGCTCGCGAGCGCCCGGCAGCGTGCCCTGGACGAGCGCGCGTACGCGGGTCGACAGCTCCTCGGGGATCACCGGCTTGACGAGGTAGTCATCGGCGCCGGCGTCGAAGCCGCGCTCGAGATCGGCGGCCTCGCCGAGCGTGCTGCAGATCAGCACGGGGACGTGCGCGCTCGCCGGGTCGCCCTTGAGCGCCTTGCAGACGCCATAGCCGTCGAGCTTCGGCATCTCGACGTCGGTGATCACGAGGTCGGGCTTGTGGAGCTTCGCGAGCTCGACCGCCTCGGCACCGTCGTTCGCCGAGATCACGTCGTAGCCGTCGTCCTCGAGGATCGGCACGGTGTGGCGATGGATCAGCGGCGAGTCGTCCGCGAGGATGATCAGCTTCTTGGCGCGCGTCGTCGCACCGAGCACGTCGAGCACCTGGGCGTCGGAGAACGGCACCTGCAGGAAGCCGTCGGCGTCGACGTCGCGCGCGATGTTGCGATCGGCGGTCGCGACGCCGACGATGATCACCGCGACCGGCTCGGCGCGGTTGCGAAGCAGCGCGACGGTGTCCGCCAATGACCGGTCGGGCAGCCGGCGCGGCAACAGCGCGGCGCGCGGCGCGATCTTGTCGAGCTTCTTCTCGAGCTCGCCGATCGACGCGAAGCTGTGGACCTCGTGGCCCAGCGGCTCGAGCGGCCGGCGCGCGAGCGTCACGAGCACCGGCTCGTCGGAGATCACCACGATGTTCACGAGGGGGCTTTCTCCGGATCGGCTTCGCCGTCACCGTCGCGGTCGCGCGGCGCGCTGTGGCCGAGCAGCTTGCGGACCACGCGCAGGAGCTGCGTGCGGTCGTGCGGCTTGGTGATGTACTCGTCGACGCCGGCGTCGAAGCCGCGCACGCGATCGATGCGCTCGCCCATGCTCGTGACCATCACGATCGGGATGTTCGCGTACTCGGGCATCGCGCGAAGCGCACGGGTGAGGTCGTAGCCGTCCATCCGCGGCATCATCACGTCGGTCGAGACCAGGTCGAAGCGCCGGGTCTGCGCGAGCTCGAGGCCGTTCGCGCCATCGACCGCGACCGTGACGATGTAGCCCGCCTCGGCGAGGATCCGGCGGAGCGACTCGCGGACGATGTCGGAGTCCTCGACGAGCAGGATGTGCGACGAGCTGGCGCCCGCGGTGGTGCGAGCGGCGCGGCGCGCGACGGCGGGGGTCGACAGCGCGCGTGCGATGATCGCGGGGACATCGAGGATGAGCGCCACGCGATCGCCGAGCAAGGTGGCGCCGGCGACGCACGGCACGTTGCCGAGCAGCTTGCCGAGTGACTTGATCACGATCTCGCGCTTGCCGAGCAGATGGTCGCAGACGAGGGCATAGGCCCCGCCAGCGTTTTCGACGAGCACGAGCTGGAGGTCTCCGTCGGCGCCGCCGTCGAGCTCGAGCGTGACGTCGAGCCGGATCAGCGGGACGTGCTTGCCGCGCACCACGCAGACCTCGCGGTCGCCGACGAGCTCGACCTCGTGCGGTGCGATCGTCAGCACGCGCTGCACGACATCGAGCGGAATCGCGAAGGTCTCGCCGCCCGCGCGAGCGACCAGGACCTGGATGATCGCGAGCGTCAGAGGCAGTTTCAGCACGAACGCGCTCCCTTGGCCGGGTGTGGACTCGACCTCGATGGTGCCCTTGAGGCGGGTGACGATCGTCTGGCGCACGACGTCCATGCCGACACCGCGGCCCGAGACCTCGCTGACCGTCGCCGCCGTCGAGAACCCGGCGCGGAAGATCAGGTCACGCGCCGCGCGGTCGTCCATGATCTCGGCCTCGACGGGCGTGATCAGGCCACGCTCCACGGCCTTGGCTTTCAGCTTCTCGGAGTCGAGGCCGCGGCCGTCGTCGGAGACCCGGATCTCGACCTGGTTGCCGCGATGACAGGCGACGAGCTTGACGATGCCTTCGGGCGGCTTGCCGGCGGCGACGCGCTTGTCGGGCGTCTCGATGCCGTGATCCACGGAGTTGCGGACGAGGTGCATCAGCGGCTCGTCGAGCGCCTCGACGAGGAGCTTGTCGAGCTCGGTGTCATCGCCCTCGAGGTCGAGGCGTGCGCGCTTGCCCAGGCTCGCCGCGAGATCGCGGACGGTGCGCACGTGCTTGCGGAACACGCCGGAGACCGGGACCATGCGCAGTCGCATCACCTGCTGGCGCAGCTCGCCGGAGATCGCGTCCAGCCGATCGGTGCCGTGATCGAGATCGGTCGTGACCTCCGAGAGCACGCGCTCGACGCGCGAGAGCTCCTCGCCGAGATTCTTGCCGAGGTTCTTGCCGAGCTCCTCGACGTTGCGATGGCTGGCGTGCTGGCCTACCGCGTGCGCGACCTTGCGGGCGATCCCGCGATCGGCGGCGAGCTCGCTCGTGACCGAGCCCAGCGAGGCGACCGCACCGCGCAGCTCGTCGCGGCCGAGCACGAGCTCGCCAACCAGGTTGAGCAGGCGATCGAGCTTGTCGAAGTCGACGCGGATGGTCTGCCGAGCCTCGGCGGTCGACGCCGAGCTGGCCGTCGAGCTCGCGGGCGCGGCGGTGCTGCTGATCGTGGCCGTCGGCGCCGCCGCGGTTGCCGGGTTGCGGAGCCGCGCGATCACCGGGGAGGGGTCGACGGTGATCGGCGTCCTCGCGCGCGCCTGGTCGAGCATGGAGCGGAGTGCGTCGAGCGCGGCGAGCAGCGCGTCGACGACGGGCCCGTCGAGCACGCGGCCGGAGTCGCGGACCTGACCGACGAGATCCTCGGCGGCGTGCGCGAGATCGTTGACCGGCTTGAGCCCGACCATCGCAGAGCTGCCCTTGACGGTGTGCATGTCGCGGAACACGTCGCGCAACAGCTCGACGTCGCCCGGGCGGCGCTCGATCTCGACGAGCTTGCCGGCGAGTGCGTCGAGCCGCTCGGTCGCCTCGTCGAAGAACATCTCGATCATGTCGTCGTCGACCGCGGGCGTCCACACGAACGCGGAAGCGGTGGGGATCGTCGCGACGCCAGCGGCGATGATGATTGTCTCGGCTTCCGTGGCCTGCGGGGCCGCCGGCGCGGGGGCGGCTGCCGGTGCCGCCGCGAGGCCGCCGATCACCGCGTCGATCGCGGCGATCCGGTCGGCGAGCGGGAGATCCTCGACGCGGGCGCCCGACTTGTCCGGGTTCGCGAGCTGGTGAAACGCCTCGCGCAGCGTCGCGATCGCGGCGGCGACGGCGGTGCGTCCGCGATCGTCGAGCGCCGCCGATCGATCGAGCGCGCGTTCGATCGCGAGCGCGAGGCGCCCGACCGGCTCCGCGCCGATGCCGAGTGACGACAACCCGATCCGGAACGCGACATGGCCGAGCCGGGCGTCGGGCTTCGCGGCATCGGCGAGCAACGCGGCATCACGGCCGCCGCTCGAGACAAAGGCGTCCCACAGCGTGCCGCTCATGGTTGTTCTCCGGTGGCGCTGTCCGCGAGGCCGTGCCGCGCGAGCCATCGCCGCGTGCCCGTTCGGGTGGCGCGTAGCTCGAGGACGACGTGCGCGGCCGCGGACGCGGCGCGGGCTCGCCGTAGCACCGGTGCGAGATCATCTGCGAGCAGCTCGGCGGCATCGAGGTCGATCACGAGCTTCTGGAGACCCGCGACCGCGAGCCGCACCGTGAGCTCCGCAGTCAGCGTGCGCGCATCGGGGTGACCACGCAGCGCGAGCACGTCGATCGGCGGCGGCGTCGCAGGGATTCGCATCGGCGGCGGCGTATCGCGGACGTTGCGCCAGGGATTGGCCGCATCCGGTGGCGGTACCGTCGACGGTAGCGGCCGCCGCGCGACGGGTGGCGGGGTGGGGCGCCGCGGCGCTTCGGCCGTTCCGTCGCGCCGCACGTAGTAGACCGTCTCGCCGCTGCGCATCGCGTCGAGCGCCGCGATGTCACGCAGCGTCTCGCTGTAGCCGACGAACAGGTAACCGCCGGGAACCGTCGCAGCCACCAGACGCTCGATCGCGCGCCGCCGCGCATCCGGCGTGAAGTAGATGAGCACGTTGCGGCACCACACCAGATCGCACTGGCGCGGCGCGGCGCCGTCGACGAGGTTCGCGCGTTCGAAGCGCACGAGCGCCGCGAGCTCGGGCCGCAAGCGGATGAGCTCGCCGTCGGACACGAAGCCGTCGCGGTACTCCTCGGGGACATCCGCGAGCGCGCTCGCACGATAGGCGCCGATCTGCGCGATCGCGAGCGCGTCGGCGCTGACGTCGGTCGCGGCGATCGAGAGCTGCACGCCGGGGAGGGCGCGCGCGAGCACGAGCGCGAGCGTGTACGGCTCCTCGCCGGCGGCACAGCCCGCGCTCCAGACCCGGATCGTGCGCTTGCGGGAGGCGCGCAGCGCCGGTGCGATCACATCGACGAGCGCCGCGATCTGCGCGCGGTGCCGGAATAGCCGGGTCTCGCCGACGCGCACCGCCTCGATCAGCTCGTCGAGCTCGGCGCCGCCACGCGAGGATTCGATCAGTTGGACGTAGTCAGCCGCCGGCAACGCGAGCGCTTCCATGCGGGTCGCCGCGCGCGCCTCGACGACCCACGCGGGCAGCTCGAGCCCCGCACGCTCGGCGAGCCGCCGCGCGATCGCGACGACGATGTCCGACGCCACGGCCACGCGTCAGTCACTCGCCTCGTGCGGCTTACCCTTGGCACGGCCATTCCCTGCCAGCTTCGGCTTGCCGGCGGGAAGCGCACGACTCGCATCGCCCGCGGCGCCGGTGCCGATCGATGCGGCCACGCGCGGCCGGTTCCCGACCTTGGTGCCGTCGAGGTTGAACCCGCCGATCGACTCCTCCAGCTCGTACGCGAGCTCGTGCAGGCGTTCGGCCTGGACCACCGATTCTTCGGAGCCGTTCAGCGCATCGCCCGCGAGGTGGCGGACCGCGTCCATGTTCCGCGCGATCTCATCGGAGACCACCGCCTGCTCGTGCACCGCGGTCGCGGTTTCCTTGACCACGCTGATCAGCTGCCCGAGGCCGGTCAACGTGCCGGTCACGAGCTGCGAGCCGTTCAGCACCTCGCGGGTGCCGACATCCATCGACTGGATCGCGGCCTGGGTCTGCTCCTTGACCGTCTGGATCAGCGCCTCGATGTCCTTCGCGGACTGACCGACGCGGCGCGCCAGCGAGGACACTTCGTCGGCGACGACCGCGAAGCCGCGACCCTGCTCACCGGCGTGCGCCGCCTCGATCGAGGCGTTGAGCGCGAGCATCGACGTCTGCTCGCTGATCTGCCGGATCACCTCGACGATGTTACCGATCCGCTTGCTGCTCTCGCCGAGGTCTCGCATCTTCGCGGCAGCATCGTCGACGGCAGTACGGATCTGTTCCATGCGCGCGACCGCCGAGGTCACCGCGGTGCTCGATTGCTCCGCGACGTCCGTCGCCTGCGCGGCGTTGCCCGCGACCTGCTGGATCGACGCCGACAGCTCGGTGACCGCCGTCGTCGAGCTCTCGATCTTCAGCGTCTGATCGCGCAGCCCGGTCAGCATCTGCCGCGAGGCCGCGCTGATCTCCGCGCTCGACGCGCCGACCTGGAATGCGGCGCTCTGCACGCCGCTCGCGAGGTGATGGACGCGCGCGAAGACCTGGTTGATGTTGTCCGCGAGGTCTGCCGTCTCGTCGCGCGAGTTGACGACGATCCGCTGCGTCAGATCGGTGTCGCCGGTCAGCAGGTCGCGCGACTGCTTCACCATCTGCTTGATCGGACGGGTCACCCAGATCCCGAGCAGGAACGAGAACACGAGCGACGCCCCGACCCCGACGGCGATCTCGCCCCACGGCAACGACTTCGCCGGATCGATGACGCGCGCGCGACTACGCGTGATGTACAGCTTGCCAACGGTGACTGGATCGCCCTCCTTGTAACCATCCTGGTCCTCCGCATAGAAGTCGTAGTCGTTGTCCTTGAGGCGGATCACTTCCCGGGTGTCCTCGCCGACGGTGACCTTCGCGAGCTTGTCGGGCTGGACGGCGCGCGTGACGTCGGCAAGCTCACCAGGTAGCGCGGTCGCGAGGACGCGCGGCCCGTCGACGAGCGTCGGGCGGTAACGTAACTCCGCGACCTCGTCGCTCTGCTCGGCGTACTCGAGCATCATGCGTTGCAGCTTGACGCCGACCACGATGCCGCCCACGACACGTTCCGCACCAGGTGCTCGGACCGGCATCGCCGAGATCTGGTACGCGGTGTTGTCGATTACCTGGATGCGATGCGGGAAGACGTTGCCGGCGCGCGCGTCCTTGACGGCAGCGATCGTGGAGATCTGCCCTGCGCTGATCGGCGATCCTTTGCTCGCCCACAGCACGCGTCCGCTGTCGCTGAACACGGCAAACAGGTCGGGCTGGATCCCGTGCTTCGTCGCGATCCGGTCGTACATCGACGTCGCAACCCCCGCGACGCTCAGCTCCGGCGTTGGCTCGGGGCCGGCTGCTGGGGTCGCGGCCAGCGCGTTGCGGATCGCGGTCTCGCCGGCGAGGATCTCTGCGTTACCCGTCAGGCCCCGTCCGACACGCTCTTGATAGAACTGGTAGCGCCGGAGGTGCTTGACCATGAACTTGCCGCGGTTCTGGAACTGCGACTTCTCCTTCACCATGAAGATGCCGCCAACGATCAGCAGCGCCGCCAGGGAGAGGCACGCGAACAGGAACTTGAGGAACATGGGGAAGCGACGCTTCCGAGAAATCATCACGATCTACCTTCCTCGTCCGCAGCACGCGTGAGCGCGCGGAGCGGTTCTGCCGACACGATCGCCGAAGCATCGAGCACGCGTACCGTGCCAGTTGAAGTCGCCGCGACGCCGAGCAACAGCTTCGCGACATCAGGGGCGAGGCTTGGCGGTGGTGGTTCGAGCGCCTCCGTCAACGTCCGCAGATCACGGAGGCCGTCGACGACGATCCCGATCGAGCTGCCCTCGTGCTCGACGACGACGATCCGGCTCGCGTCGCCGACCTCGGTGCGCGCGAGCCCGAGCAGCACGCCGAGATCGATCGCGGGCACGATCTCGCCGCGCAGGCTGAACACGCCGGCGAGGCACGACGGGGTCAGCACGACCTTCGTGATCGGGAGGACCGGCAACGTCTCGCGGACATCCGCGATCGGCAACGCGAGCTCCTGACCGCGTAGCTCGAAGCACACGAGTCGCAAGGGAACGGTCTTGTCCCGGGGCCGGGAGTCAATCCCGGCCCCTCCATCTCGGCCCGGAGCTTCCACCATGGCAGCCGCAAGCCTAACCGATGTTGAAGTCTTCCTTGGGCTGTGCGGCACCGCTGCCGTCGGTAAACCGCGCGAGCCGATAACGCGAGAAGATCTCGTGTGGCGCGCCCCCGGTCAGCCACTCGGCGTACAGCTTGCCCACGATCGGCGCCATCATGAAGCCGTGGCCGACGAAGCCGCACGCGAGGAAGAAGTCCGGATGCGTCGGTGCGGGACCGAGGACGGGGTTGCCGTCGGGTGACTGGTCATAGGGACCGGCCCACTGCCGGAGGATCTTGATGTCACCGAGGATCGGCATGAGCCGGACCAGCCTGCGGGCATACGTCGACAGAAACTTCAGCGTCGAGCCCATCGCGTACGTCGACTCGTGGCCGGGCAGGGTCACGCCACCCACGATCTCGCCGCGCATCGACTGGCTGCAGTAGAGGCCGCTCGCGAGCTCGGACACCATCGGCCGCAGGAACGGCTTGAGCGGCTCGCTCGAGCAGATCTCGTGGCGGATCGGATACGTCGGCACGTCGACCCCGACGAGCTTCGCGAGCTGCGGTGACCACGCGCCGGTCGCGTTGACCACGCGGCGCGCTTTGATCGACCCGCGCGGAGTGTGAACCGTGAAGCCGCCGGTCCCACCAGCCGCCGCCGAGGCGACGATCGCCGGTTCGAGGCCCGTCACCGCCGTCTGGGTGAAGATCTTCACGCCGCGCGCGGCGGCCTGGCGCGCGTAGCCCCAGAGGAACGGCCACGGAAACAGGATCCCGTCGGTCGGGTTGTACGACGCGCCGACGATGCCGGTCAGATCGAGCTCGGGGACGATGTCCTGCGCCTGCTCCGGATCGAGCATGCGGGTCGCGACACCGCAGCGGTTCTGCAGCGCGATGTTGCGCTCGAGACGCGCGACCTCGGCCGTGCTGCGCGCGAGGAACAGGTATCCGCCCTGGCGGAACCAGACGTTGACGCCGAGGTCGACCGCGAACCGGCGGCACAGCTCGACCGACTCCTGCATCAGCCGGATGTTGATCTCGGTCGACCACTGCTGGCGCACACCGCCGCCGTTACGGCCGGACGCGCCCTCGGCGAGGTAGCCGCGCTCGATCACGACGACGTCCTGCATGCCGCGGCGCGCGAGGTAGTACGCGATCGCGAGTCCGACGACGCCGCCGCCGACGATCACGATCTCGGCCTTGTCGGGGAGCGGGCCCGTCCCCGCGAGCGTCGCCGGCAGCCGGATCTCGCCGGAGACATCGGCGCGGCTCTCGTCCTCCTCGTCGTCCATCACTGGCTGCATCAGCCGTCCTCGCGGTCGTCGTCGAAGCGATGCGCACCCGGATCGCGCGCGAGCAGGCGCAGCGGGGTCGGCGCGAGCGGCGGGCGCGACGTGAACGGCTTGATCGTCGACGGTGGTTGCCCGGTGAGCCGCGCGAGCTCCGAAGCGACGAGGGCGAGGCATTCCTTGCCCTGACACGGCCCGGTCCCGAAGCCGGTGTAGCGCTTGACCTCCTCGATATCCTGGTAGCCACGGCTGACGCTGTGCTCGAGGTCGGACAACGTCATGTCCTCGCAACGACACAGCACGATCTTGCCTGCCACGACGTGGACGATACTACGAGGCCGCCACGTTCGCGCCCACGCGGGCACCATCCGCGGCGGACGCAGCGGGACCGAGGTAGCCGCAGACATCGCCGCACGCCCACACGTTCGGTGTCGACGTCCGCCCGAGGTCGTCGACGACGATCTTGAAGCCACCGACGGTCGGATCGAGAACCACCTGGCAACCCTGCTGGCGCGCGCCTTCGGAGGCAGGAGCAGGAATCGCCGCGACCGCGACCAGATCGCAGTCGTACTTGCCGTCGGCGGTGTCGACGGCGCTCGTCCAGCTCCGCCCGCGCACGCCCTCGACGCGATCGAGCGCGACGCGATGAACCTCGGCGCCTGCCTCGACTAGGCCGGCGGCGAGCGCGCTGGCGGCGTCGACCATCCGCGGCACCTCGATCACGCAAACGCGGTCGCCGGCGAGGATGCCGTGATCGACGAGCAGCCGGCCGACCGCACGCGCGGCGATCACGCCGGGACGATCGTTGTCGGGGAACGGCAGGTTCGCCGCGTAGCCTCCGGTCGCCCAGATCCACTGCTTCGCATAGATCCGGTAGAGCCGGTCGGGAGCCGCGACCGCGAGCACACCGCCATCGTCCTCGGGAAAGAACCCGATCGCCGTCGAGCGCGAGAGCACTGCCGCACCCGCGGACGTCGCGGCACGCCAGGTTGCCTCGGCGAGGGCGCGACCGGCGCGTGGATCGGTGCGCAAGCTGCCGCCCGGGCGCAGCTGATCGTCGACGACCACGGTCGATCGACCGGCGCGCGCGACCTGGTTCGCGGCCTCGAGCCCGGCCGGACCGCCGCCGATCACGCAGACGTCGACATCGTAGCGCTGGACCTCCGGATGCTGCGACGCCGCGACGTCGGGGAGCTTGCCGAGGCCGGAGAGCTGGCGCACGACCTTGTTCGCGAGCCGGTTCAGCATCGACGATCCGGTCATCAGCGTGTGGTGATCGAGTCCACGCGAGAACACGAAGTCGACCGCGCCCAGTAGATCGACCTCGGCGGAGGGGAACGCGTTCTGCCCCATCACCTCGGTACCGGCGAGACACGGGGCCTGACACGCGCGGAGGTTCGGCACGCCACCGATCCGGACGAGGCAGCCGCTGCAGTGACCTTCGAGGCAGAAGAACGTGCGTGGCCGATGGTACTTCAGCGAGCGGGAGAGCACGTGCGCGCCGCTCGCGACCAGGGCGGCGGCGATGCTCTCGTCGGCAAATGCGCGCACCGAGGTATCGGCGATCCGGACCTCGACAGCTTCCCCTCGCACCGCGTCGTGTCCCGCAAGCCGGCGCGCCACGGGCACACAGTACACGTCGCCCAAAAGATCGTCACTGCGTTGCGAACACGTGTAGCCGTGGGATACCGTTCGCCTTCGAAAGGTCAGGGGAATCCGATGGCGACTCCAACTAGGCCGTGTCCGTACTGCGGTGCGGCGGTGCTCACGAACGCACCCGCGTGCGGAACCTGCGGTCGACCGATGCCGCCGATGCAGGCAGGTGCACCGGGAGCGCAGCCGGCCAAGACGATGTTCGGCTACGCCGCCCCTCAGGTGCCGAAGCCGGGACAGCCCGCGCAGCCCGGCCAGGGCTTCGCGCCGCCGCAGCAGCAGGGCTTTGCGCCGCCGCCTGCCGCCCGTCCGCCGGGTCAGCCTGGATATCCTCCGCCGGGCCAGCCTCCCGGACAGCCGCAACATGGGTTTGGTCAGCCGCCGGGACCGCAGGGTTACGGTCAGCCGCCCGCGCCGCAAGGATTTGGTCAGCCGCCCGCGCCGCAAGGATTTGGTCAGCCGCCACAGCAGGGTGGCTATCCTCCGCCTGGTGGCCCGCAGCCGGGTGGCTTCGGTCAGCCGCAGCAGGGTGGCTATCCTCCGCCTGGCCCGCAGCCGGGTGGCTTCGGTCAGCCGCAACCGCAGCAAGGATTCGGTCAGCAGCCGCAGCCTGGTGGCTATCCGCCGCCGGGTGGCCCGCAGCCGGGTGGCTTCGGCCAGCCGCAACCGCCGGCGCAACACGCTTTCGGTCAGCAGCCAGGTGGCTATCCGCCGCCACAGCAGGGTGGCTTCGGTCAGCCGCAACCGCAGCAAGGTTTCGGTCAGCAGCCGGGTGGCTATCCGCCGCCGCAGCAGCAGGGCGGATACCCACCGCCACCGGCGCAGCAAGGCTATGCGCAACCGGGTCACGATCTGCCGGGGCCGCTCGATGATCTCGCGCGCCGTATCCCGGGCTCTGCGCCCGGCACGATCTTCGGGTTCCCGGTCGCGCAGCTTCGCGATGCCGCGCTCCAGCGCAAGATGCTCTTCGTGGCGGGCGTCGCGTTGCTCATCTCGATCGTGATCCCGTATCGACTGTCGCCGACGATCTTCCCGTTCTCGGGCGGCGGAACGTTCGCGACGCTGTACTGGCCGATCGTCGCCGGTGGCGCGTACCTCCTCGTCTCCGCGGCACCGCCTGACATTCGGCAGAAGATTCCGCCGGCGGTTCTGCAATGGATCCCGTTCGGCGTGTCGTTCATCGGCATCTTCGTCGCGAAGGTTGGCCTCGGCCTGTTCGCACTGATGATGATGCTCGGTGCACCCGGCGGTTACGGCGGTGGCGCTTCGATCTACGTGCTCGGTTACGCGATCCTCGTGTTCGGTCTGCTCGCACGGATCGCGAACCCGACCGACCAGCTCGCGCGCATCGTGATCGCGGTGGGCGCCGGCATGCTCGTGCCGTTCTTCTTCGATGCGTTCAGCCTCGTGTTCGAGTTCAACGCGCCGGCGCTGATGATCGTCCACAACCTCCTGTGGTTCGTGGTGATGCTGATCGGCATCGTCTGCATCGCGTTCGTCGTGCCGCCGCAGAAGCTGCCGCCGGCGCTGCGCGCGATCGATGCGCTCGGTCCGTTGTTCGCGGCGATCCTGCTCGCGTGGCTCGTCATCTCGCCGGTGCTCATCATGCTCGTCGGTCTCGTGCACTTCAGCGCGGGCATCGGCGCGATCCTCGCGCTCGCGCACATGCTGCTGCCAGTCGTCGCGTACTTCGGCGTGCTGATGTGCGTCGCCCCTGCCGCGTACGACGAGATCATGCGGCTGGTGAAGGGTGGCGGTTCGCCGCCCGCGCAAGGTGGCGGCTATCCGCCTCCCGGTGGTGGTTACCCGCCGCCCGGTGGAGGCTATCCGCCGCCCGGTGGAGGCTATCCGCCGCCTGGCGGTGGTGGTTACCCGCCGCAGCAGGGTGGCGGCTGGCAGTAAGCCGCACGCTCGCTGCTGGATCACACCCCGGCCACCACGCCGTCGCGCCTTCGGGCCCGGCGGCGTTCCTGTTTCCGGGCTACGATCGCGCCGATGCGTGAACGTGGCCTGGAGTTCAAGGTCGGCCTGTTGATCCTGATCTCGAGCGCGATCCTGTTCGCGTTCATCTTCGTGCTCGGCAACTTCTCGCTGCGCTCGGGCTTCAACCTCTATGTCGACTTCGATTACGTGGGGTCCCTGCAGCCAGGCGCGCCGATCAAGGTCTCGGGGATCAAGGTCGGCAAGGTCGCCGAGGTCGAGTTCCTCGGCGGCAAGATCGATCCGAAGACTGGCAAGCGCGTCCAGGTCCGGGTGACCGCGTGGGTCGAGGACCGCGTGCGCGACAGCATCCGCGGCGACGCCGAGTTCTTCATCAACACCGCCGGTGTCCTCGGCGAGCAGTACCTCGAGATCGTGCCCGGCACGGACTGGGTGAAGCCGCCGATCGCGGCCGACACGATCATCGACGACGACGAGCACGTCCACGATCCGCCGCGCACCGACCTCGTGGTCGCGCGCCTCTACGATGTCCTCGAGGGCGTGTCGTCGGTGCTCCGCGACGAGCGCACGTCGATCAAGAATCTCTTGAAGAACGGCGCCGAGGCGGTCTCCGAGGTCAACAAGCTGCTCGTCGAGAACCGCGCGCAGCTCGGCCAGCTGATCACCGAGGGCGCGCTGCTCGCGAAGGAAGCGAAGACGACGCTCGCCAAGGTCAACCACGGCCTCGGCGACGGCCGCCCGGTCGCGACGCTCCTGGCGGACGCCAGCACGACGCTGCGCACCGCGAACACCACGATGACGACGCTCACGCCATCCGCGCAGGCGCTGATGACCGACGCGACCCGCGTCACCGGCATCATCACCGAGCAGCGGATCGATCGTGCGATCAACGCGGCGGACAAGGCCGCGATCGCCGCCGGCCAGGCGGGCGGTCTGATCGACAACGTCAACGGCCTCGTCACCGACCTCCGCGCCGGCAAGGGCACCGCGGGCGCGCTGCTGTCACGCGACGAGCTCTATAGCGATCTGCGCGAGCTCATCCGCGACCTCAAGCGCAATCCGTGGAAGTTCTTCTGGAAGGAATGACGTGAGCCTGCTCGCCCAGGACGAGCGGTTGACGCGCCGGGTTGGCGCGATCGTCTTGTTCGTGCTCGCCGCGGCGATCGTGTTCGTCGTGTTCGTGTATCCGCGGCTCGAGTGGGGGCGGCACGTCCGGATCGGCGTGTACTTCCATCACATCGGCGGCATGCGTGAGGGCGCGCCGCTCGTGGTCGCCGGCCGCGAGATCGGCGTGATCGAGTCGATCGCGCTCGCGCCGCGTGACGTCAAGAATCCGCTGAAAGGCGACGAGGGCGTGGTCGCGATGGTCGCGATCGCGGCCGACGAGGCAGCGCGGATCACGCGAGGCGGCGACGTCTTCATCACGTCCCGCGGGCCGCTCGGCGCGCGCTACCTCGAGATCGGTCCGGCACCTGGCCCGGGCCCATCGCTCGATGACGATCCCTCCGACCTCCTCGGTCGCGATCCACCCAGCCTCGATCGCGTGCTGCAGCGGACGTGGGTCAACCTGACGATCGCGCGCGAGTTCGCCGAGGACGTGGGCCCCGAGCTTCACGAGCTGCGGCTCCGGCTGTCCGAGCTCGCGACGTCGCTCGATGCGCTCGCGCCGAACATCGGCGGCATGGCCGGCCTCGGGTTCGAGGTCGCCAGCCTTTTCGCCGAGGCCCGCAAGCTCCGCGACGTCACGCTCGGTGGCGAGCCCGGCCTCGCGGAGGTCGACGCGGTGATCGCGCAGGCGCGGTTGACGCTCGCGCAAGCCCGCGAGGTCCTCGATCAGCTCGGCGCGCGGGCCCGGGCGCTGACCGCGGGCGTCGATGGCCTGCGCGGGCGGCTCGGCACACGTGGTCCGGCAGCGCTCGCGGCGATCGAGCTCGCGATCGACCGGATGCGCGCCGCGATCGACAAGATCGATCCGCTGCTCGCGACGGCCGCTGACATCCGGGCACGGATGGCGCGAGGCGAGGGCTCGCTCGGCAAGCTCGCCAATGATCCGGAGTTTCCTGAGGACGCCAAGGCGCTCGGCAAGATCATGAAGCGCAAGCCGTGGCGGATCATCATCCGTTCGGACAAGTGACCGCGACACTTGCGAGCTTCGCGGTCGCTCGGCCGTACGGCCAACCCGGTCAGAAGCCCGGGGTCTCCATCGGGCCCTTCGACCGGCCGGTGATGAACTGCTGGACGACCGGGTCAGGCGACGCGCGTAGCTCGGCCGGGGTCGCGACCACGTGGACGACGCCGCGGTAGAGGAAGGCGACGCGGTCGGCGACGCCGAAGATCGACGGCGGATCGTGCGAGACCACGATCGCGGTCATGCCGAGCTTGTCGGCGAGCTCGCGGATGAGACGATCCACGCGGCGTGCGCTCACCGGGTCGAGGCCCGTCGTCGGCTCGTCGAACAGCACGACCTCGGGGGACAGCGCGAGGGTGCGCGCGATCGCGGCGCGCTTGCGCATGCCGTCGGAGAGCTCGGCGGGGTAGCGGTCGGCGTACTCGGCCATGTAGACCTGCGCGAGCCGCTCGCGGGCCTCGGCGAGCGCGTCGTTGTGTGACAGCTTGCCGTGCTTGCGGAGGGGCAGGGCGACGTTCTCCGCGAGCGTCATCGAGTCGAACAAGGTCGAGCTCTGGAACACCATCCCGATCCGCTTGCGCAGCGGCGCGAGGGCACGCTCGGGGAGCTGGTCGACGCGCGCGCCGTCGAACCAGATCTCGCCCTCGTCGATGCGAAGCAGCCCGATCAGGTGCTTGATCGTGACCGACTTGCCGACGCCCGAGGTGCCGATGATGAACATCACCTCGCCCTTGTCGACGGCGAGGCTCATGCCGCGCAGCACGGGCTTGCCGCTGAACGCCTTGGTGACGCCGCGGAACTCGATGAACGCGGTGCTCACAGATCACCACCGGTCACGAACAGCGCGGCTGCCGAGATGATGAAGTCGAGGACGATCACCGCGAACGACCCGCCGATCACCGCCGCCGTCGTCGCCCAGCCGACGCCCTCGGAGCTGCCGCGGGCGCGCAGCCCGCAGAACCCCGCGACGATCGGGATCGCGGCGCCATAGGCGAGCGCCTTCACGACCATCAGCACGACGTGGCGCGGCCGG
The DNA here is from genome assembly GCA_013812655.1 of Deltaproteobacteria bacterium. GTDB lineage: Bacteria > Myxococcota_A > Polyangia > Haliangiales > Haliangiaceae > JABFXX01. Next base: position 5,596 of record JACCTC010000081.1, on the reverse strand, counting down.
ATGAACGACAGATCGTAGAACGTGTGCGGGTTGACGCCGAACGAGTACTGCGCGGTGAGACCGCCGGCGCCATACATCACGAGGCTGCCGATCACCGACAGCGCGAGCGTCATCACCACGCACGCGACGAACCGCGGCACGATCAGGTGATCGATCGGGAGGACACCCGACATCCGCAGCGCGTCGATCTGCTCGGTGACCTTCATCGAGCCGATCTCGGCGGCGATGCCGGCGCCGACGCGGGTCGCGAGCATGAGCCCGGTCAGCGTCGGTCCGAAGTCCGACACGATCAGGCGCAGGAACTGGCTGCCGACCTGCGAGTAATCGCCGGTCACGCGGCCGAGCTGCAGGCACGCCTGATAGGTCATCACCATCCCGATGAAGCCGAGCGTGACGATGATGAACACGAGGGACTTGTTGCCGACCGCGTGGAGCTGACGCGCGAGCTCGCCGCGGTTGCGACGGTTCTTGCGCGAGAACCCGCGCACGATCCCGGCGATCGTCGAGACGTAGACCAGCCACAGCTCGACGCCGGCGCGGGTGGCCGCGAGCACGGCTGCGCCGAGCGCGGTGATCCGGGTGGTGAGAAAGCCAGCCACGGTCATCCCGTCAGGTACGTGAGGAAGAAGTCGAGCAGCATGATCGACACCGCCGCCGCGACGACCGCGGCATTGACGGCCTTGCCGACGCCGACCGCGCCACCGCGCACGGTCACGCCGAAGTAGCAGGACGACATCGCGATCGCGGCGCCGAACGCGATCGACTTGTAGACGCCGTGCAGGAAGTCGTATGGCGTGAGGTTGTCGGCGAACGAGTAGTACATCGTGGACCAGTCGATGCCGAGCATCACGCGGCCGACGAGCGTGGCGCCGGCGAGCGCGACGAGGTCGCCGATCACGGTCAGCGCGACGAGCATCACCATCATCGCGATCACGCGCGGCACGACGAGGAACTTCACGGGATCGATCGCGAGCGCGCGCAGGCCGTCGAGCTGCTCGGTGACCGTCATCGTCGAGAGCTCGGCGGTGTTGTTCGCACCGACCCGGCCCGAGAACATCAGCGCGATCAGGATCGGCCCGATCTCGCGAAGCACCGCGTAGCCGGCGCCCCATCCCGCGAGCGACGTCGCGCCGAACTTCTTCACGAACGGGCCGGCCTGCAGCATCATCAACGCGCCCGCGAAGAACGCGGTGAGCGCGACGATCGGCACGCTGCGGTTGCCCATCTTGTGGAGGTTCTTGACGAGCTCGCGGCCGTCGATGCGGGGCGGGACGAGCGCGCGCAGCACCTGACCCGTCAGCACGACGATGCCGCCGACCTCCTGGGTGATCCGCAGCGCGCTGGCGCCGATCCCGCTGACGAGCCGCTCGCCGATCACGTGGCCGCCTCTGCACCACGCTCTTCGAGCGGTCCCTCGAGGTCGCCGCGCACGAACTGGCGGACCAGCGGGTCGGGGGCATCGGCGATTGTCGCGGCGGGGCCGCGGTACGTGATCTTGCCGTGATAGAGGAACGCGATCTCGTCGACGAACCGCGCGAGCGCGACGACGTCGGAGGACACCGCGAGCACGGTCGCCCGGGTCCGTTCCTGATCGGCGGCGAGCAGGTCGTAGATCTTCTGCGTCGTCACCGGGTCGAGGCCGGCCGACGGCTCGTCGTAGATCACGAGCTCGGCATCGGCGACGGTCGCGCGCGCGATGCCGACGCGCTTCTTCATGCCGCCCGAGAGCTCGGCGGTGAGCTTGCGCTCGCTCCCCGCGAGGCCCACGGCGCGCAACCGCTCGGCGACCCGCTCGGCGATCGCGTCCGCGGTCATGCCGCCACGCTGCTCGAGCGGAAACGCGACGTTCTGCTCGACGGTGAGGAAGTCGAACAGCGCGTAGTTCTGGAACAGCATGCCGATCCGCCGGCGCAGAGGGCCGAGGTCCGCCTCGCGGCGGCCCACCACGCTCTCGGCGAGCACCTGGATCGTGCCGCCATCGGGCTCCTCGAGGCCGCACGCGAGCTTGCACAGCACGCTCTTGCCGGTGGCCGCCGGGCCGATCAACCCGAGCCGGCCGCCGCGGGCAACCTCGAGCGAGATGCCATCGAGGACGACGCGCCGGCCGTAGCGCTTGCGGACGTCGACGAACCGGATCGTCGCGTCACCGCCGACGAGCGGGGCGGTGGTCACCGACACGTGACGCCGCCCCGGGTGACGTACTTCGAGTCCGGCGACTGCTTCGCGAGCTTCGCGATCGTCGCGCACGCCGCGACGTGATCACCCGCGCGGTCCTGCGTGATCGCGAGCTCGTACAGCGCGTCGTCCCTGAGGATCGACGCCGGATAGTCCTTCGGCAGCTTGCTAAACGCGGCGATCGCGCCCGGCAGGTCCGCGAGGTCATCGCGCAGCACGCGGCCGAGCTCGAGCTGGGCATCGTCGAGCCAGATCGAGAAGTACGAGCCGGCACCGAACGCGACCTCGCGGGTGGCCACGAGCGCGCGCAGCCGCTTCACCGCGCCCTCGGGATCGCGAAGTGCGCGCGAGATCCGCGCGGCGTGCCACCGGGCGTCGTCGCGCAGCCCGCTGCCTCTGTGCTCGACGGGGATCCGGTCGTAGAGCGCGCGCGCCCCTGCGAGGTTCGCCAGCTCGCGCTCGGTGAGGTCCGCGAGCCACCACAATAGATTGTCGGCGACCTTCGTCGTCGCCAGCGAGCCGAGTACGCGCGCGAGCTGCTCGGCGAGCGCGGGTGCGTCGCCGGCGCGGCCGTCGACCACGAGTGTCTTCAGCGCATCAGCTGCGGTCGGCTCGTCGGGCCACTCCGTCACGACGCGCCACAGCGCGGCCCGCGCGTCCTTCGCGTTGCCGCCCTGCATCAGCAGCTCGCCGGCCCGGTAGATCGCGATCGACGCGGTCATCTTGTCGCCGGGGGCGCGCCCGGGTATCGCGACATATGCGGCGATCGCGTCCTGCGTGCGACCGGTTCGCTCGAGCACCTCGGCCTCGCCGAGCAGCGCCTCGCTGCACGCCGCCCGCGCGCGCCGTACCGGCCGCAGGCCCCGGCACGTCCCCTGCGCCTCGCGATAGGCGACGAGCGCGCCCTCGACGTCGCCCTGATCCGCGCGCATCTCGGCCGTCTTCAGCTCCGGCAGCGTCGCTGGCGCCGAGCACGCGACGCAGATCACGAGCAGGGCGAGCGTCCTCACATCGCGGCCGCAATGCCGGCGATGACCTTCGCGGCGCGCAGCACGCCTTCGCGGTCGACATCGAGGTGGGTGACGGCGCGGACGCGCTGTGCGCAGGCCACGCCGAGCAGGATGCCCTCGTCCCGCGCCTTCGCGACCACGGCGGCGGCGGTGCCGCGCTCGAGGTCGATCATCACGATGTTGGTGTGGATCCGCGCGAGGTCGACCGTGATCGCCCAGGCGCCGACGAGCGCCTCGCCGAGGGCCCGCGCGTTCGCGTGGTCGTCGGCGAGCCGCGCGCGGTGGTGATCGAGGGCGTGGATCCCCGCCGCCGCGAGGATGCCGGCCTGGCGCATGCCGCCGCCGTGCATCTTGCGAAACCGGTGGCAGCGCCGGATGAAGTCGCGGCTGCCGGCGACGAGCGAGCCCACCGGCGCGCCGAGGCCCTTCGACAGACAGACGGCGACCGAGTCGAAGCCGCGCGCGAGCTCCTTCTCGGAGGTCTGGGTCGCGACCGCGGCGTTCCACAGCCGCGCGCCATCGAGGTGCGCGAGCAGGCCGAGCTGCTTCGCGACTGCCGTGACCTCGGTCAGCGCGGCGGGCTCCCAGCAGATGCCGCCGCCCATGTTGTGGGTATTCTCGACGGTGACGACCCGGCTCGGCGACTGGTACGGATCCTCGGGACGAAACGCGGCGCGCACCTCGGCAGCCGTGAACGTGTGGCCCGGCAGCATCTGGGTCTGGACGCCCGCGATCGCCGCGAGCGCGCCGGACTCGTGACGCCAGCAGTGCGCGTCGCGCGAGATCAAGATCTCGTCGCCGGGCTTGGTGTGCGCGCGCAGCGCGATCTGGTTCGCCATCGTGCCGGACGGCACGAACAGCGCGGCCTCGGTCCCGAGCAGATCGGCGACGCGCTCCTCGAGCGTGCGGACGTTCGGATCCTCGCCGTAGACATCGTCGCCGACCTCGGCGGTCGCCATCACCGCGCGCATCGCGCCGGTGGGACGGGTGACGGTGTCACTTCGCAGATCGACCGGCGTCATGACGCCGAGCTTACTGTGCTCAGGGCGTCGGCGACACCGGCGGACCACCCTCGTCGGGTCGCGGCGGATCGCTGGATTTCGGAGGCTCGTCCTTCGGGCGGTCCTTGTCGGCCTTCTCCTTGTCGCGATCCTTGTCGCGATCCTTGGCCTTCGAGGGAGGCGGTGACGGCGCACCGAGCTCGGAGCGAAGCTTGCGCTCGAGCCGCGTCAGCATCGCGATCTCGAGCCAGCTCGGCCGATCCTCGATCTGGATGACGAACCGGACGACCGTGCGGCCGTCGACGCTCACGGTCATCACCTCGAGCGAGCCGCGGAACGTCTTGCCGTCCTCCTTGAGCTCGAACAGGACGTAGCCGGCGTCGGCGTCCTTCTCGATGAGCTTGAGGCCCTCGTCGACGCGGAGGAACCGGACTGCAGTTGGCCAGCACTGCTCGCGCTGGTAGGCGAGCGTCTTCTCCGAGCGCGCCAGCGCGGGGCCGGCGAGGGCGGCGACGATGAGACTAGCGAGGAGCCAGCGCGTCTTCTTCACGGTCCGTGCGAGCGTCGCTCTCCATGGCCGGGGGCGCCAGTTTCTGGCGGTCGTCGTCGGCACGCGCTGCTTCCTCGGGGCTGGCGGCGGCGGTCGCATCGTGGCGCGCGTGGCGCAGGTCGCTGAATGACACCCACGGCGAGGCGAGGCCCAGCGCGCCGCACAGCACGTACCACGACACCTGCATCAGGTAGTGGACGTTCGCGAACGCGTACGCCGTGAAGTAGACCTGCGGCTGCACGCTCTGATCGAGGCGCGCATCGAAGCCGAGGTAGAGCCCGACGCCGAGCAGCGTGAAGTACTGGAACTGGCCGACCAGGCCGGGAGAGTTCGGCAGCATGATGCCGACCGCGCAGACGCCCATCGTCGCGAACGCGCCCATCACCGAGAGGTCGAGACCGAACCCGCGCGCGAGCACGTAGACGCCGAGGCCGTTCGCGACCCAGTACACCGTGCTCCAGACGACGAAGATCGTCATGTTGCGGACGTCGCGGATCACGACGAACGCGCGCACCATCTCGAGCAGCTTGGTCTCGATCACGCGGGCGATGCGCGGCGCGAGCTTCGGCAGCAGCGAGATCTTCATGCAGAACGCGACGGTCGCCTCGGGACGCCGCGTCGCGAACACCACGAACACGAGCGCCGCCGCGAACACGCCGAGCGCGACGTACGCCGTCGGCATCATCCAGCTCGGCGCATCGGGCCCGCGCATCGCGAACAGCGCGCCGAACACGAACAGCGAGACCAGCAGGCCGTCGACGACGCGCTCGACCGCGACTGTGCCGAGCGCGGCCGACGCCGAGAGGTCACCGCGCCGGCGGAGCAGGCCCGGCCGCACGAGCTCGCCGAGCCGCGCCGGC
>JACCTC010000027.1 GCA_013812655.1 Deltaproteobacteria bacterium | reverse complement strand
GGCCGCGCCCACGCCGCGGGGGAGCCCGACAGCACCGAGGTCGAGCGCCGCACGACGCCAAAGGCGGACGAGTTCTTCCGCGCGTACTGGGCCGCGCACCGCCCGGTCGTGCTCACCGACGCCACCGCGCGCTGGCCCGCCCTGCGCAAGTGGACCCCCGCCTTCTTCAAGCGCAAGTTCGGCACGCTCTCGATCGAGATCACCGCGGGCCGCACGGCGGATCCGGACTACGAGCGAAACTACCGCGCGCACCGCAAGCGCGTGCGGATGGCCCGGTTCATCGATGACGTGCTCGCCGCCGGCACGAGCAACGACCTGTATCTGGTCTCGAACAACAACACGATGCGCCACCGCGCGCTGCGGCCACTGCTCGCCGACGTGCGCCCACCGCGCGACCTGTTCGAGCCGCTGCAGCCGACCGCGACGTCGCTGTGGATCGGCCCGGCCGGCACGATCACGCCGCTCCACCACGACACCACGAACATCCTGTTCTGCCAGATCTACGGCCGGAAGCGCTTCGAGCTGATCTCGCCCCACGAGACGGCGCTGCTCGCGGATCGACCGCAGGGGTTCTTCAGCGCGCTCGATCTCGATCGCCGGGCGACCGCGCGCCACCCCGCGGTCCGCCGGATGCTGGTCAAGGAGGTCATCGTCGGTCCGGGCGATGCGCTGTTCATCCCCGCGGGCTGGTGGCACCGGGTGACCTCGCTCGACGTCAGCATCAGCTTCGCGCTGCTCGGGTTCCGGCGGCCGAACAACTTCGCCTGGTACCGCCCCGGACACGTCGGCTGATCGCGACGCCGGCCACGCCCCGACGCCCGCGTGGGTCGCGTCACCCGAGCCACGTCGCGATCGATCACGGGCTAGAGCGCTGCCGGCCGGTTTTGCGTTTCGGCGATGTTCAGTGTCGGTCGCAGCCGACGCATGGCGATTCGAGTTGCCGTGTCGCGCCTTGAATATCTGCGATTCGTCGACGGATTCCTGATGCGCGACGAAGTGACGTCACCGAAACCCGCTTGCGCGAGATCACGTTCGCGATCGGTTTCGCGAGCTGTGTGACCGATCCGCTGTCGGGTGTAGCCGACAACGCCACACTCGCGAGGACATGGCCGCGCGTGGCATCGCGGATGCTGATGCGCCTCTCACCATGAGACTTCAGCCCACACTCACATCCCTGCTGTTCTCCGCTGCGGTGTTCGGCTGTGTCGCCGACGAAGCCGACGTCGAGCTCGACGAGATCGAGCAGGCCGTGACCTGCCCGACTCCTGCACTGAACACCATGCGGTCGCTCGCGGTCACCGACCCGACGATCCTGGCGAAGTTCTCGTTCCAGCGCGTGATGTCCGCGATCAACACGAGCGCGCGGGGCACCAGCACGCCGCTCGCGCTCTACCGCGACTGGATGGCGACCTGGAGCCAGTGCTCGAACCCGGCGGTCGACCCCAACAAGTACGGCGTCGGCTGCCCGCGCGTCGAGACCCAGTTCGGCACGCTCAACCCGTTCGCGACGACCGGGCCGCGCTTCGTGCCGGTCGCGCTGATGAACCGGTTCGACCTCGCGCCGACGAGCGGCGCCGATTGCGGCGAGTACCGCATCGTCTACGCGCTGACCGGCAGCCCCGACGATCGCGCGTTCATCATCTTCGAGGCCCGGCTGCCGAACCCGAACCCCGCCGCCGGCCTCAACGGCTGCGCGGGCGTCGCCGACTTCTGGGCGCGGCTGTCGTCGGTGAGTGACGTCGCGGTGCGCGCGACGCGGCTCGAGCGCTTCTACTTCACCGGCATCGCGGCCGAGGGGTTGACGTTCTCGCCGGTCGTGACCGCGACGAACTACGGGCTGGCGGCGACCGGCACCGCGACCGGCAAGGGCCAGATCCGGACGAACTTCTTCGCCGACTTCACCGAGTGGCACCTCCGCGAGTTCAAGCTGACCAAGCCGTGCGCGCTCGGCGACGCATGCAAGCTCGCAGTCGCGCACGTCACCGCGAAGACGAATCCCGCGGACGAGCTGTTCCGCGGGACTCATTCGAACACCGCGGCGTTCGAGGCGTCGTTCCTGAACCAGATCCCTGCACTCTCGCGATCGAACCCGGCGCGCATCGGGATGGCCACGAACAACCAGCACAACGAGTTCGAGAGCTCGGCGCAGGCCACGAACGTGGTCTATCGCGGCTTCACGCGCTCGTCATTCAGAACGCAGATCGCGGGTCGGATCACCAATCCCGCGCTGACCGTGGCGAACATCCTCGATCGCGCGACCACGCAGACGTGCGGCGGCTGCCACCAGCACTCGAACGGCGTCGACCTCGGCAACAACGTGCGCTGGCCGTCGAGCCTTGGCTTCGTGCACGTCGACGAGCAGCGCACCCTGTCGCCGGCCCTGCGCGACGTGTTCCTGCCGCGCCGTGCGTCGGTGCTGAAGAGCTTCCTCGACCGGCAGTGTGCGGGGATCCAGACAGCAGACGATGGCCGCACGCTGTCGGGTGCCGAGGTCGGCGCCGCGAACTGAGTCGCGCGTCGGCTCGCCGCGCTCCTCGACCGAACCGGTTTATGATCGTGGCGTCGTGGGAAGTCGCCGGCCTGTCACCGGCTCGAGGGCATCGATACGCCGGCGGCTTCGAGACTTGTTTTCTCATGTGAGTCATCACTCGGCAGACTGCCTTGGCAGCCCCCGGCCGACGGACTACCATTCTCTCGCGCGGTGAGGAGCAAGGGGGATCGTGAGGCTTCCAGTATCGTGCTCCGGGTAACCGGACGAGCGTGCGGGCTTCCGATCGGCGTGCGCTAGATGGCTCGCCCCCTCAAGGTCCTGATCCTCGACGACTCCGAGGACGACGTCATGTTGCTCCTCAGGGAGGTCCGGCGGAGTGGCTTCGAGCCCACGTACCGCGTTGTCTGCAGCCCGGACGACACCCGCGCCGCGCTGCTGGCGGAGCCGTGGGAGCTCGTGATCTCCGACTGGTCGATGCCCGGCAGCTTCACCGGCCTCGTGGCCTTCGAGATCATGCGGGAGCTCGGCCTCGACCTGCCGTTCATCATCGTCTCGGGCGCGATCGACGAGGACATCGCGATCGGCGCGCTCAAGGCCGGCGTCCATGACTTCATGACGAAGGGCAAGTTCGCCCGGCTCGCGCCGTCGATCGAGCGCGAGCTTCGCGAGGTCGAGCTCCGTCGCCGCCAGCGCGAAGCCGACGACCAGCTGGCGAGCCAGCGCCGCGAGCTCGAGCGGTCCGAGCGCCTTCTGCGCGAAGTGCTCAATAGCGTCCCCGATGCGGTCATTGTCATCGATCGCGAGGGTCGGATCCTGACGCGCAATGCGGCGGCCGATGCGTTGCTCGCCGTGCCGGCAGATCCGGCCACGATGACAAAATGGAGATCAGAGATGGAGCTGCTCGTCGACAACGAGGAGCTTCCCCTCGACGCTCGCCCGCTGAACGTTGCGTTGAACGGTGATTCCGTCGACGGCCAGCAGCTGCTGCTGCGCCACCGTGGCAAGGATGACCAGGGGGTCTGGCTCAGCGCGAGTGCGCGTCCGCTGCGCGACGATGCCGGCGTGTTCGGCGCGGTCGGGATCTTCCGCGACATGACCGCGGAGCGGGCCGCCCAGCATCGGTTGATGGTGTCCGATCGGATGGCGTCGATCGGCATGCTCGCGGCGGGTGTCGCGCACGAGCTCAACAACCCGCTCGCCGCGGTGCTCGCGAACCTCGAGCTCGCGATGGAGCTGTTCGGCGGGGGCACGCTATCGTCGCACGACCTCACCGAGGTGATCGAGATGGTCGGCGACGCGCAGACCGCCGCGGACCGCGTTCGCCAGATCGTCAAGGACCTGAAGATCTTCGCGCGCCACGAGGATTCGCCGCTGGGGGCCGTCAGCCTGACGTCGGCGCTCGAGTCGACGCTGCGGATGGCGTGGAACGAGATCCGTCACCGCGCGCGGCTGGTCAAGAGCTACGCGGACACCCCGCTCGTACGCGGCACCGAGTCGCGGCTCGGTCAGGTGTTCCTCAACCTGATCGTCAACGCCGCCCAGGCGATCCCGGAGGGGAGCGCCGATCGCAACACGATCACGGTCGCGACGCGGACGGAAGGAAACACCGTCGTCGTCGAGATCAGCGACACCGGGACCGGAATGTCGCTCGAGACCCAGCGCCAGCTCTTCATCCCGTTCTTCACGACCAAGCCGCAGGGTCAGGGCACCGGCCTCGGCCTCGCGATCTCGCACCAGATCGTGACGGGCTTCGGTGGCACGATCACCGTCGACAGCACGCCCGGCAAGGGGACGACGTTCCGGGTCGCGCTGCCGATCGCGGCTGCCGAGCACGTCCCTCGCGGACGCACCCCGACGCGGCCGATGACGCCGAAGCGCGCGCGGATCCTCGTGGTCGACGACGAGCCGATGATCACGACCGTGCTGAGTCGCGTGCTGTCGGCAGAGCACGAAGTGCGCGCCACGGCCAGCGCGATCGAGGCCCTCGAGCTCGTCCGCGCCAACAACTACGATGTGATCCTGTGCGACGTGATGATGCCGCAGATGACCGGCATGGAGTTCCACGAGCGCCTGCTCGCGGAGAACCCCGATCAGGCCGCGCGCATCGTCTTCATGACCGGCGACGCCTTCACCGCGGCGGCGCGCGCGTTCCTCGACGAGGTGCCCAACGATCGGCTCGAGAAGCCGTTCGACACCGCGACGCTGCACGCGCTGATCCGCAACCGCATCAAGTAACGGGCCCTGGCCGCTCGGGTAGGATGTCGCGGCGTGGACTTCCTGACGACGCTCGGCGAGCACCTGTGGGCGGCACGGACGCCGTTCGCCGTGATCGCGTACTTCGTCGCGCAGGCGATCGTCTCGCGCACCACCGTCGAGCGCTATCACATGCGGGGCGCGGCGACGCTGATCATCCTGCACGTGCTCGCGACCGTGGTCGCCGCGGCGCAGGAC
>JACCTC010000021.1 GCA_013812655.1 Deltaproteobacteria bacterium | reverse complement strand
GCGCACCCCCGACAAGCTCGAGCGCGCGAAGGCCCTCGGGCTCGACGCCGGCGTGGTCGCGGAGGCCGGCAAGTTCGCCGACGCCGTGAAGCGGATCGGCGCGCCCGCGGTCGTGCTCGAGCTCGTCGGCGGCGGCTACGTCGACGAGGATCTGCGCTGCATCGCGACGCGCGGCCGGATCGTGCTCGTCGGGCTCATGGCCGGTGCGCGGAGCGAGCTCGATCTCGGGCTCCTGCTGCGCAAGCGGATCCGCGTGACCGGCACCGTGCTGCGCTCGCGGCCGCTCGAGGAGAAGCTCGCGGCGATGCGCGTGTTCGAGGAGCAGGTCGTCCCGCTCGTCGCGCGCGGCAAGCTGGTGCCGGTGATCGACACCGTGATGCCGCTCGCCGAGGCGGCGGCGGCGCACGCGCGAATGGCGAGCAACGTCGGGTTCGGCAAGATCGTCCTGCGCGTCGAGTAGCCATGGCCAGCCGCGTCGCCAGCAGGTGAATGACGCATCTCGTTAGAACTCCAGGAGTGTGCTCGGGCACTGCCGTTGCACATCGGCATGCGTAACTAATCACGCACTTGCTTCACCTCTCGGAGTTACCTCATGCGCGCCTCCATGTTCTCGACCGGCCTCGCGGCCATCCTCGCCATCGGCCTGCTTCCCAACTGCGCCACCGATACGCCCTCCGACGAGCTCGAGGGTGAGTCGAGCGCCGACGGCGAGACCGGCAAGACTGACTTCTCGGCCGAAGCCTTCACGTTCTTCTATGCACAGCCCGACCTCCGCGCGTGCAGCTTCGACGCCCGCTGCGGTGGGTTCTTCGTGTCGCGTCCAAACCGCGCCTCGACGATCTGCGGTCGCGGCTCGACAGCCGCACGCTGCTACGTCGACTCGATCGACTGGTCGGGCACGGCGATGCCTGCCTCGGTCGCGAAGTCGTACGAGGACCGCCTGCGCGCCGGCGAGAGCCTGATCCTCAAGGGCGACATCGCGCCCGATCCACTGGATCGCGGTGCCTCGCTGTACGTCACCGAGGTGTGGGTCCCCGGAAGCCCGACCGGCGCGAACGTCGGCGTCGCCGTGCTCGTCAAGGACAACGGCATTCGCTGCATCACCACGCCGTGCGCGAGCCTGACCGAACAGAAGCTCAACTCGAACCTGTCCGCGCAGATCACCGACCTCGATCTCGCCGCCTCGGGCGCCGACGATCGCGCGCTCGAGCTCGCGTCGAACCAGCTCGCCGGCGAAGGCGTCCTCGTGTTCGGCTATCGCTACTACCCCGCGCGCAACGCGAAGGGCCGCGAGGCGAACCAGTTCTACACGCGCGCGCCGGTTCCGCAGTTCTAGATCGCACGCATCGGTGAGGGGTAGTTGTCGACGGAAAAAGACGGCGTGCTTGCGGCGGCCTGTCTGATCGACTGACCGCACCGAGATCTGCACGCCCTACCAGTCGCGCCAGTCGTTCAGCTGCTCGGTTACATTCCCGAGGCCGCTCGCGGAGGCGAGGTCTTCGAGGCATTCCATCAACGCCTCTCGCTCGGGCGTCTCGATGAAGCCGCCCTGCTTGTCGTCATAGGCGTTGATGGCAAGGACCGCCTTCTCGAGCACCTTGGTCCTCGCCGAGGTCTCCTTCGTCTTCAGCAGCTCGGCGATCGCGGCCTTCAGGATGGCGCGCGTCGCATCGGCGCGCTTCTTCGACACGAGACCCTTCCAATCGGCGAGGAGCGTGCGCCGCGCCATGCCGGCGAGGCCGCCGGCGCGACGTTTCTTGGTCGCGGCGCCGGCCTTCTTCTTTTCCTTCGCGTCCTCGGCGTCACGCGCTCGCTTCAGTGAGGCGCCGTCGTGGATCTCGCGCCAATGAAAGTTGTAGTCGAGCGCCATGCCCACCCAGCCGCCAGACGGCGGCTGCTGCTTGATCTGCTTCGGCGTGAGCGGCGGGAGCGAGGTCAGCTCGCCGAGGAGAGTGACGCCGCGTGAGGGAGCCTCCTGGGCGTCGTAGACGGCGGCGACCCCGGCCGGGTTGTTGTTCGTGAGGGTGTTCACCACGAGCTTTCGCTTCCGCACCTCGGCAAGTGCGGGCTTCTTGTCGAAGAGCGTATCGCCGACCGCGAATCGATAGAGCGGCTCGCCCGAGGCCAGCTTGCCGGCGGGGCCGTAGCACCACGCGAGGAGGATCTTGCCGTGCAGCGCCTTGTGCGCGGGTCGATAGACCGCGCCGACATCGATCGCGTAGACCTCGCCCTTCTTCATCGTCACTCTGGTAACACGAATCACGCGCACGACTACCGAGCGGGACCTCGACCCCACGGATTCGGGCTTGGCTGCGCGTTGGTCTGCCTTCGCCGTTACGTGATCGCCTATGAGGTCGTTCTAAAGGCCGCTACGGCGCCGTCGCGGTCCGGTAGACCGGTAGCAGCTCGACGCGCTCGTCCCACGCCGGATGCCGGCGATAGAAGAAGTCGCGGCGCAGCTCCGCGCTCTTCGCCAGCTCCGGATCAGCCGCGAGCGCGGCGTCGAACGCGGCCCGCAGTGCCGGATCGGCGGCGAGCATCGCGCGCGCGACCTCCTCGACGACGTACGGCTCCATGTATTCCTTGCGCTCGAAGACCACGTTGAAGTGCCCCCACTGCGCGAGCGAATCCGGTAGCGCGGGCTCGAACAGGTGCATCACGAGACGCGCGGTGGGCTGCGCGATCGGCACGAAGATCGCGCCGCGCTCGAGCGTCCGGGTCTCGGCGGCCCACGCGCCGGTGATCGTCGCGCGCTGGCGGCCTTCGTACGGTGCGCCGAAGGTCGCCTTGGTCGCGCGATAGGCCTCGACCGCCACGCGGGGCTCGCCGCGGATCGCGGTGAACGTGATGCCGTGGTGCGCGAGCACGCGCGCGACGAGCGGCGCGAAGCCGCCGTCGATGATGTAGCCGGCGCCCGGCGCAGTGACGGTGACGCTCGGCTCGACCTCCTCGAAGTACGGCACCTTCCAGATCTGCGGCGTCTGTTCGTCGTAGACGAGCCAGGTCCCGGTCGTCAGCTCCGAGGTGCGCTTCTCGTAGGCATAGCCGCGAAACTCGAGCTCGCGTGATCGCGTCGTCATCTTCCACAGCAACGTGACCGGCTTGCCGGCGAGCGCGGCATCGGCGCGCGACACGGCCTCGGACAGCTCGCGCCAGCCGCGCGCGTGCTCGATCGCGTGCTCGAGCACGATCTGCAGCGTGTGGTACGTGCTCTTCGCGCGCTCCGGGTATGTCCGCCAGCTATGAGTCTCGACGAGCAGCGCGAGGCGGCCGCGCGAGGCCATGTAGTAGTTGCCGAACCGTGGAGGAGCCTCGCCGGCCGAGAACCCGGAGGCTGGATCGTTCTCGTCGTTGAACGACGGGTAGAACGGCAGTGGCAGGTGACCGAGCGCGGTGAGCCGCTGCTGGAGATGCGTCGACAGCGCGTGCGCCGCCTCGTCGAGCCCATCTGCACGCGGCGCGTACGGTGATACGACCGTGCTGATGTCGTGCTCGAACTTCGCGCCGTCGGTCGTATGCAGATCGACGAACAGCACCAGGTCGGTCGTCCGCAGAAGGCCGAGCACGGCCTGGGTCTCGGGTGCGTCGGCCTTGACGAAGTCGCGGTTGAGGTTCAGCCGCGCGGCGTTCGTGCGAAACCCCATCTCGAGCGGCCCGCGCTGGTTCGGGCGATGGTTCGGACCGAACCGCTCGTGGCCGTCGGGGTTGACGACCGGTACGAACACGATCGACACGGCGTCGAGCGCGCCGGGCGCGACCTTGCCGTCGAGGAGATCGCGGAGGAAGACGAAGCCCGCGTCCTTGCCCTCGATCTCGCCGGCGTGGATCGCGGCCTGGATGTAGATCATCGGCAGGTTCGGGCGGCGCGCGATCCGCAGCGCGAGCAGCGGACGGTCCTCGACGGTGCGGCCGATCTCGTCGCAGCGCACGTGATCGTAGGCGCGCGCGAAGTCGTGGCACAGCCGGACCGCCTCGTCGTAACGACCGGTGCGCTGGTACTGTGACTGCTCCGCCGTGGACACCAGCGACGGTCGCGGCGATCGCGCGCCGCCACATGCCGAAACGACCGCCGAAACGACGACGAGGCCCACGAGCGCATGGCGCATGGGCCTCGTTACCACGAGCCACCACGAGGGTGGCGCGTCAGCGATCAGCGGTGGTCGCGGGGACGCTCGCGCTTCCGATCACGATCGTCGGCACGGTTGTGCTGGTTGCCACGGACGCCAGGGCGTTGCGGCTGCGGCTGCGGCTGCGCACGGTTGTCGCGGAACCGGTCGTAGATCGGCGTCGCGCGCTGCGGCTGCGCACGATTGTCGTAGACCGGCGTCGTCCCACGCGGCGGCTGCGTGCGGTTATCGCGGAACCGGTCGTAGATCGGCGTGCCGCCCCGCTGCGGTGCCGGCGCCGGGCGACCGTACGGCCGCTGATCGTAGCGATGGTCGCGGACGGCGGGGCCCTGGCGGTACCCGCGGTCATTGCTGTAGCGCCGCGAGACGTAGCCATTGGGGCGATAGCGCGCGTACGCGTACGGTCGATCGATGCTGATGACCGCGCGCGGCGGCCGCGCGTAGACCCAGCCGCCGGTGTACGTGTGCGAGCGGTACCAGGTGCCGCCGTAGAATCGCCAGTAGTAGCTGTCCGAGTAGAAGATCGGCTCGTCGTAGTCGGCGATGACCTGGACGCCGGGGCTGACATATACGAGGTCGGGCGCAGGCGCGGCGTACGTCGCCTGGTAGCCCACCGTCCCGCTGCCGGCGCAACCCGTGGCGACGGCCGCGACGAGGAGAGCGGTATAGATGATTCGGCGCATGGATGATTTCCTCCAGGTGCCTACTTCAGCACGTCGCGTGCCAGGGTCGATAACCGTCGAAGATCTGGCAAAACCTGGTCGAGCACACCGCCGATCGGGCGTGACCGCTCGATCTCACCGTGCCGATCGCACCACGACTGGAAAACCGACAGGGACTTCCCCGATCGCTCGCACGGCATCAATGGCCCGCTCGTCCGCTGCCGGGCATCCTCATCGAGAAGCTCGATCCGAAATCCGAGACGCCGAGCATCGAGACCTTCGAGTGGTCGACGGTGGCGAGCCGGATCCTCGAGGGCGGCGCGACGAGCATTTGCGAGCACCCCGTGCGCGAGCTCTTGCCCCCGGAGCTCGATCACAAGCAGACCTCGCGTGACTCGACCGTCATGACGCTGCGGTAGAGTGGCGGCGTCATGGACAGCGCCGTCACCACCGTCTCCGAGTACCTCGCCTCGCTCGCCCCGGATCGCCGCGCCGCGATCGAGGCCGTGCGCGACGTCGTCAACGCGAACCTGCCGGCCGGGTACGAGGAGGGCATCCAGTACGGGATGATCGGCTGGTACGTCCCGCTCGCGCGCTATCCCGAGACGTACAACGGCCACCCGCTCGCGATCGCCTCGCTGGGCTCGCAGAAGAACCACATGGCGCTCTACCTGCCGAGCGTCTACGCCGACCCCGTTCTCGCGACGTGGTTTCGCAACGCGTTCGCGGCCGCCGGCAAGAAGCTCGACATGGGTAAGTCGTGCGTGCGCTTCAAGTCGATCGATGCGCTGCCGCTCGAGGTGATCGGCGAGACGATCGCGAAGGTGCCCGTCGACAAGTTCATCGCCGGCTACGAGGCGGTCAAGGGCGCTCCGAAGTCGGCGACGCCGGCGATCGTGACACCGGAGCCGGTCGCCGCGAAGCCCGCTGCGAAGCCCGCGCCGACGGTCAGCGCGAAGCCCGCTGCGGGGCTGGTCAGCGCGAAGCCCGCTGCGAAGCCGGTCAGCGCGAAGCTGTCGGTCGCGAAGCCAGCATCACGGTCGGCGAAGCCAGCCAGGGCTGCACCGAAGCGCAAGCGCGGCTGACGACGCTCAGACGATCTCGATCCACAGCTCGTTGCGGCGCAGCATCGGCAGCGTGGCCGGCGAGTCGTACGTCGCGAGCGTGACGCTGCCCTTGGCGGCGAGGCCGGCGTCGACGAGCGCGCGCAGGAAGCGGCGCTGCTGCAGCTCGATGTTGTCGCGGGTGAAACGACCGCGGAACGGATAGACCGCGACCTTCTTCTCGGCGACCTCGCGAAGATCGACGCGCGAGTCCTTCGGGCGCGGCAGCGTCGACATCGCGCGGTGCGGTGGCATCGCGAACGCGGTCGTGTACACGCCATCGCGCATCGTGGTCAGGATCGGCGTCGACACCGCGAGGTCCTCGCGGTCGGTGTTCGCGCCGTAGAGGTAACAGGCGAGCCGACCGAAGCCGCGATCGAGCGCGACCTCGAGATCCGACGCCTGGATATCGGCTCGCGCCTCGATCCGGAACGGGTACCGGCGGAGCTCGACGTCACCGATCTTGCCAAGCGTCTCGTACGCCGGCGTGTCGCTGAACCAGCGTGCGAGCTGCCAGCGTAGCGCACCGAGCCCGAGCGCCGCGATCGCGCCCGCCATGATCCCGGTGCGACGCGAGCCGATCAGCGTGCCGATCGTGGCGGCCGCAGGCACCGCGAGCAGGCTGCCCCAGAACGCCAGCTTCCGACGGCTGACCGCATGCTTGGGCTCGGTGGCCGCTGCGGGAAAGTGGTCGAAGAACGAGGGCAGCGCGGGGGTAGGATGATCCAGCGTCGAGGCTTCCATACGACCGGTGACAGCAAGTCGCATGCCGCGCCGCGCCGCGCGGCTCCGCTCGGTGTGCGATCCGGCAACGGAGTACTCGAACCGTGAATTGTGACCTTCGCGGTCGGTCAATCGTGACCTTCGCGGCCGGTCAATCGTGACCTTCCGCGGTCAATTCAAGCGAGGGCGACGCCGAGCGCACGGCCGATGCCGTAGGTCACGCCGGCGGCGGCGAGCCCGAGCACGAGCTGTCGCGAGCCCGAGAACCAGACCGGCTTACCGGTGAACACGGTGATCGCCGCGCCGATCGCGAACAGCGCGAGACCCGAGACCGCGATGCTGATCCCGACGGCAGCCATGCCGGTCGCGAACACGAAGGGCAGCACCGGGAACAGCGCGCCGATCGCGAACAGCACGAACGACGTGATCGCCGCGGTCCATGGCGAGCCGCCGAGATCATCGGGGTCGAGACCGAGCTCCTCGCGTGCGAGGACGTCGAGTGCGTTGGTCGGGTCGTCGAGCAATCGCTGCGACAGCTGCTTGGCTTCCTCGGCAGGCACGCCCTTGGCCTCGTAGATCAGCTGGAGCTCCTTGCGCTCCTCCTCGGGCGCGAGCTCGAGCTCGTCGCGCTCGACGCGCAGCTCGCGCTCCGCCAGCTCGCGCGAGCTCGTCACCGAGATCCACTCGCCGAGCGCCATCGAGCACGCTCCCGCGACGAGCCCGGCGGTTCCCGCGATCAAGATCGCCGGCGCGCTCGCGGTGGCGCCGGCAACGCCCATCACGAGCGCGAGGTTCGAGCACAGTCCGTCGTTGGCGCCGAGCACCGCGGCGCGCAGCGCGTTGCCACCGATGTTGCGATGCCGGCCCTCGACGCGCGCGAGCTCGCTGCCGTGCGCGCCCTCACGGCGCTTCACCATCGCGTTCAGCACGCGCGCGTGCGATCGCTCCTGCGCCGGCATCTGGGTGTGCCGGCTCTCGGTCTGCACCGCGTAGTCGTTGCGACCCACGGTCTCGCGGTTCGCGACCGTCGGCAGGATCATCCGGGCACCGAACTTGCGGGCGGTCCAGCTCAGGACACGGGCGCGCCAGCTCGGCTTGCGCGGCCCCGGCGCGACGCCGCGTGCGGCAAGCTGGGTCTCCCAGAACGTGGCGTGGCGTTCCTCGACGGCGGCGAGCTCGCGGTAGACGCGTGCGACGGTCTCGTCCGGCTCGGCTGCGGCCATCGCGCGGTACTGCATCGCGCTGTCGATCTCGTCCTGCCGGTTCGACTGGAACCGTCGGACGTCGTCGGTGCTCGCCATGATCGCGTGTAGCACGCGGGCACGGGCATCGCTGCCGTCGCATGGCTACCGCGCGCGACGAGATCGCGATCGAGTTTCATTTTCAGTTTCGAGATCGCGCCTAACGTCCCCAGAGTCGACATATCGCGTCGGTCCACTCGACCGCATTCTCGGCGGCGGCGCGGAACAGCCGGTACATCGGATTTTCCGGAAGCGGCGCGGCGATCGGCTCGGTCGGCATGACCTCGGGCACCGCCATCTCGATCGACATCACGCCGCCGCCGACCTCGATTCGCCGCTCGGGTGCCACGTGCTCGATCAGGTGCTGCATGCCCGCGTTCGATCCGAGCACCTCGCAGCGAAACGTCTCGATCCCGCGCTCGCGGGCCGCCGCGCAGAGCCGGAGGAACAGCAGCTTGCCGAGCCCGCGGCCCTGCGCCTCGTCGGCGACGGTGATCGCGGCCTCGGCCGTCGCCGGCGGCTCCGCGAGCCTGATGAAGCGTGCGATCCCGAGGCCGACTTGACCATCATTCGGGCCATCACCCCGGCCATCGTCGGGGCCATCACCATCATCATCACCATCCGCGCGGACCGCGCCGATCGCGAAGTGGTTCTCCTGATCGATCTCGCACAGGTAACGCAGCTCGTCGGCGGTGAGCGCGAGCTTCGGGGAGAAGAAGCGTGCGTAGCGTGACTCCGCGGACAGCCGCTCGAAGCCCTCCTGCAGGAGGCTCTTGTCCTCGGGCGTCAGCAAGCGCAGCACGATCGGTGTGCCGTCGCGAAGCGTCGCGTGCTCGGCGTAGCCAGCCGTGAAGAAGCGCGCCGGAGCGTCGGTCACGGCGGCATCATAGGCGCGATCAGGCGGCGCGATCAGGCGGCGACGAAGAAGAACCGCGAGGTGTCGACGGCCGGCTCGTTGAACAGCGGTCGCTGGTGGGTCGCTGCCTCGAGGATCGACATCGGCACCGGCAGCTGCGCCTTCTCGAGCAGCACGATGGTGCGGCCGGGGCCGATCGCATCGACGAGGACGCTCGGCGGGGCCCAGTTGAAGCCAAAGCCCATGATCCGGTCGATGTCACGCGGACGCTCGACGACCTCGCCGACGAGCCCGAGGCCATAGCTGATGTACCCGAGCAGGACCTTGCGCAAGAGCTCGGCCTCCTTGCCCTCGGCCGTGCACAGGACCTCCATCGCGCCGGTGTGGCGGCCGCTCTTGATCGCGCTCTTCATCTTCTCGACGAACGTCGGCATCGGCGGCGAGACCTCGCTCAGCGGCCGATAGTCACCGCTCCGCGCGTCGAGCACGAAGGTCTTCGCATCGGCGCCCTTGCCCTCGACGCGGAAGAACCCACCCTTGTCGCGGGTCTTGCGGCCGAGGTGACCGCGATCGATGCCGCGCTGCATGTACGCCGGCAGCTTGAACTGCGCGTGCGCGACGTCGTGCGTCGACGCGTAGAGGTTGTCGACGATCGCCTTGTGGACGTCCCACCCGACGAGGTCGATCGTCGCGAGCGGCGGCAACGCGCGGCCGGTGTGCGGGCCGACGAGCTGATCCATGAACGCGGCGCCGTGCTCCTCGGCGAGCTGCGCGACCTCGTTCAGCACCTTGAAGCCGAGGCGGTTGCCCGCGAACGCCGGCGTGTCGCGGGTCTCGACGACCTCACGTCCGACGACCGAGGTCAGGAAGTCGCGAACGACCGCGACGACACCGGGATCTGTGCTGGCGTGCGGAATGAGCTCGCATCCGACGATCACCGTCGGTGGATTGAAGAAGTGGATACCGAGGAAGTTCTTGCGGAAGCTCGCGCTGCGGTCCGCGCACATCGCGCCGATCGACAGGCCCGAGGACACCGTCGCCACGATCGAGTCGTCACGGCGCAGCTTGTCGATCAGCTCGAACACCTCGCGCTTCGCCGCGAGATCCTCGGCGACCGCCTCGAACACGAGGTCGGCGTCGGCGAGCGCATGACCGAGATCCTGCGAGTACGTGCCGCACGCGATCGACTTCGCGGAGACCTTGCCCTTCGTCAGCTGCTCGGCCCGCGTACGGCCGGCCTCGGCTTTCTCGATCGTCCTCGCGAGGAAGACCGTCGGGATGCCAGCGGCAGCGAACACCGCGCCGGAACCCGAGCCCATCGCACCGTTCGCGCCGAGGACGACAACCTTGCGGATCGATCTCATGAGGACGATGGTCAGCAAGTCTCGTACCGCAGCGCGGCACCCGCGAAGTCGCGGATCCTGCGCGAGCTTCACTGCGGGTTCGCGTCAACGCAGCGCATTCACACCGCGCCGCTGTGCTTCAGCGCGCGCCAGCTTACTGGATCTTGATCACGCCCTGGCTCGCGGGCCGGGCCACCGCCGCCGCCATGATAGCCCGTCGAGGCCTCGATCAGAACGTCAGCCGAAACCCCACCTGTGCCGACGCCGGGGCATAGCGGCCGATCGTCTTGCCGAAGTTCGGGTTGCGCTGGATCGGACGCGACGTCTCCATCCCGGAGCGGTCGATCGCCTTGGCCCACAGCAGATCCTCGTAGGTGCCGCCGGAGATCGGGTTGACGTTGCTCTCGCCGTCGGGCCCGCGCTGCGGCGCATAGGTCGTGTCGACGTCGAACGTGCCCTGATGGTTGTAGAGGTTGAAGATGTCCGCGAACACCTCGACGGCAAGCCCGCGCGCCAGCTTGCGGCCGTAGGCGATGTGGAGGTCGGCGCCGTGCTGCATGCCGGTGCGGCCGAGCTGACCGCGCGGCAGCAGGAACGACTCGTCGGCACCATAGAGGTAGTGCCCGCCGAGCGCGTTGATCGGGATGCCCGAGACCGCGCGTAGCCGGGTACCGAACGTCAACGACTGGCGCGGGCCGAGGTCGAACGTGTAGTAGCCATCGAGCTTGAGCGAGTGCGGGCGATCCTGGGGCAACGGGCCGCGGCGGTTCGCGAGTAGCTCGATCAGGTCGTATTGCGACGAGATGTTCGGATCGACCTGGCCGTTGTCGTACGACACGCTGCCCGGGAAGTTCCCCTCGGTCCGCGAGTACGTGTACGACGCCTGCACGAACAGGCCGCGCGAGAACCGCCGCGCGAGCGTCACCTCGAGTGCGTCGTAGTTGCGCTGCGGGCGATCGAAGCGCCGGATGCCGCGGTACATGCCGAGCTCGTGCTCGAGCCGCGCGCGAGCAGCCGGATCCTCGGTGCGCGCGATCCGGCGCTCGAGTGCGCGCTCCTCGCTCGCCGACCACTCGCCGGGATTCGCGATGATGTACGTCGACGCACCATCGGTCGAGACGTCCTCGACGACGCGCCCGAGCTCGCGATGCTGGTAGATCACGCCGAGCTTGACGTCCTCGGCGAGCTGGTACTCGACGCCCAGCAAGAGCTCGTCGAGGTACTGCGCCTTGATGCCGGGCGCGACGAGCACGCCGCTCGAGCCGAACAGCTGCTCGGTGGTCGGCGGCCCCGCCGGCGACAGGCACCCGACACCGTTCGCGATGCCGAGCGCCGGATCGGGTGCGCCGCACGGAAACGGCGAGCTCGCGGTCTCGAACGTCTGCTGGTAGCTCACCTCGCCGCCGAACGAGCGATCGTTGATGTTCATCGGGATCGCCTCGAAGAACCGCCCCCATGACGCGAACACCTTCGAGCGGCCGATCTCGGTCGGATCCCAGATCGCGCCGAGCCGCGGCGCGAAGTTGCCGCGCAGGTGCATCGCGGTGTCGCCGAACCGGTTGCCGGTCAACGGGTCGACGGTGCCGCGCAGGTTCGACGCGTAGAGCATCTTCTGCTCCTCGTAGCGGACCCCGGCGTTGAGCGTGAGGTTCGAGCGCGGCTGCCACGAGTCGCGGAGGTACGCGGCCCAGTGGAGCGTGCGGCCGTCGATGGTGGTCCCGGGGGCGCCGATGCCGCCGGCGATGTGATCGCACGAGTACGCGCGGGTCGCCTCACCGGTCGCACCGTCGGTATCCGGCGTGTTGCAGATCTGATCGAACCGCGGATCCTTGTCGTCGGGGCCCGCCAGCTGCACCCAGCGGGTGACGTCGACGGTGCCGCCGAAGTTGATGATCGACGCGCCGCCCGAGTACAGCCGCGCCGTGCGCTTGCTGTCGTTCTCGGCGTCGATGCCGGCCTTGAGCTCGTGGGTGCCGAGCAGCCGCGCGCGCCGCAGCACCGAGAGCCGGCTCGCGAGCCGATCCTCGCGGTCGCGTGCGAGCGCGCCGGGGCCGCCGATCGAATACGCCGTCAGCGGGCAGTTCGTGATGCCGGGATACGGATCGCCGGCGCCGCCATCGCTGCACTTCTCGACGGTGCGCTGCGATTCGCCGCCGAGCGCGCTCCAGCGCCCGAGGTTGCCGCCGATCAGGACCTGCGCCGGCGTGCTGTCGAGCGCGGGATCGAGCGCGCCGCTCTCGACGGTGGCGTGGTGCCACGCGACCAGCGCCTCGAGCTCCATCCGATCGCCGTCGAGCTTCGCGCTCCAGCGTGCCGCGGTGTCGAAGGTGGTGCCGCTCGTGCGGCGACCCGTTGTCGGCAAGCCGAGCAGCCCGGGTGACCGGCTGCGCGAGGGCACGACGATCGCGCTGAGCTGCGCCTGCTGCTTCGGCGTGATCGCGAGGTTGAGCTTGCCGATCGCCGAGTACGACCGCGAGCTGCTCGCGCGGACGTCGCGATCGATCTCCTCGGTCACGAAGAACCCGGTCTTCGGATCGACATCGGCG
This sequence comes from Deltaproteobacteria bacterium, assembly GCA_013812655.1. Classification (GTDB taxonomy): domain Bacteria; phylum Myxococcota_A; class Polyangia; order Haliangiales; family Haliangiaceae; genus JABFXX01. Next base: position 23,547 of record JACCTC010000021.1, on the reverse strand, counting down.
GCGCCGTTGGCAAACCCGCCCTGCGCGGCCGTCCGCGGGTCACAGTGCGAGAGCTCGCCGCTCGCCAGCAGCGTCCGGCAGTCGGTCTGTCGCTTCGTGGTGCGGGTGAACCGCGTGCGTGACAGCTGCGGCGCGAAGCCGGCGTAGAACCACAGTCGATCGCGGATCAGCGGCCCGCCGAGCTCGGCGCCGAAGTCGGCCGAGTAGCCGCGATCGGCGGTGACATCGATCGACGACGCGTTGACCGGCGCGGCCTTGCGCCTGGCCGACAGCTGCCCGGGCTGGAACGTGCCGAACACGCTGCCGCGAAACCGGTTCGAGCCCGACTTGGTGACGATGTTGACGATGCCGCCGATCGCGCGGCCCCACTCGGCGTTGTAGCCGCCGGTCAGGATCTCGATCTCCTCGACGAACTCGTTGAGCACCGGCGTGCCGACGTCGCCGAAGGTCAGCCCCGTGATGTCGATGCCGTCGACGAGGTACCGGTTCTCGAGCGACGTCGAGCCCGAGAACGCGGTGCCGATCCCGTCGTTGTGCGCACCCGCCTGCGTCCCGGCGGCGCCATCCGCGGTGCGGCTCGGCAACGGGATCTTCTCGAGGAACTGCTTGTCGAGCTTGCTGCCGTGATCGGTCGACGTCACGTTGATCTGCGGTGGCGGGGCGTGCATCTCGACGACCTCGCCGCGCCTGATCGCCTGGAACACGGGCGTCACGTGATTCGCGCTGACGCCGATGCCGGTGCGCAGCAGCTCGGAGTCCTCGGCATGGAACGTGACCGCGTAGGCGCCCGGCGGTAGCTCGGTGATCTTGTAACCGCCGTCCTCATCGGTGATCGCGCTCTGCGGCTCCATCAACGCCGGACCGGCGACGATGACCGTGACACCGGCCATCGGCTCCCTGGTCGCGCGCTCGACGACGCGGCCCTGGATCGCACCGGTTGTCTGCGATTGTGCCAGGGCCGAGCTCGCGGCAGCGGCGAGCATCACGAACGCGATCGAAGTGCCTCGAGAGTGCATCGTCCACACGTAGACGACCGCGCGTGATCCGCGAACGTCACGTCGATCAAGCCACGTGACAGACCCGTGGTCGCGCGCGACACCGCATGTCGCGCGACAGCGAGGACGCTCGACATCAGCAGGTGACGCAGCTCCTGCGATCACGACACCGCAGCGCGTGTCGCAGTCGTGCGAACCTCGCGCCGTGCCGGGCACCGCAGCGCGCAACCTCGCCACCCTCGCCGCGGAGATCACGGCGTGCCGTCGGTGCGCGCGCCTCGTGCGCTGCCGCGAGGTCGCCGCCGCCGAGCCCCCGAAGCGCTACGCCGGCGAGCGTTACTGGGGACGCCCGATCACCGGGTTCGGCGATCCGCGTGCGCGCCTGCTCGTCCTCGGCCTCGCGCCGGCGGCCCACGGCGGCAACCGCACCGGCCGGGTGTTCACCGGCGATCGCTCCGGCGACTGGCTCTACGGCGCCCTCCACCGCGCCGGCTATGCGAACCAGCCGACCTCGACCGGCATCGACGACGGCCTCGTGCTCACCGGCGCGTACGTGTCGAACGTCGTGCGCTGTGCGCCGCCCGACAACAAGCCGTCACCGGCGGAGCGCGATCGCTGCGTGAAGTTCCTGGTTCGCGAGCTCGCGCTGCTCCGCGACATCCGCGCGGTGATCGCGCTCGGCGGGTTTGGCTGGGAGGGCTTCCTGCTCGCCGCTGCAGCCGCCGGCCATCCGATCGGCAAGCCGCGCCCGAAGTTCGGCCACGCCGCGCACGCCGAGGTGGGACCCTACGCGCTGTTCGGCTCGTATCACGTGAGCCAGCAGAACACGTTCACCGGCCGGCTCACCGTGCCGATGCTCGACGCCGTGTTCGCGGCCGCACGCGCTGCCACCGGCGGCTGAGCCCGTCGAGCTCAGCGTCCAGCCGCGAGGTCCGCCTGCGACTTGCCGAAGTGCATCGCGAGGCCGGCACCGATGCTCAGCCAGCCACCCTCTTCGGGGTACGTCGTCTCGAGCGCGATGTAGCCGTAGAGGTCGACGCTGTTCGGAACCACGTGAAAGACCCCGCCCACGCGTCCGGTCGCGCCGAGCCGCGGCACGAACTCGAACCCGTCCTCGCCGCACGTGAAGCTCGTCAGATCCTCACAGGGCGCGTGCAGGCCAACGAGCGAAGGCTCGACCTCGATGAACCCCGACAGCTGGGGCGCGACCGGGATCCTGAACCGCAGGTACATGCCGATGAGGTTCGCGTACAGCTCGGTGCGCTCCATGCCGCCGGGCGCGAGCTTCGGCGACGTCGCCACGTACCGCGTCGCGATGCCGAACGCGAAGTTCGGCGTGAAGTTGCCACCGAAGGCGACGCGCAGGGCCTTCGCGCTGTCCTGGCGCTCCGCGAGCTCGCCGCGCGGGTTCGCGAGCTCACCGCTGACGTCGAAGCGCAGCACCGGCATGCTCGGCGGCGGTTCCTCGCCGGGCGGCGGCGGCGTGTGGCTGGCGGTCGTGTGGCCGGGCGGTGGTGGGGTGTTCGTGGGCTGCGGGGTCGTCGGTTGGGCGACGGGGACGACGCACCCGACGAGCAGCGTGGCGGCGGGTGCAAGGACAACGTGATGTCGAGGCATGAGTCGCCCATCGTACCGCACGCCATCGGCGCCCCGACAGGGCGCCGCCCACGAATCGCGCGCGGTCGGCGTGGAATGAAGGGTGCCACCGCGAGCGTCTTAGCAGCGAGCCGTGAGGATCGCCGTGGACACGCCAGAGACCAGGATGGGGATCGAGTTTGCCGGGACCTGCGACCTCGCGCTGTGGTGCAAGGTCCTGCGCGACAAGGGCTGGACCGGGCCGCGCATCGCGCGCGCACTCGGCCGCAGCGAGGGGTACATCAACAACCTGATCCGCGTCGTCGAGCGCGCGTCGCCGGCCGTCCTGCTGCGCTGGCGCGAGGAGCAGAAGGGCGTGCCCGATCCGGTGTGCGCGACCGACTGGCTGGTCCAGGTCTGCTTGCTGCCTCACCAGCAGCAGGACGCCGAGCTCGCGCGTCGCCTCGCACCGCGCTGCTCTGTAGATGACTGATCCGGATTCTCGCGTGGCGTGAATTCACGGCGCGCATGCCTTGCAGCGTCGCGCGTGCTCGGTGAGCCTCACACCCGCATGCGGTTCGACGGCAAGGTGTTTCTCGTCACGGGTGGCGGGCGGGGGATCGGGCGCGCGATCGCGAAGCGGCTGATCGACGACGGTGCGCGGGTCTGCGTCGTCGACGCCGATCGCCACGCCGGCCTCGACGCGGTGCGCGAGTACGGCGAGCGCGCGAGCTTCGTGCGGGCCGATATCTCGAGCGAGCGCGACGTCCGCCGTGCGATCGCGACCTGCGCGCGCTGGGGCAAGCGGCTCGATGGCGTGGTCAACAACGCGGCGATCGCGGATCCCGATGTCGGCCCGATCGAGTCGCTCTCGCTCGTGCGCTGGCGGAAGTTCCTCGACGTCAACCTCACCGGCACGTTCCTGGTGGCGAAGCACGCGGTCGTCCACCTCCGGCGCGCGCGGGGCTCGATCATCAACCTCGGCTCGACGCGCGCGCTGCAGTCCGAGCGCGACACCGAGCCGTACGCCGCGTGCAAGGGCGCCGTCGTCGCGCTGACCCACGCGCTCGCGATCAGCCTCGGCCCGCGGATCCGCGTCAACTGCATCAGCCCCGGCTGGATCGCGACCGACGAGCTCGCGCCGCGCGACCAGCGCCATCGCCCGCGGCTCCGGCGCGAGGACCACGCCCAGCACCCGGTCGGCCGGGTCGGTCGCCCCGACGACATCGCGAACCTGTGCGGGTGGCTGCTCTCGGACGAGGCCGAGTTCATCACCGGCCAGAACTTCGTCGCGGACGGCGGGATGACGCGGAAGATGATCTACGCCTGAAACGGGCGTGATCTCGAGCGTGGCCCACGCGGGCCGCCGCCGGTGCGATCATCCAAATCGCGTCGGGATGGGTCGGCTTTAGTAACGGAGGCGGTTCCCATGGGGCGCATCTACCGCCACCTCCTGTATGGAGCGCGGAGGCTGCTGAACACGCGAACAGCGAAACAGTGTCGTAATAATGGCGGCTGCTTCCAACGTTCCGGTGCGCAGCGGCAGGATCGGTTGTGGCTGATGGGATGGACCCCGAAGCGTTGCTAGCAGAGGCCGGCTGGCTCAAACGCCTAGCGGTGACCCTCGCCGGCGACGGCGACGACGCCGACGACCTGGTGCAGGAGTCGTGGATCACCGCGTGGCGGCGGAACCCGGATGTGTCGCAGCCACTGCGACCGTGGTTGGCGAAGGTCCTGCGCGATCACTCGCGAATGCGTCGCCGTGCGGACTCGCGTCGTATGCAACGCGAAGCCGCCGTTCCAGAGATGAACGAGACGGTCGCACCAGACGACCTTCTCGACCAGGTGCGACTTCATCGTCTCCTCGTCGATCTGGTGCTCGAACTGGACGAGCCTTATCGCTCGACGGTGCTCGCTCGGTTCGTTGAAGGACAGACCTCGGCCGCGATCGCGAAGCGTCTCGACGTTCCTGAAAGTACGGTGCGGTGGCGACTGCGCGAAGCACTTGCCCGGCTGCGCACGCGTCTCGATGACGTCAACGGCGACAGAAAGAACTGGTCGCCTGCTGTACTCGCGTTTGCGCGAAAAGGAGTGACGGTGGCTGATGCGACCAAGAAGGTCATGCTCCTCATCGCGCTCATCGCCCTGCTGCTGGGCGGTGTTGTGCTGTTGGTGATGAACCCAGGCTCGGGCGATCCGTCTTCGACTGGAGTCACGACCAGCGGAAGCGGAGCTGCTCGTGTTCACGTCGGCGTTGCGAAGTGGAAGCTCGGTGCATTCGCTGAACTTCGTACCGATCAGCGCCCACCCGGATGGTTCGCACAAGAGGGTGTCAAGCCGCGACGGATCTCGGGCACCGTACGGGTGGACGGCGCGCCTGCAAGCGGTGCCTTGGTCCGGCTCGAGGACGAAGCTTCGCGCGTCGGACTCGTCAGCCAGCGGCAGACCAGAACAGCTGCAGATGGTCGTTTCGATTTCGGTGTCCAGCCAGCAACACGCTACGACGTGGGCGCTTACTTGCCCGGTCGAGTGGCGACCATCCGGCGCGTCGATCTGCGCGACCCTCGCCTCGACTCCGAGCATGTCGTCGTGGTTCTCGAGCCCTGCGTCGTGGGGCTCTATGGAAAAGTCGTCGACGCGTCCGGCGGCCCGATCGCGCAAGCGCAGTTGCTGGCGCAGGGTGTGATCGGAACGGAGAGTGACGCGAACGGCTCGTTCGATATTTGTCTGAATGCGCAGGGCCACGCGCCAGACGATCGCCGCCTCGTCGTTCGCGCGAGCGGGTACGGAACCGTCGAGATTATCGCTCCACTGGTCGGGCGTGTTCGGCATCACTTCATGCTCAGTCCGGAGGCGACGATTTCCGGACGCGTGTTGAACGCGAAGGGAGAGCCGGTTGCGATGGCAAATGTCCGCGTGAACTGGGACGAAGCCGCACCGCGCCCTGGTACCGAGCAGCCCGCCGTTGTTCATGCGGTGAGTGACGCAAATGGCCGATTCGAGCTCTCCGCCCTGGCTCCTGGGCGCCTGAGGATTCAAGCACTCGCCCGCGGCGCCGCCTCAACTCCGACGATAGTCGATGTTCGCGCAGGCGCCTCGAAGGAGATACAGCTGACAGTCAGCGAGCGCGGAGTCCTTCGCGGACGTGTCCTGTCAGGCGGACGCCCCGTCGCCGGTGTCGCCGTCTTCGATCGGGCAGAGTTGCCGACCTATCAAGCGCGGAGTCAGATCACCTCGCGCATCAACGAGGCTGTGAGCCAGGAGGACGGGACGTTCGTGTTGGACGGTTTGTCGATCGGGACTCTGAGTCTCGGCACGTCACCATACCGACTCCGATCACCCGCAAGCATCCGGATCTCTCCTGGTGAGCAATCGGTCGACCTGGACGTTGAACAGCTTGGCTCGATCGTCGGAACCGTTCGCCGCAAGGGGAAGGCGATACCCAATACGTTGGTGGGCACCTCCGGAACGAAATGGACCAACAGGCGAACCACCGAGAGTGACGAAACTGGTCGATTCGTCTTCGATGACCTCGCAGCGGATGAGTACCTCCTGTTCGGTCACAGTCCTGCAGCGGGCGCTTTCGTCAACCTGGACAAGCGCATCAGAGTCGAGCCCGGTACGCGAACGGAGATGGATGTCGAGCTTCGTTACGGCGCGTCGATCTCTGGCAGCGTCGTTGACACAAAGGGATCCCCGGTTGCCGGCGCGTTCGTGAACTTCGACTGGCGCGAAGCGGATGATCTGAGTAACTGCACAACCGACGCTGCGGGTCGCTTCCGTTGTACTGCGATGACTGGCGGCGGCGCTTACCGCGTGCGAGTCGCGGCCAGTGAGGCAAGCGCAAAACCGTATGACTTCGTCGGAACACCACCAGAGCCGATCTTCCTTCGCGATGGAGACGCTCATGTCGATGACCTTCGACTTTCCGTGGATGCACGTACGCTGCGCGTCACAGGTACCGTTGTCGATCGCGCCGATCAACCGATCGCAGACGCGCGAGTGTTTGTGAATGCCCCGGAGATATGGGCATCGGTGCCGACGAGCGTCACCAACCTCCGCGGTGAATTCGAGCTTCGGGACCTGAGTCCCGGTTCGTACGGGTTGCTAGTCATCGGAGAGGATGGAAGCAGGACGCTCGTCGAAGGCGTTGCGGCTGGCACCACTGGCGTTCGCCTCGTACTCGACGCAGCAAAGTGCGATGACTCGATCGACGCAAAGCTCGGTCGCGTACAACGCGAGGCCCCCAGCTCGATTGCGCATCGGCCACCGACGCGTGTCGTGTGGGATGAGAGAATCGAGTTGCTCGGCTGGGACGTACCGCCGCGCCGTCGAGTTGGCGAGCCGTTTCAGATCTTGCTCGTGTACAAGGTACTCGAGCCGATCGATCGATCATGGAAGATCTTCATTCACCTCGATGGACCGAAGCAGCGTGTAAACGCGGATCACGAACCGCTCGGTGGGCGATGTCCGACGTCGACGTGGAAGCCGGGTGACGTGATCATCGACCGAACGAGCGTGCGCGTTGACCCTCGGTTCGACGCTGGCAAGTACGATGTCTGGATCGGCTTCTTCGGTGGGTTGGCTCCGAACTGGAAAAACCTATCGCTCAGCATCGCGCCGGAGCCACGCCACGAACACCACCGCTTCAAGCTCACCTCCGTCGACATCGAAAAGTAGTTGCATCACGCTTCGATTCGCCCGCGCAATACAGCGCTCCGCTGCTACCGATGTCTTGATCCACGAACGCGTGAACAAAGTGCGTCCAGCAGGTCAACGCCTCTGTTGTCCGGCGCCCGGACAACGAATGATTGTTCTTGTCCTGCATGGTCGATTCTTGTTGACGGAGTTCAGGCAGCATTCCGCCGTCTGACGGCTGCTGCATTAAAAACTTCGACGAGGACGCGCCCAGATGCGCGGTGCGATCTGATCTCCAACGCGACGACCTTTCGTCGAGCGGCAACGCGATTCGGCGCGCAGAGCGCATTCCGTCGCTCCGAAAACTCGCGTGGTAGAGGTCGTTCACGACTTGGACGGAGGTCTCTCAGATGCTGCTCGATGGTTCGGAGAACGAGAACGAGAACGAGAACGAGAACGCAGGAACATTCCTCGACGGAAGCGACGGGGATGACTGGCGCGAGATCGATGGTGCGTTGCAGCGGATCGGGAAGCAGCGAGCTGCACTCGATGCCGAAGAAGCAGGATGGCTGGTGCGGGCCGCGCGCGTGCAGATCTGGCGCGAGCTCGGCTTCGTGTCGCTGCTGGACTATCTCGAACGACGCTGCGACTACGCACCGCGCACGGCGCGCGACAGGATCCGCGTAGCCTTCGAGCTGGAAGGCTTGCCTGCGCTGACCGCCGCGCTCGCGGCCGGGGAGCTCGGGTTCTCGTCGGTCAAGGAGCTGGTCCGTGTCGTGACGCCCGAGCACGAGGCTGAATGGCTCGCGAAGGCGCGCGGCAAGACTTGCTTCGAGATCCAGAAGCTCGTGGCCGGCCGGAAGAAGGGCAGCCGTCCGAGCGACGCGCCGGATCCCGATCTCGAGACCCGCACGCTGCGGTTCGACGACATCCTGCCGACGACGATCGCACGGTTGCGTGAGGCGCGCGCGAAGGCGCAGGCCGAGCGCGGCGAGCGACTGTCCGATGATGCGCTGCTCTCGATGCTGTGCGGCATGTTCCTCGATGGAGCGCCCACTGCCAAGGACACCGCGCGCGCGAAGTATCAGATCGCGGTGACGGTCTGCGAGAAGTGCAACCAGGGCTGGCAGGACGGTGCCGGGGACGAAGTTCGCGATGGCTCCAGCCGAACGCGCGCGCGCCGAGTGCGACGCGCTACGCATCGGATCGCTCGACACCAACCGGCCCACGCGGGCCAAGCAGGACATCCCGCCGAGCGTGCGACGCCTGGTCTGGCAACGCGATGGTCGCAAGTGCACCGTCCCGTCCTGCCGATCAGCGGCGTACCTGGAGCTTCACCATATCGTCGCGCGCGAGGACGGCGGCACGCACGATGCCGAGAATATCTCCGTGCTCTGCGATGGGTGTCACGCGGCGCTCCATCGCGGCCAGCTCACGATCACGGGCAAGGCACCGCACGAGCTCGTGGTCACGCGCGTTCACGACACGGTGGCCCACGTGGGCCAACCGAGCAGCCCGCTCGATGTCCTGATCCGCGAAGCCCTACGCCGCTGCGGCAAACCAGGCGGATAGCTGCCTACGTTCCCATCGCGCAAGTGCTCCCACCGCGACGCACGTGTGGCGCACGTGTGGCGCGTTCCGGAGCTTCCACGAGCGTCTCGCGATCTACGCCGGGAGGTACGCGCCCAGCGGCGCGTGCTCGCGTCATTGCGGTGGTCGCAGGCTTTGGTCCTAGGTGCGTCCTGGAGCCGATTCCGTAGGCGTTTCAATCGCATCGCTGGCTTTTCACACCGAGGGCCACGCTCGAGATCCCACCTGCCTCGTTAGATCGCTCGGCGCTCGCGTGCGTTGAAGCACGAATGCGAAGAGGCCGCCCCACCAAGCTGTTCGAGCTCATCGTCATCCTCGCCGTCGTGTTCGGCATCCGAGCCGCCTCGCGTGCCGACGCGCTGGCCTCGCTCCAGGGCACCGTGCGGAGCGCCGCGGGGATCGCGATCGCGGGAGCTAGCGTGAGCGTGTCGTGTGGATCGACCACGCGCAGCACCACCGCCGACAGCTCCGGCGCGTTCACGATCACCGGCCTGCCCGAGGGCAGCTGCACGGTGACGGTGACCGCCGCCGGGTTCGCGAATGCCGCGAGCAAGGTCGCGGTGTCCGCGAAGGCAGTCGCGACAGTTCGCCTCGCGCTCGCGCCTCGCGTCCCGGTGGTGACGAAGACCGATCCCAGGGTCGTGAACAAGCCGGAGCCGGCGCGCGACATGCCGCGCCCCATGCCGCGTGAAGAGTCCAAGCCGATGCTCCGCAAGCGGTCGCCGATGACGGTCTCGCCGTCACCGATGGCGCCGCCGCCGGTCGCGCAGATCGCCGGCGCACGCCAGCAGCCGATGGTGCTCGACACCCCGAGCAACACCGAGGCGTACGCGCGGATCGACGACAACCCGTTCTTCCGCACTGCGACGGCGCCGCTCTCGACGTTCTCGTCGGACGTCGACACCGCGTCGTACTCGAACCTCCGCCGGTTCCTCCGCGACGGCAAGCGCCCGCCCAAGGACGCGGTCCGCATCGAGGAGATGGTCAATTACTTCAAGTACGAGTATCCGCAGCCCGCGAAGGGCGAGCCGTTCTCGATCTCGACCGACATCGGCCCGGCGCCGTGGAATGCGAAGCACCAGCTCGTTCGCATCGGCCTCAAGGCGCCGTCGATCGATGACGCGCAGGTGCCCGCACGCAACCTCGTCTTCCTGCTCGACGTGTCGGGCTCGATGAACGCGCCGAACAAGCTGCCGTTGCTCAAGCAGGCGATGGGCTTGCTCGTGGAGACGCTACGACCCCAGGACACCGTCTCGATCACGGTCTACGCCGGTGCCTCGGGCATCGCGTTGCCGCCGACGAGCGGCCGCGACAAGGACAAGATCCGCCAGGCGATCTTCGCGCTCGAGGCGGGTGGCTCGACAAACGGCGCCGCCGGCATCCAGCTCGCGTACGAGGTCGCCGAGCGCAGCCTCGTGAAGAACGGCATCAACCGCGTGATCCTCTGCACCGATGGTGATTTCAACGTCGGCCCCACGAGCGAAGGCGAGCTCACCCGCCTGATCGAGAAGGAGCGCGAGCGCGGCATCTTCCTGACGGTGCTCGGCTTCGGCATGGGCAACCTCAAGGACTCGACGATGGAGAAGCTCGCGAACCGCGGCAACGGCAACTACGGCTACATCGACTCGATCTTCGAGGCGCGCAAGATTCTCGTGAAGGAAGCCGGCGCGACGCTGGTCACCGTCGCGAAGGACGTCAAGCTGCAGATCGAGTTCAACCCGGCGATGGTCGCCGGCTACCGCCTGATCGGGTACGAGAACCGGATCATGCGCCACGAGGACTTCAACGACGACAAGAAGGACGCGGGCGACATCGGTGCCGGTCACGCGGTCACTGCGCTCTACGAGATCGTGCCCGCGGGTATCGACGTCCCGAGCGCGAAGGTCGATGACCTCAAGTACGGCGCGAAGCCCGCGTCGGCCGCGGCCGCGTCGAGCGGCGAGCTGATGACCGTGAAGGTCCGCTACAAGGCGCCGACGCAGGCCGGAGCCACCTCGAAGCTGCTGTCGCGCATCGTCAAGGGTGCACCCGGCGAGCTCGCGAAGATGTCGGCGGACTTCCGGTGGACCGCGGCGATCGCAGGCTTCGGCATGATGCTGCGCGACTCGCCGCACCGCTCGAACCTGACGTGGAAGCAGGTCGAGAACCTCGCCGAGGGCGCGCTCGGAAGCGACGCCGAGGGCTATCGCAAGCAGGCGCTCGAGATGATCCGCGCCGCCGCCAAGACCCCGTCGACGCCGTGATCTCGTAGCGATCTCGGTGGGATCGAGAATCAGCCGCCACTCCCGGCGCTCCCGCAATAGAATTGCAGGGATAGCGCCATGGTCGCCAAGGCATACCGCCAGCTCCCGCAACGCCAGCGCGGACTCCCGTCGATCGGCTTCGAGATCGTACCGGGCGACCTCGAGGTCACGCCGGTCATCGGTGCGGGGATCGTACGGTGCCGCGAGACCCGCGATGGCAAGCCGGTCGGCGAGCTCGAGGTCACCGTGTTCTCGGCGGCGCTCGTCATCGATCGCGACGGCATCCTCGAGGCCAAGGCGAGCGATGGCAGCGGCGGTGCGCACGCCTCGCCGGTGACGCTGCCGGGCGCCAGCGGCTACTTCGCCGAGACGCGCGGCGACGCGCAGCTGCCGTACCGCTACGTCTTCGCGATCGCGCACGACCACGCGATCGATGGCGGTGTGCTCGTCACCGTGCGCAGCGCGCGTCCTGACTGGCCTGCCGCGGAGCGCGTGCTGCAGTCGCTGCGGATCCTCACGCGCAACGGTGTTGCTCCCGCGAATGACAGCGAGGCGACCCCGATCCTCCCGCTGCTAGCACCGCTGCGCCGCGACGAGTGAGACATTGCGTTTCATTAACTGATACTCGCGGTGGCGGGTTCTGCCTTGACGCGCCTCGACGTGGCGGTCACACAGGTTCACGATCGCCCGGTCGTATCCATGCGCTGCCTCCTCCTCAGCTTTGTCACGATCGCGCTGGTCGCCTGTAACAAGAAGGATGACAAGCCGGCACCGCGCCCGACAGGCCCGGTCGAGGTCGGCGTGGTCACGATCCAGCCCAGGTCGGTGACGCTGACCAAGGAGCTCCCCGGCCGGGTTTCCGCCTACCGGGTCGCGGAGGTGCGCGCCCGTGTCAACGGGATCGTCCAGAAGCGGTTGTTCGAGGAGGGCAGTGACGTCAAGGCGAACCAGCCGCTCTTCAAGATCGACGCCGCGCCCTACCAGGCCACGCTGGAGAGCATGCAGGCGCAGATCGCGAAGGCCGACGCGATGGTCGCGCAGACCAGGTCGCTCGCCGAACGCTACGCGAAGCTGATCGAGTCGAACGCCGTCAGCAAGCAGGAGTATGAAGACGCGGTCGCGAAGGTGAAGACCGCGCAGGCCGATCTCGCTGCGGCACGTGCGGCGGTCAAGAGCGCCGCGATCAACGTCGGCTATACGACGGTGACCGCGCCGCTCGCCGGACGGATCGGTCGCGCCGAGGTGACCGAGGGCGCGTACGTCCAGGCCCAGACCGCGACGCTGCTCGCGACGATCCAGCAGCTCGACCGGGTGTACGTCGATCTCACGTGGTCGAACACCGAGGCGATGCGGCTGCGCCGCGCGGTCGAGAGCGGGCAGGTCCAGAGCGAGGGCGGCCAGGCGAAGGTCGTGCTCGTCCTCGAAGATGGCCGCGAGTACGGCCTGCCGGGGACGCTGCAGTTCGCGGACGTCACCGTCGATCCGACCACCGGCTCGATCTCGCTGCGCGCGCTGGTTCCGAATCCGAGCCGCGAGCTGCTCCCCGGGATGTTCGTGCGTGCACGCATCGACGAGGGCGTGCAACCGAACGCGATCCTGGTCCCGCAGCGCGCGGTGACTCGCGATCAGGGCGGTAATCCGACGACGCTGGTCGTGACGCCCGCGAAGAAGGTCGAGCGCCGTCAGCTCGTCGCGGACCGCGCGATCGGCGATGCCTGGCTCGTGACCTCGGGGCTCTCGGCCGGCGAGCAGGTGATCGTCGAGGGACTGCAGAAGGCGCGGCCCGGCGCGGATGTCATCCCGGTGCCTGCGAAGGGCACGACGACGCAGGCGGCGGCCACCGGCAGCGGTTCCGGCAGCGGAAGTGGGCCGCCGGCGGCAGGCAGCGCGCAGCCGATGGCCGGCAGTGCGCAGCCGCGAGCGGGCAGCGGATCGGCGACCGGGAGCGGAGTCCCGCGCTGATCGCGGCGGTGCACGATGGCGAAGTTCTTCATCGACCGACCGATCTTCGCGTGGGTGATCGCGATCATCATCTCGATCGCCGGCGCGCTCTCGATCTTCCAGCTACCGGTCTCGCAGTATCCGGCGGTCGCGCCACCCGCGATCTCGGTGTTCGCGGCGTATCCCGGCGCATCCGCGCGCACGCTCGAGGAGACCGTCACCCAGGTGATCGAGCAGCGGATGAACGGCCTCGACGGGTTGCGCTACCTGTCGTCGTCGAGTGACTCGACCGGTGGTGCCAGCGTCGAGCTCGTGTTCGAGCCGGGCACGGACCCCGACATCGCCCAGGTCCAGGTCCAGAACAAGCTGCAGCTCGCGATGCCGCAGCTGCCGCAGGAGGTCCAGCGCCAGGGCGTCCGCGTCGCGAAGTCGAACCGCAACTTCCTGTTGATCGCAGCCTTCGTGTCGAAGGACGGCAGCATGAGCCGCAACGACATCTCGGACTACGTGTTCTCGGCGCTGCAGGATCCGATCAGCCGCGTACGCGGCGTGGGTGATGTCCAGGTGTTCGGTGCGCAGTACGCGATGCGGATCTGGCTCGATCCCGATCGGCTTTCTGCGCTCCGGCTGACGCCGCTCGACGTCCGCGAGGCCGTGCAGGCGCAGAACTCGCAGGTCTCGGTCGGCGAGTTCGGTGGCACGCCCGCGGTGAAGGGTCAGGCGCTCAACGCGACGATCACCGCCCAGACCCGACTCCAGACGCCGGATCAGTTCGAGGCGATCCTGCTGCGCGTCAACCCGGATGGCTCGCAGGTGCGACTGCGCGACGTCGCGCGTGTCGAGCTCACCGGCGAGAACTTCTCGGTCGAGAGCTTCTACAACGGCAGTCCGTCGTCGGGCCTCGGCATCCGGCTCGCCGCCGGCGCGAATGCGCTGTCGACCGCCGATGCCGTCAAGGCGCGCCTGCAGCAGCTATCGGTGACGTTCCCGACGGGCCTCGAGGTCGCCTATCCCGTCGACAGCACGCCGTTCGTGCGGATCTCGATCAAGGAGGTCGTGATCACGCTGCTCGAGGCGGTCGGCCTCGTGTTCCTCGTCATGCTGCTGTTCCTCCAGAACATCCGCGCGACGCTGATCCCGACACTCGCGGTGCCGGTAGTGCTGCTCGGCACGTGCGGCGTGCTCTCGGTCTTCGGCTACAGCATCAACACGCTGACCTTGTTCGGCATGGTGCTCGCGATCGGCTTGCTCGTCGACGACGCGATCGTCGTGGTCGAGAACGTCGAGCGCGTGATGCACGACGAGGGGCTGTCGCCGAAGGAGGCGACCCGCAAGTCGATGAAGCAGATCACCGGCGCGCTGGTCGGCATCGCGCTCGTCCTCGCCGCGGTGTTCGTGCCGATGGCGTTCTTCGGCGGTTCGGTCGGCGTGATCTACCGCCAGTTCTCGATCACGCTCGTCTCTGCGATGGCGCTGTCGGTGGTCGTCGCGCTGACCTTCACGCCCGCGCTGTGCGCGACGATCCTCAAGCGCGGCACCCACGGCAAGCGGCGCGGGATCTATGGCCTGTTCAACCGCGGCTACGACGCGACGAACCGCGGCTACACGCGTGCAGTCGGCGGCATCGTGCGCCGGCGGTGGTTCGCGATGGTGGTCTTCGTGGTGATCGCGGGCGCGCTCGTCGTGCTGTTCCCGCGGATGAAGAAGAGCTTCCTCCCCGAGGAGGATCAGGGCCTGCTCAACGTCCAGCTGCTGCTGCCGCCGGGCGCGACCCAGGAGCAGACCCGCGGCGTGATGGAGCGCGTCACGGAGCACCTCCGCGAGAACGAGAAGGAGGGCGTCGAGGACGTCATGGCGATCACCGGCTTCGGCTTCGGTGGCCGCGGCCAGAACGTCGGCCTCGCGTTCGTCAAGCTGCACCACTGGGACAACCGCGAGGATCCGAAGCAGAGCGCGAAGGCGATCGCGGGCCGTGCGATGGGCGCGTTCTCGCGGATCAAGGAAGGCACCGCCTTCGCGTTCTCGCCGCCGGCGATCCCGGAGCTCGGCAACGTCGGTGGCTTTTCGTTCCAGCTCCAGGACCGCGCGGGCCTCGGGCACACGGCGCTCGTCGCCGCTCGCGATCAGCTGATCGGGATGGCCGCGAAGCATCCGCGGCTCGCGCGGGTCCGCCAGGGCGGCCTCGAGGATCGCCCCGAGTACAAGATCGACGTCGACGCCGAGAAGGCAGCCGCGCTCGGGCTGTCGATCGCCGAGATCAACCAGACGCTGTCGAGCACGTGGGGTGGCTCGTACATCAACGACTTCATCGACGAGGGCCGCACCAAGCGCGTCTACATGCAGGCCGACGCGAAGTTCCGGATGCAGCCGAGCGATCTCGATCGGTGGTACGTCCGCAACCGCGCCGGCGAGATGGTGCCGTTCTCGGCGTTCGCGACCGGGCACTGGGCATACGGCTCGCCGAAGCTCGATCGTTACAACGGCTTCCCGTCGATCTCGATCCAGGGTGAGGCCGCGCCGGGCGGCTCGTCGGGTGATGCGATGGAGGCGATGGAGGAGCTCGCGGCGCAGCTGCCAGCGGGCATCGGCTACGAGTGGTCCGGGCTGTCGTACGAGGAGCGAGTCTCCGGGGCGAACGCGCCGATCCTCTACGCGCTGTCGCTGCTCGTCGTGTTCCTGTGTCTCGCGGCGCTCTACGAGAGCTGGAGCATCCCGATCTCGGTGCTGCTCGTCGTACCGCTCGGCGTGATCGGCGCGGTCAGCGCGACGCTGCTCGGCGGGCTCTCCAACGATGTGTACTTCCAGGTCGGATTGCTCGCGACGATGGGGCTGTCCGCGAAGAACGCGATCTTGATCGTCGAGTTCGCGAAGTCCCTGCGCGAGCAAGGCCAGACCGCGGCGGCGGCGGCGATCGAGGCAGCGCGGATGCGGCTGCGTCCGATCATCATGACCTCGCTCGCGTTCGTGCTCGGCGTGCTGCCGCTGGCACTCGCGAGTGGTGCCGGCGCTGGCGCGCAGAACGCGATCGGTGTCGCGGTGATCGGTGGCGTTGTCGCGGCGACCGTGCTCGGCGTGCTGTTCGTGCCGGTGTTCTTCACGCTGATCTCGCGCAAGGGGCGAGCGCGCGAGATCACGGCGATCGATGCAGCGACCGCCGCGAGCGGAGATCCGCATGCGTAGGGCGACCCTGATCATCAGCCTCGCCGGCATGGCGCTCGGCTCGGGCTGCTCGCTCGCCCCGCGCTACGAGCGCCCGGCCGCGCCGATCGCGAGCACGTGGGGCGACGCCGGCACCGGCCGCACCGCCGCCGAGCTTGGCTGGCGCGACGTGTTCAGCGACCCACGCCTGCAGCGGCTGATCGAGCTCGCGCTGCGCAACAACCGCGACCTTCGGGTCGCAGCGCTCAACGTCGAGCTCGCGCGCGCGCAGTACCGGATCGAGCGCGCCGCACAGCTCCCCACGCTCGGCGCGGGTGGTGGCGTTGAATTTCGCGGGACCACCGACGACATCGGCCGCGAGTATCGCGTCGGGCTCGGCCTCTCGTACGAGCTCGATCTGTTCGGGCGCGTCAAGAACCTCAAGGCCGCCGCGCTCGAGAGCTACCTCGCGACCGTCGAGGCCCGGCGCGGCGCGCACCTCGCGCTCGTCTCGGAGATCGCGACCCAGTACCTCGCCGAGCGCGCATTCGACGAGCAGCTCGCGCTGGCGAAGCGGACCCTCGAGCTCGTGACCCAGTCGTCCGAGGTCACCCAGCGGCTGTTCGAGCAGGGTCAGCGCTCGGAGCTCGATGTCCGGACCACCGAGGCCCAGATCCAAGGTGCACGGGCCGAGGTCGCGCGGGTCACCAGGCTCCGCGTGCAGGCCGAGAACGCGCTCGTCATGCTCGTCGGTGTGCGCGCGCTACCCGCAGGCTTGCCGGCCGCGCAGCCGCTCGAGACCCAGCCTGTCGTCGCCGAGCTCTCCGCGGGCGTGCCGTCCGAGGTGCTGCTGCGCCGTCCCGACGTGCTCGCCGCCGAGCACGCACTGCGCGCCGCCAACGCGAACATCGGCGTCGCTCGCGCGGCGTTCTTCCCATCGATCTCGCTCACCGGGTTCGGCGGCCTCGCGAGCACGACGCTGCGCGGCCTGGTCAGCGGCGGCGCCTTGCTATGGACCGCGAGCGCCGACCTCTCGCAGCCGCTGTTCACCGGCGGTCGCCTGAGCGCCACGCTCGATGTCGCCCAGGTCCGCAAGCAGATCGAGGTCGTGCGCTACGAGCAGGCGATCCAGAACGCGTTTCGCGAGGTCGCCGACGCCCTCGGCGGCCGCGCCGCTCTCGACGAGCAGCTCGCCGCCCAGCTCGCGCGGGTCGCCGCCGAGGAGCGCCGTTTCGCGATCTCGGAGACCCGCTATCGCGCAGGCATCGAGAACTACCTCACCGTGCTGACCGCACAGCGCGACCTGTTCGTCGCCCAGCAGCAGCTGATCGAGACCCGGCTCACCCGCCTGACGAACCTCGTCCGGCTCTATGCCGCACTCGGCGGCGGCTGGCGCGAGGGCGGGGGTGTCACCGCTTCTTCCAGCGCCGATCCGCCGGGTTCGTGAACGCGCCGGCGATCTTCGCGACCGGACGATCGCGAACCTTCGCGTACGCGATCGCGGCGTCGTTGCGGATCCGCGCGTAGCTGCCGCCCGCGGCGAATGCGAGCACCGCGGCCTCGAGCGGCGCGGCGTTCGCGAACAGGAAGTCGCGCGTCATCAGCAGCGGCACGCGCGTCTCGGCCGGCACGTGCTCTTCCATGTACGCGGCAGTGTGGCAGGCGATCGCGATCGTGCCCTTCTTCGCGGAGGAGGGCGTCGGCCACTCGAAGCGCGCGAGGTCCATGAGCCGGTTGTGACCGACCCACGCGACGAGCTGCGCCGCCCCGCCGATCGCGAGGCTGCTACCGTCGGCGAGCTTCAGCGTGCGCGGCGCGTCGCTCGAGATCTGCGCGGCGTACGCGGCGAGCGCGCGATCGATCGCGGACCCGCGCCACGCATGGACGACGACGTCGACCTCGAACGTCGCGGCCACGCGGCGCTTCCGCCAGCTCGCAGGCGCGCGCACGCTGCGGCGATAGACATGGGTTTCGAGGATGTCGGGGTCGCCGGTCTCGACGATCTTCGCGACACGCTTCCAGCCGCCACCCGATCTCCCGAACCACACGCCGAAACCCGGCGTCGTCGCCCAGTAGAGATTGGTCTTCGGGTTGTCGCCGTCCCCGAGCCTCGGGTTACCGCACGGGATGATCGTGTTGTCGCACAGCGGAACGTGGACCTCCGCGACGAGCGGCTTGCCCGCGGCGACATCGGTGATCACGCGCTCGGTGAGCCCGTCGAGCCACGCCGCCTCGGTCGACGATTCAGGAGGCGTTGGCGTGGCGCTCGCTGTCGCCGACCACGCGATCACACCGCTCACGACGATCACGCCCGCAGCGAGGAGCCTTCGCATACCTGGTCGTGACACGCCGCTGCGAGCCGTGCCAGGCAGGAGCGCGCTGTCGAGGGTGTAGGCCGAACGCGTCACGAAGCTACCGGGCCCCGGGCACTTGAAGCCGGCGGTGCGTTACATCGTGCTCAGGTCGGCAGTCGACTGCGCGCCTCGTCGATCGCGGTCCGGGCGGCGATCCGCATCCGGGCGAGCCGTGCGAGATCGTCCGAGGTCGGATCGCGGCGGCGCTGATACCAGGCGTCGAGCCAGCGCAGCGCCGCGAACGGCGAGGTGATCGCGATCGCGGCGGCGGCGATCGACAGCGGTGGCGGCAGCAGCACGAACGCGCCGACGACGAGGCCGCCCATCCAGATCGGGTACACGAGCAGCGCCGCACCGAGCTTGACGGTCGAGACCGCATCGTCGTCGTGCTTGCGCGCGATGTACCGCGGGATGAAGTACGGCAGCGCGTAGAGCGCCAACCCGGCCGCTGCGAGCGGGATCAGCGCGACCTGCTGCCAGCGCGGCGGCGTGCTGTCGGCGGCGATGTCGCGGGTGCCGCTCGCGATCTGGGCATCGACGAGGCCGCGCCGCTCGAGCTCTCCGTAGTAGCGATCGACATGGGCGCCGACTTGGGCGATCACCGCGGCATCGAGATCACGCAACGCGCGCTGCGCGAGCACGACCTGGCGGCCGATCCCGCTCCAGGTCTCGAGCGAGCCATCACCATCGTCGTTCGCGAGTAGCTCGGCCACTCGCGCCACGCGCAGCCGCTCCTCGTGGGTATCGCCCTCGACGAGCAGCTCCGCGAGGTCGTCCTTCATCAGCGCGGTCGCCGCCCGCACGCGCTCCTCGGGGTCACCGGGGATCTCCGCGAATCGGCGAACCGGTCCCCACAGCACGAGGCATCGCGAGCGGAAGTCCGAGCGGTTGTCGAACTCGAGCCCGGCGGCCTGGAACGTCGGCGCCGTGCCAGCCTGCTGCTCGGCAGCGAGGAGCATGCGCGCCGCGCCGGTGCGCAGCGGCGCGAGGTGAGGGGCGCTGTGGCTGGTACCCTCGGGGAAGATCAGGATGTTGCCGCCGCCGGCGAGGTGCTCGGCGATCTTCTCGAACGCCGACGCGTTCGCGGCGCTGTCCTTGTCGGGCGTGTCCTTGCGTCGAACGATCGGCACCGCGCCGGCGCGGTCGAGGATCCACCGTAGCCCGGGAATCGACCACAGCGTGGACTTCGCGACCGGCGAGATCTCGCACGCGGCATCTGTGAGCACGAGGATCGGATCGATCAACGCGTTCGTGTGGTTCGCGACGATCACGCGGCCCCGGGTTCGGGGACCAGGTGACGTGCCGACGCGCTCGATGTCGCGGAAGTACAGCCGCATCACGCGGCGGAACGCCGAGACCAGCACGCCTCGAAGGACGCCTGGTGATCGGCGCTCGGGCGTCTGCATAACGCCAGCGTGCCACGAGGCGACCGCGTCAGGCCGCGCGTTCGATCGCGAACAGTCCAGGTCCCCACACGTCATCGTCGTGGTGGTGCGGACTTCAAGGCGAAGGAGGATGTGAACAGCAGCAACGGCCCTCGGTCATGACCTTCGAGACCCAGTGATCGCGAGGTCCAGATTGTGCTGTCGAGGGACAACAGGGCCGGTCAGCACTACGCAGGAGATCTGCGACGATTCGAACTTTGCTGGCGATGGCCAGACCGAAGCACCAGGACCCGCGACGCACGACCGAGATTCGCATCGCCTGACTCGACGGCGCTCGAAACATGGTTTCCGGCATGAGGGAATCACCCCCCAACTGTCGGTGGAACCCGACAGGTTTTCGGAAACGCTTTGGAGCCGTCGCGACGGCACGGTGGTTGCTGCCAGGAGCCTCCATGAGGGAATCAACGCCATTCATGTCTGCTCTGTCGCTCGTCCTGCTCACCACCGCGTGCCTCGACTCCCCGGTGGGTAACGACGAGGAGCTCCTGGCCGAGGAGGCGCTCGCGGCAGTCGTTGCCGAGACGTGTCACGTACCGCTGACGACGGTTGGTGACACGGCGCCGTGCACGAACGCGGTGTTTCCCGCTGACGCGATGTGGACGCCGACCGGACGCGGTCGAATCATCGACGTCACCAGGCCTCCGTTCAACGCGAAGGGCGACGGCATCACCGACGATACGTTGGCGCTGCGCGCCGCATACGACTACGTCGTCAAGCAGGTCGCGGCCGCAGGCTGGGACGGCTTCTTCGTCGGCTCGACGAAACCGTCGTACGTCATCTACTTTCCGAACGGCATCTACAAGGTCACCGACACGATCACGTACACGGGCCCGACCCGCATGTACCCGAACAACAT
The DNA here is from genome assembly GCA_013812655.1 of Deltaproteobacteria bacterium. Classification (GTDB taxonomy): domain Bacteria; phylum Myxococcota_A; class Polyangia; order Haliangiales; family Haliangiaceae; genus JABFXX01. The sequence continues at coordinate 2,772 of JACCTC010000021.1, read as the reverse complement.
CACGGAAGCGACGGTGTGGCTCCGCTTCATCGGTCAGAGCCGCGAGAACACGATCATCCGGCTCGCGCCGAACGACCCAGACTTCGCGGCCGACAAGGCGGAGCGTCCCGTCCTGTCGTTCGGGCGCCACGACTTCAACAACCCCCCCTGCCTGCGAGCAACTCGCTTCGCAACCTGACGATCCGCGTCGGCAAGGGCAATCCCAAGGCGGTCGGCGTCCGGTTCGGCGGCGCGAACCAGTCGGACATCGAGAACGTCAAGATCCAGTCGATGGACCCCGAGCACAAGGGCGCCGTCGGTCTCGATAACGACATCGGCACGGTGCTGAGCTACCAGAGCAACATCGTCGTCGACGGATTCGACGTCGGCATCCGCATGCGGCCGTATCACTTCACGCGCCCGACGCTCGAGCACGTCACGATCCGCAACCAGCGCGTCGCCGGCGTCCAGCTCGTCGACGGCACCGCCTCGATCCGCAAGCTGCGCAGCGAGAACACGGTCCCCGCAATGTCACTCACGGGCGGCGGCTCGCACGCCGTCCTGCTCGACAGCGAGCTCGTCGGCGGAGCCGCGGGCACCTCGGCGATCACGATCAACGCCGGACAGGCGTTCGTGCGCAAGGTGACCGTCGCCGGCTATGGCCACTCGGTGAAGAAGGGCACGCAGCTCGTCGACGGCAACATCGGCGAGTACGTGTCACACGCGCCGGTTCGGTTTTCGACGGCGACACCGGCAAAGTCGCTCGATCTGCCGGTCGAGGAGGTTCCGGTCCGCGCCTGGGATCCAGTCACGTCATGGGTCAAGCCGAACACCCCCGGTGATGGCGTCGCCGACGCGACGGCTGCGATCCGTGCCGCGATGAGCTCGGGCAGGCCGACCGTCTACTTCCCAGGCTACGAGTACCGCACGACGGCGCCGATCGACATCCCGTGCAGCGTCAAGCAGGTCCAGTTCATGTTCACCGAAGTCAGCAACTCCGGCGTGAAGTTCCGCGTCCTCGGCGGCTGCAGCGACCCGCTGTTCGTTCGCGACGGCTCGATGCAAGGCATCGCGTTCGATCACATCGGCAACCGGCCGCTCGTCATGCATCGGATCCACGGTTCGGGCGGCGCTTACCGCAACAGCGTCGCCACTGGCACACCGGTGCTGTTCGGTAACATGATCAACAAGGTCGAAAGTTTTCACGACATGCGTGCTTACCTTCGCGTGACGAACAGCGAGTCGCCGTTGGGTCAGTGGACGATCGACAATGCGACGGTGTGGATGCTCGGCTTCAAGAGCGAGAAGACGGCCCTCGTGTTCGACGTCATCAACGGCGGCACACTCGAAGTGCTCGGCGGGATCATCAACCAGTACTCGCAGGAGCCGGCGAGCGCGTGGGCCGGCAGCCTCGCGATCATTCCGCCGTACGTCAGCTATTGATCACCACGCACGCAGCCGGGATCGGCGAACCGTGAGCGCGTTCGCCGCGTTCAGCTGCCGATCACGCGGCGCGTTCGATGGCGAACTGACCGCCGGTCCACACCGTCATCGGCGTGGTGGCGTGGTCGTCGCGGCGCGACGAGCTGTGCTTGTCGCAGAACCAGCGATCGCCCTCGGTGTTCTCGCGCAGCGAGACGCAGATCGGGCACTGCTTGGTGTCGAGCACCTCGGGCATACCGACCACGAGCGTCGGGCACACCGCGTTTCGCAGCACGCGATTCGGCACGTTCTTGTCGGTGTTGCGCGGGTTGTGTAGACCGAAGTTGCCGACCACGATCAGATCCGCACGGATGTCCGCGGCGAGCGCGGCGATCTGATCCTCGGGGCGGCCGCGCCGCACGTGCAGTCGCGCGCGCCACTCGACGCCATGCTGGTTGAACGCCTCGAGCTCGGGATACACGCGCTCCCAGAGCGCCTGCTTGCAGTCTTCGGTCGACAGCTTCTTCTTCTCGCACACCGTGAGGAAGTGCAGCTCCGGCGACTGGTGACGTGCCGCCTGATCGAGCGCGTGCTCGAGCACGATGTCCGAATATTCCGAAAGGTCGATGCCACAGACGATCTTGTAGCGCCGCAGGCGACCGATCATCTGCGGTTCACGAGGTTGGAAGCTCATGCCTTGGGGAATGTGCACGGTGCATGCCGCCAGCGACGACGTCACTTCACGGGATGCACACCGTGAGGCCGAGCGTTAGCGCACGGTGACGGCGCGCGCGAGCAGTTGAGGGACGCGTGGTCCTCGTGCCAGGCTCGGTGCGTGGCAGGCCGAGATCGACATTCACGCGAGCTGCGTGCCGTGGCGCCTCTCGTGACCGCTGGCGAGACCCAGCAGCTCGTAGGCTCGGTCACGCTCGTCGTCCACGGTGGCAAGACTCTCGCGGTGACCAGCGCGGAGCTGTTGCGGCCGCTGCAGGCCACGCCGCTTGCGGTGATGACGAAGCTCGATGGCTCCGCGCAGATCGCGGTCGCAGCGTTCGGCGTTGGTCGCTATGCGGGCGTCGCGTTGCTCGAGCTCGCCAGCACGGTTCCCGAGTCCGCGGATGTCGTTCCGCTGTCGATCGATCACGTGTCGGCGATTCCCGATTCGCGTGGTGCACCGGCCGCGATCGTCACGATCGTGCCGCGCGACGGTGGCGGTCACGATCGCCTCCTGATCGCGGTGCATGTCGACACCGACGACGGCGATGGCATGAGCGACGCGCTGACCCGGCTCGCGAGCCCGCTCGAACCCGCGCATGTCGGTGCCGCGATCGAGGGCGCGCCGGTGTTCGCGTGGTACCCGTCGGATCCGGC
>JACCTC010000447.1 GCA_013812655.1 Deltaproteobacteria bacterium | reverse complement strand
GTGTCGCGCAACGACGCGCCCGCCGGCGGCTCGCCGCCGAGGAACCGGATCTCCGCGGCGAGCGCGCGGGTGAGCCCGGCGTCGTCGAGCGAGGCCGCGGTCCACGCGCGGCGCTTCGGCATCACGCGATCGGAGAGCTTGCCCTGGTAGCCCGGCAGGCTCGGGCCGTAGAGCTCGTCGTAGAGCATCGTCGCGAGCGGCAGCGTGTTGTGGCAGCCGATGCACTCCTTCGACCACACCGCGCGCGTCGACATCGCGGGCCGCTCCTTCACCATCACCGAGTAGCCCTTGTAGCGCCACGCCTGCTCGGCGAACACGTAGGTCGCGGGCAGCACGCGCTCGACGCCGCCGTTGACATCGACGCCGACGAAGTCCTCGCGGTAGCGGCCGCCGATCACCTTGGTCACCCGGAATCGCTCGGTGCCTGCCGGAGTGACGACGCGGACGAACCGCACGCCAGCCTCGAGCTCCATGATCGCGACGTCGTTGCCGACCCGCAGCACGGCGCCATCGAATGGCGCGCGGACCGTCGCGGTGGCGATGTCGCGCGTCATGTTGCGCATCGGCGATGCGGCCCAGCTGTCGTGGATCGCGGCGTGACAGTCGGCGCACGCCTCCGAGCTCGCGTAGTCACCGCGCAGCACGTTGCTCGCGACGAGCTGGCCGCCCGCCTTCAACCCGCCCGGCGGCGGTGGCGAGCCACATGCGGCGGCGCCGGCAACAACGACGATGACGCCGCCAAGCAAGCCGACCAACCGATGCACGCACCGGTTCTACCGCGCCGTCGCGATCTCGGGTCAGGCGCTGCGCCGGAAGTGGTGACGGCCGGCGAGGCCCTCGGCAGCCATCGCGGACATCACCGCAGGCCGCTGCGCGATCCGTTGCTCGTAGTCGTCCAGGTTCGGCCAGATCTGGAGATCGAGACCGAACTTGTCGCACCACTGCAGCATCACGAACAGGTAGCCATCGGCGACCGAGAACGTCTCGCCCATCAGGAAGCCCCGATCAGAGAGCACGGCCTGGAGGTACTGGAAGCGTTCGGCGATCTTGCCGCGCTGCTTCTGCGCGACGGCATGCGGCGTGTCGGGCGCGAACAGCGGAGAGAACTGCGTGTGGATCTCGCTCGAGATGAAGTTGAGCCAGGACTGCAGGTGGTAGCGCGCGAACGTCCCGTTCGGTGGCGCGAGCCGCTTCTCGGGCGCGAGGTCGGCGATGTACTGCACGATCGCGGGCCCCTCGGTGAGCACGTCGCTACCCGGGCCGTCGAGCTGCAGTGCCGGCACCGAGCCTTTGGGGTTGATCGCGCGGTAGTCGCCGCCGCTGGCGGTGCGCTGGGTCTTGAGATCGACGCGCTCGAGATCGAACCGGCGATCCGCCTCGCGCAACGTGATGTGCGGCGACAGCGAGCAGGCGCCGGGGGCGTAATAGAGCTTCATGGGATCTTGATCAGTTCACTGCGCATGCCATGACGCGATGAGTGGGAGCGAGCCCCGATCGCCCTACATCCGTGGCTGGATTGCGACGAGCGCCATGCCGCGTGACACGCACGCACGATCGGGCGAGCACGCACGTCCGTTGTTCGGAAGATGTTGGCGATTACAGGCGGTTTTCCCTCCAACATGGCGGCACGCGTGCTGCACGAGATTCGCGGACCATGCACCCCGTCGCGGCTCCCGAGCGCCGTCGTCTGCTCGACAAGCTGATTCGCGAGATCTCGCGGTCCGAGTCCCAGGCGATCGAGCACGCTCCTCGGGAGGCCAAGCGGGTCGGCGAGGTCCCGCCAATCGCCGCGCTTCGCGAGGTCGCCCAGCACGCCGGCCTGATGCGCACGCGGTTCGAGACCTTGCTCCACGGCCACGACATCACGATCAACCGCGCGGGACTCGGCGCGACGCTCTCGACCTTGCGCAGCCTGGTCGTCGATCGCGTGGTCGATCCGGAACGGGCGTACCGCACCGCGCTGCTCGATCTTCGTCATGGCATCGACGTCGTCAAATTGCTCCGCGAGATCGCGCGTGCCGAGGGACTGTTCGGCGTGATCCGCTGGTGTGATGACTGGCTCGGCGCACGTCGCACGCAGGTGGCGCGCGTCGAGGCACAGCTCGTCTGGTATGCGGAACACGCTGATCTCGAGATCGGGCATCCCGCTGGTGCTACCGAGTCGAAATCGTTCGAGGCCGAGAACGCCCAGGACAACGTCGCGAGCGATGTGTCCGCGCTTTCCGGACGCTCGTCGATCCTCGACTTCAAGTAGCGTGGCACGCCGATCGCAGTACCTCTGGGTGGCACGATCAGGACGAAGCAGACTTCAGCAACATCGACTGAACCTGCATCCCTCGCGCACGATACGTCGAACGCGAAGTGCGAATCCCGATGGCGAGGTCACGTGGAATCGCGCACCTGATTCGTGCCCTATTTTCGCCACCTCACGCGCAGAAAAGCGTGAGGTTTGCAGCGCGCATCCAGGCGAAACGTCCTAGTGTTTCTGACCCGTGCACGCCGACTGGCAACACCTGGTCACCGCCACCCAGCTCGTGGTGGCGCTCGACCTTGATGGCACGCTGATCCCGTTCGCGCCGACTCCCCAGGAGGCCCGGATCGATGGCGACTCCGCCGCGTTGATCGCCGGGCTCGCCGCACTCCCGGGCGTCACCGTCGGCGTGATCAGCGGACGCCCCCGCGACCTGGTCGACGACCTGCCGCCGCGGTTTCCGACGGTGAAGTTCGCAGCCGAGCACGGCGTGTGGCGCTGCTCGAACGGCGTCTGGGAAGCGTCGCTCGCGCCGATCCCGCAGCTCGACGAGGTCCAAGCGTCGCTCGCGGTCCTCGCCGCGAAGCACCCGGGCGCGATCGTCGAGCGCAAGTCGTGCTCGGTCTGCCTGCACTGGCGCAGCGTCGCGCCGGACCATCACGACGTCGTCTCGGCGGCCGCCGAGGTGATCGTGGACGAGTGGCTCGAGACGCACCAGCTGCTCGAGCGGCTCCCCGTGATGGAGGCCCTCGAGGTGCGGCACCGCGGCGCGCACAAAGGTGGCGCGCTCAACTGGCTGCGCCAGCACGGTCCTCCCGGCGCCCCGCTGCTCGCGATCGGCGACGACATCACCGACGAGGACATGTTCGTCAGCCTGCGCGATCACGACGTCGGCATCCTCGTCGCCCAGCACCCGCGCCGTACCCAGGCGTCGCTGCGCCTGCCGTCGATCAGCTCGGTCCACAAGTTCCTGCGCTGGCTGATCGACGCGCGCCAGCACCAACCCACGATAGGGCCCGAGGAGCTCGTCGTCGCGCGCGGTCCGAAGCTCCCCGCCGAGGCGCGGCTGCTCGTCGCGTCGAACCGGCTCCCCGCCGTGCCGTCGACCGATCGCAAGCGCGAGGTCGGTGGGCTGGTCTCCGCGCTGATCCCCGCGTTGACCGAGCAGAGCGGGATCTGGCTCGGCTGGAGCGGTGCCGAGCGCGACCCCGGCCTCCGGCTGCGCGTCGAGGATGGCGAGGCGTTCACGCGCGCGCAGTTCGACTATCCGCTGACCTGGCGCGAGCGCTTCTACGCCGGATTTTGCAACCAGAGCCTGTGGCCCCTGCTTCACGCCTTCCTCGGGCGCGTGCGCTACGTCGATGACGAGTGGGCCTGCTACGTCGACGCGAACCGTGCGTACGCGCAGCTCGTCATGCAGGCCGCGGGCACGGGCAGCGACGTCTGGGTCCAGGACTTTCACCTGATGCTCGTCGGCCGCGAGCTGCGACGCGGCGGTCATCGCGGGCGTACCGGGTTCTATCTTCACGTCCCGTTCCCGCCGCTCGACGTGTTCGAGACGATGCCGTGGGCGAGCGAGGTGATGGCGGCGCTCCTCGAGTTCGACCTGATCGGTCTGCAGGGCGCGCGGTGGTTCGACAACTTCATGCAGACCGCGCGTGGCCTGCTCGGTACGGATGCCGAGGCGCGCGCGAAAGATCGCGTCCGCGTGATCCCGGTCGGCATCGATCCCGATCGGTTCGCCGACGAAGCACTCGGCACCATGAACGACGAGCTAGGCTCGTTCGAGGCCATGCTCGGCGGCCGCAAGCTCCTGCTCGGTGTCGATCGCCTCGATTACTCGAAGGGGATCCCGGAGCGCCTCGAAGCGTTCGCGCGGCTGCTCGAGCGGTATCCGGAATGGCGCGGCCAGGTCTCGTTCGTCCAGGTCTCGGTGCCGACGCGCTCGGAGGTCCTGGAGTACGCCGAGCTTCGCGGCAAGGTCGAGTCACTCGTCGGCCGGATCAACGGCGCGTTCGGCGAGGCGGACTGGACGCCGGTCCGCTACCTCTACCGGTCCTACGATCAATCGACGCTCGCGCGGCTCTACCGCATCGCCGCGGTCGGCCTGGTGACGCCGCTGCGCGACGGCATGAACCTGGTCGCCAAGGAGTACGTCGCGGCGCAGGATCCGGACGATCCGGGCGTGCTCGTGCTCTCGAAGTTCTGCGGCGCCGCCGAGCGAATGACGCTCGCGCTGCTGACGAACCCGTATCACGTCGACGGCGTCGCCGCGGATCTCGACACCGCGCTACGGATGCCGCGCGAGGAACGGGTCGCACGGCACGGCGCACTGCGTGCGGTGGTGTGGAAGGAGACGGCCAGTGCATGGTCGAAGGACTTCCTCGAGGCGATGCGCGCCTGAGTCACCGTGAGGCACCGAGATGGAGCGAGCAAGCGAACGCTTGCGAGCGGGGTAAGCAGGCCACGCGCGAGGTCGACGGCGGCTGCGCGGTCGCGGTACAACGTGGCGCGCTGATCCACGGGAGCCCTGCATGAAGTCTGCGAAAGCCGAGCACGCCGATCGCGCTGTCCCGGCGCATCCCGGCGATGTCCGGACGGCAAGCCCGAGCATCGAGGTCGACGGTCGCCGCCGGGTCGTCGCGCTCGCGCTGCGACCCGAGGTCGACGGTGGCCGTTACCCGGTCAAGCGGCTGCAGGGCGAGCTGCTCGAGGTCGAGGCCGATCTCGTTGCCGACGGTCATGACGTGCTGCGCGCGATGCTCCGGCATCGTCACGCGACCGCCGCGGCGAGCTGGCAGGAGACCGAGCTCGTGCATGCGGGCAACGACGTCTGGCGCGCGAGCGTCCCGCTCCCCGAGCTCGGCCGCTACCAGTACACGGTGACGGCGTGGGTCGACGCGTTCGCGACCTGGCGACGCGGGCTCGAGCGCAAGTTCGCCGCCGGTGCGGATGTCGCGGTCGAGCTGCTCGAGGGCGCGCTGCTCGTCGACGCGGCGATCGCGCGCGGCGCCGCGCTCCAGAAGTCGGCCGCGTTGCTGCGCGGTCAGCTGCCGATCGCCGAGCGGGTCGCCCACGCGACGAGCGACGAGCTCACCAAGGCGATGCGTGGCGCGCCCGATCGCTCCCTCGCCACCGACTTCTCGGTCCGCGAGGTCACCGTCGAGCGTGCGCTCGCAGGGTGCTCCGCCTGGTACGAGCTGTTCCCGCGATCGACCGGTCCCGCCGGCCGCCACGGCACGTTCCGCGACGCCGAGCCATGGCTCGACTACATCGCCGAGCTCGGCTTCGACATCGTCTACCTCCCGCCGATCCATCCGATCGGCACGGCGTTTCGCAAGGGACCGGACAACGCGCCCGATGCACGACCTGGCGATCCGGGCAGCCCGTGGGCGATCGGTGCACCGGAAGGCGGACACACGAGCGTCCACCAAGAGCTCGGCACGCTCGCCGACTTCGATCGATTCAACGCCGCGGCCCGCGCACGCGGCCTCGAGCTCGCCCTCGACATCGCGTTCCAGGCCTCGCCCGATCACCCGTGGGTCACGCAGCACCCGACGTGGTTCAAGGCGCGGCCCGACGGCACGATCCAGTACGCCGAGAACCCGCCGAAGAAATACCAGGACGTCTACCCGTTCGACTTCGAGAGCGCGGACTGGGAAGCGCTGTGGGCGGCTCTCCGTGACGTCTTCATGTTCTGGGCGGAGCGCGGGGTCCGGGTGTTTCGCGTCGACAACCCGCACACCAAGCCGCTGCCGTTCTGGGAGTGGTGCATCCGCGAGGTCCAGGCTCGGTTCCCCGACGCGCTGTTCCTCGCCGAGGCGTTTACGCGCCCGAAGCTGATGTACGCGCTCGCGAAGGGCGGGTTCTCGCAGTCGTACACGTACTTCTCGTGGCGCACGACGAAGCACGATCTCACCGCCTACCTCGAGGAGCTCGCGCGGCCACCTGTCACCGACTTCTTCCGCCCGAACTTCTGGCCGACGACGCCCGACATCTTCCCCGAGTACCTCGCGACCGGCTCGCGCGGCGCGTTCATCGGCCGGGTGATCCTCGCCGGCACGCTCGCGAGCTCGTACGGCATCTACGGGCCTAGCTACGAGCTGATGGAGCACACGCAGCGACTCGGGCCCGCGGGCAAGGACGGCTCGCGATCTGTGGTCGAGGAGCTCGCGCAGAACGAGAAGTATCAGCTCCGCACGTGGGACCTGAACCGGCCCGACAGCCTCCGTCACGTGATCGCGCGGCTCAACGCGATCCGGCGCGCGAACCCGGCGTTCCAGAGCAATCGCTCGCTGCGGTTTCACGCCACCGACAACGATCTCGTGATCGCGTACAGCAAGCAGACGCCCGATCGCGTGAACCTGGTGCTGTGCGTCGTGAACCTCGATCCGCAGCACACCCACCGTGCGTGGATCGATCTCGATCTCGACGCGCTCGGGCTGCCCATCGATACGCCCTTCCAGGTCCACGACATGCTCGGCGATGGCCGCTTCACGTGGCGCGGCCGCCGTAACTTCGTGGAGCTGACAGCCGACGTGATGCCCGCCCACATCTTCGAGATCAAGCGCTTCGTCCGGAGCGAGAACCAGTTCGAGTACTTCCTATGAACACCGACGGCACCGAGCTTCCCGATGATCCGCTCTGGTACAAGGACGCGGTCATCTACGAGATCCATATCCGCGCGTTCAGCGACTCGAACGGCGATGGCGTCGGTGACATCCCCGGCCTGATCGACAAGCTCGATTACCTCTGCGATCTCGGCATCACCGCGATCTGGATCCTGCCGTTCTATCCGTCACCGCTGAAGGATGGCGGCTACGACATCGCGGATTACACGAACGTCCACGAGAGCTATGGCACCCGGCACGACGTCGCGCGCCTGCTGCGCGAGGCCCATCGCCGCGGCATCCGCGTGATCACCGAGCTCGTGCTGAACCACACGTCGAGCGAGCACCCGTGGTTCCAGCGCGCCCGCCGCGCCCCTCCCGGCAGCCCACAGCGCGACTTCTACGTGTGGAGCGACACGCCGGCGAAGTACGAGGACACCCGCATCATCTTCAAGGACTACGAGACCTCGAACTGGGCGTGGGATCCGGTTGCCAAGGCCTACTACTGGCACCGCTTCTACTCGCACCAGCCCGATCTCAACTTCGACAACCCGGCGGTCCACGAGGCGCTGTTCGGCGTCATCGACTTCTGGATGGAGATGGGCGTCGACGGGCTGCGGCTCGATGCCGTGCCGTACCTGTTCGAGCGCGAGGGCACGAGCTGCGAGAACCTCCCCGAGACCCATGACTTCCTGAAGAAGCTCCGCACGCACATCGACAGCAAGTTCAAGAACCGGATGATCCTGGCCGAGGCCAACCAGTGGCCCGCCGACGCTGCCGCGTACTTCGGCGACGGCGACGAGTGCCAGATGAACTTTCACTTCCCGCTGATGCCGCGGATGTTCATGTCGATCGAGATCGAGGATTCGTTCCCGATCGTCAACATCCTCAAGCGCACGCCGAACATCCCGGACAACTGTCAGTGGGCGACGTTCCTCCGCAACCACGACGAGCTCACGCTCGAGATGGTCACCGACGAGGATCGCGACACGATGTACCGAGCATACGCCGCCGAGCGCACCGCCCGCATCAACCTCGGCATCCGCCGTCGGCTGGCGCCGCTGCTCACCGTGCGCCGCAAGGTCGAGCTAATGAACGCGCTGCTGCTCTCGCTGCCTGGCACGCCGGTCCTCTACTACGGCGACGAGATCGGGATGGGTGACAACATCTACCTCGGCGATCGCGACGGCGTGCGCACGCCGATGCAGTGGAGCTCGGATCGCAACGGCGGGTTCTCGCGGGCGAACCCGCAGAAGCTCTACCTGCCGACGATCATCGACCCCGAATATCACTACGAGGCGATCAACGTCGAGGCGCAGCAGAGCAACCCGTCGTCGCTCTTGTGGTGGATGAAGAAGCTCATCGCCAAGCGCAAGGAGCACCGGCTGTTCGGCCGCGGCTCGATCGAGTTCATCTCGGGCGACAACCCGCGCGTGCTCGCGTTCGTGCGCGAGTACGAGGGCGAGACCATGCTCGTGGTGGCGAACCTGTCGCGCTACGTGCAGTGCGCGCGGCTGAACCTCGAGCGCTTCAAGGCGATGATCCCGACCGAGCTGTTCGGCCGGATGCGGTTCCCCGAGATCTCCGACGTGCCGTACTTCGTGTCGGTCGGTCCGTACGACTTCTACTGGCTGCAGCTCGACAAGCCGCACGTTCCCGAGCTCGGCGCCGAGCGGCCGACGCTGACCGTCCGCGGTAGCTGGCAGGCGCTGCTCGAGCCGGCGCGCCGTCAGGTCCTCGCACGTCACCTCGTCGACTACGTGACGCCACGCCGCTGGTTCCGCGGCAAGGCGCGCACGCGCAAGCACGTCGCGATCAGCGACGTCATCTACTTCAATCCCGGTCGCCCGAGTGACGCGGACATGCTTTCCAGGTCGGCCGCCTCCCATCCCGGCGGCGACACGCGGTTCGCGATCGTGCTGCTCGCGATCGACTACGACCAAGGACCGTCGGAGACCTACGTCGTGCCGGTCGCGTTCGCCGAGGATGCCGAGCCGAGCGAGACGATGCGCACGCCGGCCCTCGTGATCGCGAACGTGTCGATCACCGATGCGCCGGGACGTGGCGAGCACCCGGTCACCGGCGTGCTCTACGACGCGCTCTGTGCCGACACCTTCAATGCCACGCTGCTCCGCGCGATGACCGAGGGGACCGGCGCCTCCGGCCAGCGCGGCGTGCTCGCGGGGGATGCGTTCGCGGCACTGAAGCAAGTGCCCGAGGGCACGAGCCTGTATCCGCGCGCGACGGCCGCCGATCAGAGCAACAGCGGCATCGTCTACGGCGACAAGTTCATGCTCAAGCTGTTCCGCGCGATCGAGGAAGGCCCGAGCGCGGAGTTCGAGATCGCGCGGTTCTTCTCGACCTCCGCACCCGAGTACAAGGGCGTGCCGCGGCTCGCCGGCGTGCTCGAGTACCGGCCGCCGAACCGCGAGCCGAGCACCCTCGGCACGCTGTTCGAGTTCGTCCCGAACCAGGGCGACGCGTGGAACCTGACGATGGGCGCGCTCGATCGTTACTTCGAGCACCTGCTCGCCGACAAGAGCCGGCCCGAGGATCCGCCCCCGCAGCCGGGCTCGCTGCTCGAGCTGTCGCGCGCCGCGCCCACCGATCGCGTGATCGACTGGGTCGGCACGTACATCGATCAGATCCGGCTGCTCGGCCTGCGGACCGCAGAGCTGCACGTGATGCTCGCGAGCGATCCGAACGATCCGCTGTTCGCGCCCGAGCCCTTCGACATCATGCACCAGCAGTCGATCTATGGCTCGGCGAGCGCGCTGGTGTCGCGGACGTTCGATCTGCTGCGCGGACGCCGTCAGACGCTCGCGCCCGACGTGAAGGCCCTCGCCGATGCCGTGCTGCCTCGCGAGGCCGAGCTCGACACCGCGCTCGCGCGGATCACGAAGCGGCGCGTCGACGTCCAGCGGCTGCGTATCCACGGCGACTACCACCTCGGCCAGGTGCTGTGGACCGGCGAGGACTTCGTCATCATCGACTTCGAGGGCGAGCCCGGGCGGCCGCTGTCGCAGCGGCGGTTCAAGCGTGCCGCGCTCCGCGACGTCGCCGGCATGCTGCGCTCGCTGCAGTACGCCAGCATCGCCGCGCTCCGCGATGGCCGGCACCGCGCCGAGGACGTCCCGCGGCTGTCGTCGTGGGCGCGTGCGTGGTCGGACTGGGTCTCGGCCTCGTTCCTCGGCGGCTACCTCGATCGCGCACGCGGGACCAAGCTCGTACCGACGAACGAGACCGACCTCGGTCTGATGATCGACTTCCTGCTCGTCGAGAAGTGCGTCTACGAGATCGGCTACGAGCTCAACAACCGGCCCGAGTGGATCGAGATCCCGCTGCGCGGGCTGCTCAACCTGCTGCCGGTCGTGTCGTGACCACGTCGGCGCCGGTCGCGAGCTTCGGCGAGCTCGACGCGCACCTGATGCGCGAGGGCAAGCATCCGCGCCTCTACGAGAAGCTCGGCGCGCACCCGGCGACCGTGAACGGTGTGGCCGGGACCCAGTTCGCGGTGTGGGCGCCGCATGCCGAGTCGCTCAGCGTGATCGGCGACTTCAATGAATGGACGCCGGGCAAGCATCCGCTCGCGCTCGTCGGCACCGTCGACGGTGGCGTGTGGCAGGGCTTCGTGCCGGGCGTCCGCCGCGGCGCGCTCTACAAGTATCACGTGCGCTCGAGGGTCCGCGGCTTCGAGGTCGCGAAGGCCGATCCGTTCGCGCTCCGCCACGAGGTCGCGCCCGGCACGGCCTCGATCGTGTGGACGCTCGAGGGCTACCAGTGGAACGACGGCGCGTGGATGAGTAACCGCGCGCAGGTTTCGACCCGCGCGGCGCCGATCACGATCTACGAGGTCCACCTTGGCTCGTGGATGCGCGTCCCCGAGGACAACAACCGGTCGCTCACCTACCGCGAGATCGCGCCGAAGCTCGTCGACTACGTCAAGCAGCTCGGGTTCACGCACGTCGAGCTGATGCCGCTGACCGAGCATCCGTTCTTCGGCTCGTGGGGCTACGAGACCACAGGTTACTTCGCGGCGACCTCGCGCTACGGCACGCCGGAAGATCTGATGGCGCTCGTCGACGCGCTGCACGCCGCGGGCATCGGCGTGCTCCTCGACTGGGTGCCTGCGCACTTCCCGACCGACGAGCATGGCCTGGTGTACTTCGACGGCACGCCGCTCTACGAGCACCCCGATTCGCGCCTCGGCTTCCACCCCGAGTGGAACACCTCGATCTTCGACTTCGGCCGCCAGGAAGTCCGCAGCTTCCTGCTATCGAGCGCGCTGTTCTGGCTCGAGCGCTTCCACCTCGACGGGCTCCGGGTCGATGGCGTCGCCTCGATGATCTATCGCGACTACGGCCGCAAGTCGGGCGAGTGGATCCCGAACGCCGAGGGTGGCAACCAGTACTGGGAGGCGGTCGAGCTGCTGCAGCGGCTCAACGAGGCGATCGCGCGCGAGCAGCCCGATACGATCACCGTCGCCGAGGAGTCCACCGCGTGGCCGCAGGTCACCGGCCCGACACGGAGCGAGCCAGCGGACGCTGGCGAGCGGGGCCCAACCGCCGACCGCGGCCTCGGCTTCCACTTCAAGTGGGACATGGGCTGGATGCACGACACCCTGAAGTACTTCAACCGCGATCCGATTCATCGCCGGCATCACCACCACGAGCTGACGATGCGCGGGCTCTATGCGTTCTCGGAGCGCTTCGTGCTGCCGCTCTCCCACGACGAGGTCGTGCACGGCAAGGGCTCGCTGCTCGCCAAGATGCCCGGCGATCGCTGGCAGAAGTTCGCGTCGCTCCGCCTGCTCTACGCGTACATGTACAGCCAGCCCGGCAAGAAGCTGCTGTTCATGGGCTCCGAGCTCGCGCAGTGGCGCGAGTGGAACCACGATGGCTCGCTCGACTGGCACCTGCTCGACGACGCGCCGCACCGCCAGATTCACCTGCTCGTCGGCACGCTCAACCACCTCTATCGCTCGACCCCCGCGCTGCACGAGCTCGACACCGAGCCCGCCGGCTTCGAGTGGCTAGATGCCGATGACGCGGAGAACTCCGTGCTGGTCTACGAACGGATCGCCAGGAACGGCGAGCGCGTCCTCTGCGTGCTGAACTTCACGCCGATGCCGCGCGCGAACTACCGCGTCGGCGTGACCGCACCGGGCCTCTATCGCGAGATCCTCAATACCGACGCCGCCGAGCTGGGAGGGTCCGGCCAGGGCAACCTCGGCGGTGTCCAGACCACGCCGGTCCGCGCGCATCGCCGCGAGCTGTCGCTGAACCTGACGCTGCCGCCGCTCGGCGCGCTGTTCCTCAAGCTCTGAGCAAGCTCTGATCAAGCCGGCGCGAGGCGTGCCGCGAGCCCCGTCGTCGAACCCTTGGCCTCGAGCGCGAGCGCGAGGGCGAGCGGGATGTCGAGCGCGGCGCCGCTGGCGAGCCGAGCGTGGTGCAGGCGATCGAAGTCGGGCGGCAGGCGGAGCGACCAGTTCTCGTGCGACACCGTGCCGGGCGCGTTGAACCGCTCGTCGTAGCCGAACAGATCGGCAAAGAAGATCGACACGTTCTGGGCGCGGCACACGAACAGCTCGGCGAGCATCGCGGTCGCGAGGAAGCCATCGTCGGTGGCGAGCCGCGCGATGCGCGCGGGATCGCGCAGCGCGAGGCGCAGGACGAGGTGGCGCGCCCACTGCTCGCGCTTCGCGGCGGGCCAGCTGCGGATCAGCGCGAAGATCGGCGCGGTGTCGTGGTTGCCCAGCATCACCCAGTCCTCGATGGCGACGTTCTCGGTGCGATAGACGTCGGTCGGGTCGTCGAGGTTTGCCTTCTGGGTGACGCGCCAGCGGCCGAGGCCATAGCGCGCGAGGACGTGCTCGAGCGGCAACGGCATCGTGCTCAGCACCTCGCACGACAGATCGGCCCGCGACCGGCCATGACGATGCGCGGTCTCGGCGATCGCCTCGAACAGCACGGCATAGCGCGAGATCTGATCGGCATCGAGCTCGCGCACCCAGCGGTCCGCGTGACGTGGGCGGCTGCGGTCGAGCTGGGCGGCACGCGAGATCGCGAACCGCGCGAGCCGCGGATGGTCGGCGAGATCGGGTGACTCGAAGAGCCGCGCACCGTCACGCACGGCCTGCGCCGGATCGGGTGCGTCGGTCCGGTAGACCCACGGGCAGACGAGCCCGTGCGGATGATCGATGCGCAGGCTGTCGTACTCGGCGAACGCCTTGTCGACGCGCGCCACGACGAGCGCGCGCACGGCGCCGGCGTACTGATCGGGATCGAGCACCGGGTAGTTCCACGGCTGGCCATCGGGATTGGTGCGGCTCGGCGGTGCGCCCATCACGTAATCGTCGAGGAACGCGGCGGCGTACGACCACGCATCGGACTCGGCGTAGCCGACCTGCAGGTCGCCGTAGAGCGCGAGACCGAGCGCGCCGCAGCGAGCGCGAACCCCGGCATGCGCCTCGTGTGCGAGCAGCTGGCCGAGCGCGTAGCGATCGAGCGCGCGCTCGTGGGTCTTCGCGAGCTGCGCCCGCCGCTTCGCCGCACTCGCCTCCTCGCCTGGCCACGGCTTCCACAGCAGCGCGTCGACGGCCGGCCAGGTCCGGAATGTCGCGCCACCGCGCTCGGCACCCAGCGCGGCGAACAGCGCGTCGCGATCGAGCCACCCGGCATGGTCGCGCCGGAACGTGGCCAGCCGCTCGGCGACATCGGGGCGCCCGCCGCTGCGGACTTGCTCGTGTGCATGATCGAGGAGCACTTGCGTCACGTCATGCGCGCGACCGTGCTGGGCGCGGCCGCCGGGCTCGGCGAGCACGCTCGCGGCGAGCACGGTTTCGGGAACGAGGTCGGCGAACGCGCCCGAACGCACGCCGATCGTCGCGGTGTGGCGCGAGAAGATCGTCGCGTCGTAAGGCGACGGGTTGTCGCGCGAGGTCTGGCCCTGCGGCCCGAGCTGCAGCCCCGTGAACCCGAGCGCGCGGACGTATGCGAACAGTCGCGCGGAGGCCTTCGTCGACGGTGCTCCGCGGCCGAGATCCTCGTCCGGATCCGACGGGAAGCTGACATCGTGAATCGCGAGCAGCATCCGCCGGACCCCGAGCTCGCCAAGGGCGGCATCGATCAGATCCGACATCAAACGGCGTGCACCCTACTCCAGATGGCGCTGCGTTGGGCTACTTTTGCGTCGTGCGGAGGGGACGCCAGCTCTTCAGCTATCCGTTGAGCCTCGCGGTGGTGGTTGCGGCGCTGATCGCCCTGACCGGTGGCTGGATCGCGTGGTGGAACTACCGCGCCGGTCTCGCCAACATCCAGACGCTCGCGACCGGGCTGTTCGATCAGGTGGCGCGGCAGGCCGCCGGCTCGACCGAGGCCTTTCTCGATCGCGCGCCGCCCGCCGCCGAGGCGCTTGCACGGATCGTCACGATCGACGACAGCGTGGCGCCAGTGACGAGCGAAACGCTCGCACGCCGCTGTGTCGCGGTGCTGCGCGCGAACCCGGGCTTCTCGTGGGTCAGCTACTCCGATCGCGACGGTGCGTTCACCGGCGCGTTTCGCACGGCGACCGGGATCCGGATCAATCGAAGCCGGATCGTCGACGGCAAGACGATCCTCGACGAGCACGACGTCGCGCCCGACGACGCATTGACCGTGGCGAAGCACGAGGACGACACCGCCTACGATCCGCGCATGCGGCCGTTCTACACGCTCGCCACCGCATCGGACCAGGGTGTATGGACCCCGCCGTACGTGTTCGCAGGCCAGAACGTGCCCGGTATCACCTACGCGCTGCCCCACCGCATCGGCGGCGAGCTTCGCGGCGTGTTCACGATCGACTTCGATCTCGCGCGGCTCTCGAACCTCGCGCGCGAGCTGCGGTTCTCGCCGGGCGGCCGGGTCGTCGTGCTCTCCGATGGTGACATCGTACTTGCCCATCCGACCGCCGCGATCGTCACGCCCGTCACCGGCGGCGAGCCCGTTCTCGTCCACGCGCGCGAGCTCGCCGATCCAGCCGTCCACGCACTACTCGCACGCCCGGTGACCGCCGAGGCGACGCTCGAGATCGGCGACACGTCATATCTCGCGCGCTCGCTCGCGATCGTGGTCCCCGGCGGCAGGAACTGGCGCGTCCTCGCGTTCGCGCCGGAGTCCGACTTCACCGCCGGCCTCGGCCGCCGCATGTTGTCGTCGCTGCTGATCTCGCTCGTCGCCGTCGTGATCGCGGTCGTCGTCGCGTGGGTCCTCGCGCGCCGGATCTCGCAGCCGCTGACCGGACTCGCCGCCGAGATGGAGCGCGTCGGTGACTTCCGGATCGAGGGCACGAGCGAACGCGATCACTCGATGTTCCGCGAGATCGACATGATGAACATCGCGCTGGCGAAGATGAAGGGCGGCCTGCGCTCGTTCGCGCGCTACGTGCCCCGCGACCTGGTGCGCGCGGGGCTCGCCTCCGGCCAGGACGCCACGCTCTCGGGCGAGGTCCGCAGGCTCACCGTATACTTCTCCGACCTCGCCGGCTTCACGACGCTCGCCGAGTCGCGGGCGCCCGACGAGCTCGTGCGCTTCCTCGGCCAGTACTTCGACGACATGAGCCAGATCATCGCGACCGAGAGGGGCACCGTCGACAAGTACCTCGGCGATGGCATCATGGCGTTCTGGGGCGCGCCCTCTCCGATCGCCGATCACGCAGCCCGCGCGTGCGTCGCCGCGATCCGCAGCCAGCGCCGTCTGCGCGAGCTCGCGCCCGACGGCATCAAGCTCGCCGCGCGGATCGGCGTCGCGACCGGCGACGTCCTCGTCGGCAACATCGGTTCGAGCGAGCGGCTCAACTACACCGTCATGGGCGACACCGCGAACCTCGCGGCGCGCCTCGAGAGCCTCAACAAGCAGTACGGCACGGCGCTGATGATCGATCACGCGACCTACGAGGAAGCAAAGGCGGCGGTCGTCGCGCGCCCGCTCGACGTCGTCGCGGTCAAGGGCAAGCAGCGTGGCGTCCGGGTCTACGAGCTCCTCGCGCTCGTTGCCGATGACGATGCGACCGCGACCGCGATCGCCGCGGACTCGACGCTTGCCCTCGACGCCTACCTCGCGCGCCGCTTCGACGCCGCCGCAACCGCGTGGGCCGAGGTCCTCGCGCACCTGCCGGG
>JACCTC010000500.1 GCA_013812655.1 Deltaproteobacteria bacterium | reverse complement strand
CCGCACGATCGCGCGCGAGCTCGCCCGCCGCGATCTGCCGGATGATCTTGATGCCAGCGACGTGATCGCGTGGCGCGATCGCTGGGCCGAGCTCGCGGCGCGCGGCGATCGCTGGATCACGCTGCGCGTCCTCGCGCTCGACACCGCTGCGGCCCTCGATCGCGCGGCTGGCGGCGGCGGCATCGGAGTCCCGCTGCAGCCCACGCTCGACGATCGCGATCCCGCCTATCGCCAGGCCGCGATCGCGGTCGTGCCCGTCCCGGTCCCCGCAACCATGCGCGATGCGATCGCGAAGGTCGTCATCGAGGATACCGATCCGCGCGTGGCGCTCGCGGCCGCGCAGATCCTGTGCGCCGATCTCGCCGTCGATCCGCCGAAGCCCGTGCTCGCCGCGCTCGGTCCCGCGGGCATCACGCGGCTGCGCTCGCTCGTCACCGGACCCGCCTCGCGCGTGGTGCTGCGCGATCTCAACCGCTGCCTCGTCGCCGCGCGCAAGTAGGGTCAGATGCCGAGCGCGGTCGCGAGCTGCGTGTAGACCGCGCGACGAAACTCCGGGACCTCGCCAGCCTCGGTGAGCTGCGCGAGCGTGTAGTCCTCGCCGGTGGGCACGAACAGCCGATCCCAGCCGAGGATGTGCGGCCCATCTGGCTTGTTCGCGATGACGCCCTCGCAGACCGCGGTGAACAGCTCGAGATCTGCACCGGCAGCGCGGCGCAGCGCGATCGCGAGCAGCATCTTCGCGGGCGTCTCGCGCCACCACTTGCAGAACTGTCGCTCGTTTCCAGAGTCGAGCTCGAGACGCATGCTCTTGCCATCCAGCGTCGTCAGATCGACGGCCTCGGCGAAGCAGCCGGCAACGACCGGATGCGCGAGCACCTTGTCGCGTGCGCGCTGGCCGGGCTCGGGCGCACTCGTCGAGAACCCCGACTGCAGCGCCTCGACGATCACGTGGAGGTTTGGCACGATCAGCGCGAGCTCCGCCGCGCGGAGGTCATTGCCATCGATGAAGACCAGGGTCATTGCGGGCTGCTTTCGGTCGGTCGACGTATCGAGGATAGGCCGTCAGACGCCGTCACGACGCTCGATGCGACGACGATAGCAGTTGCTGCTACCGTCGAGGCATGGTCACGCGTATCGCACTGGGGGTCCTCGCCTGCTGCCTCGTATCCGGCACCGCGCTCGCCGAGCAGGCGAAGCCCGCCCCGAAGCTCCCGCGTCTGGTCGACGTCGTCCGGCTGACGTTCGTCGCCACCGAGGGCGGGCCATCGCTGGGTCAGTGCAAGGCGTTCGAGCAGCGCCTCGTGATCGACCTGGCGCACAAGCGCTGGACCCACGAGCTCTGCCTGGCCCAGCCTGGGCAGGACCGTGCGAAGCGCACGCGCGAAACAGGTGTGCTGCTCGCAGCGAGACGCGACGAGCTCGCCGCACTCTATGCAACGCTGGTGACCGAGGCGAGTAACGGGTGCGCGAAGGACGCCGGAGACCTGACGCTGACGATCACGCGCAAGCGCGGAGCTGCGATGCGGTTCTTCAGCGCGAGCTCGACGTGCCCACCGCGGGTGCGCCCAGTGATCACGACCCTCGAGCGTGTCTTTCCGGAGATGACGACACTGGCGACTGCACCCGCCGACTGAGCACCGGCACCGTCGCGAGGCGGAAGAAGGTTACGAGGACCTCGGCCCCGAGCACGCCGATCTGTCCGGGGACAAGCCGCCGAAGCTCGCCTTGCAGTAAGTTGTGGTGACGGCTCGGATCGTCGACGAGCAGCTCCGACAGTTGCTGCGACCGCCGAACGATCTCGAATTGCTTGCGTCGTGATACAAGGCGTGGCCGTGAGTAGCGAGATCTCATCGACGACCGTCGGTCGCGGCGCACTCGCCGAGCGACTGGATTCGATCGATTTGCTGCGCGCGGTCGCAGCGCTCGCCGTCACCGCGCTGCATGCCACGCATCACGGAGTGTGGTCGAGCATCCACGGGCCCTACGATGCGTCGTACTTCGTCTTGTTGCCGATCTCGTTCGGCGGTGCCGGGGTCTACCTGTTCTTCGTGATCTCCGGTTTCTGCATCCATCTCCGCTGGGCGAAGGCGACGGCGGCAGGCACTCCACCAAGGAACGATTTCGTTCCGTTCTGGAAACGTCGGCTGCGCCGCTTGTATCCAGCATACGCCGCTGCCCTTGCGGTCGGTATCGCGTTCGCGATCCACGACGGCGCTGGCGGGGCTGCCTTCGCGTTCGATGTCGCGAGTCACGCGCTCCTCGTCCACAACCTGCACCCGGACACGCTGTACACCATCAATCCAGTCTTCTGGACGCTCGCGATCGAGGAGCAGCTGTACCTGCTCTACTTCCTCTTCCTGTGGATGCGCCGTCGCTACTCGTGGCGAACCATCCTGATCGTGTGCTTCGGTGTCCGTATCGCCTGGCAGGCAATCGCGCTGGTCGCCGAACGCCAGGGCGTCATGCTGGTCGTCTCCGAGTCCGCGCAGGCAACGTGGTTCATCTGGGTGATGGGAGCGCTCGCCGTCGAACATTTTTACGGGCTCGTCGATCTTCCACGGTGGACGCGCTCGTTACCGATCGCAGGGGCGTTCGCGATCGCGACGGCGCTCCTCATCTATCTTGACGTGTTTCTCGGAGGATCCGGTCCGCTGCACCTCGCGAGCTTGTTGCTCATGCAACCTGGTTGGGCGATCGCCTCCTTCATCACGCTCAACGTGATCGTCCGCCGGGAATCGTGGCTGTACGCGCGGCGCAAGAGCCCGTGGATCGCACCACTGTTGTGGATCGGCCTCGCCTCATACTCGCTCTACCTGTTTCACATGTACGTGCTGAGAGGCCCTGGCCTCTCGTACGTCACCGGATTCCTCGCCGCAATCGCTGCCGCCGCCGTCGCGTTTTTCCTGTTCGAGCGCCCGTTCATCAAGCCACGACCGCGTCCGCCCGCAGAGAAGTAACTCGAGGCGAAAAGTTCAACGACGCGGTCGCCCGTTACTCGACGATCACGCGATCGCTCGCGCCACGGCCGAACGTCTCGGGCATGTACATCTCCTCGGCCTTCGGCGGCGGGACGACGAAGTTCCCCGGCGTCGTCGCGCGCGCGACGTACGTGTACTTGTGGACGCCCTCCCACAGCAGCTGGGTGAACGCCTCGGTGCGCTCGTCGCGCAGGTTCTGGTGCTCGTACCACGGGCCGTACCACCACCAGTACTTGCCACGCGTCTGCTGGTCGTTCGGATCGGTCGGGACCGGGCCGGTGACCGCGAGCGCCGGGTTCAAGGTCTCGAGACCGGCCGGCAGCGGATCGACGAGCGCGACGTGGTAGCGCCGGTTCTCGTTCACCATGGTCAGCTTGATACGGACGCGCGAGCCGGCCTTGATCTTCCAGGTGCCGTCGGCCTGCCGCACGACGTCGGCCGGATCGTCGAGACCCTCGTACGTGCGCTGGACGACGAAGCCGTAGTCCGCGGCATCGAGCTTGAGGCTCGCCGGCGCGTACGTCATGCCGATCCGGTAATAGAGCCGGCCCTTGCCATCCTTCTGGATCGTCAGGTCCTGCTTGTCGTGCGACGCGACGTCCTTCATCGGGATCGGGATCGCGAAGTAGTCCGTGCTGCGGCCCTTGAAGGCGTGGTCACCGGCGTAGTCGTTGCCGAGCCACACGCGCGCGACGAAGTCCGGCGTCGTCTTCTCGTAGGTCTGGAAGTAGCGATCCATCGCGACGAGCGCGAACGTGTTCTCCTGGGTGTTGAGCCAGCGGCCCGCCTTGCGATGCGCGAGCAGGCCGGTGACGATCTTCGGGATCAGATCGAGATCGCGCTGCTCCTGGATCAGCGACTCGAGCATCACCGCATCGACGCGATGATCGCTCGCGAGTAGCACGTAGGCGCCGTCGCCGTAGCTCGTCGTGAAGTTCGCGGCGCCCGCGGTCTCCGACACCTTGTTCAGCGCGTGCCGCACGATCGCCTTGCGCTCGGCCCCCGCGGCTGCCTGCCCTGCCATCGTGCCGAGCAGCCATGCGTTCGCCTCCATGGACAGCTTGGTCGCGCCACCGGCGTCGGCATAGAGCTTCTGCGCCTTCGGCACGTCGAGATCGGCGAGCTGCTTGCGGGTGTAGAGCGCGTAGCTCGAGATCGTCTGGCGGATGTCCTTGCTGTACCAGTGCGGGTAGTGATTCTCGATCGTGCGCAGGTAGCCCTGCCCGCGGTCGAGGATCTGCTGCGGGACCGCGAAGCCTTTCTGCTTCGCGCGCGCGAGCGCGTTGGTGACGTAGACCGAGACGTAGGGCTCGGAGGGCCGGCCGCGCTCCCAGAACGCGAAGCCACCGTCGTGGTTCTGGAGCTGCGAGAGCCGCTCGATGTCGCCCTTGATGCTGGCGTCGAGCGCGGCCGGGCTCGGCATGTCCTTGGTCTTGAACGCGGTCAGCACGTCCTTGAGCGCGGCGATCGCCATGATCCGCGACGCCCGTTGCTCGGCGCACTCGTACGGATACTTCACGAGGTAGAGCAGCGCATCGGTCAGCGCCTGGAGGTTCGTCGACGCGGTCGTGACCTCGATGCCGCCGAACTGGGTGACCACGGCGCCGGGCAACGCGACCGGCTGTTTGATCGCACCGTCGTCGATCACGCCATACGTCGCGAACGCCTCGGTGGTCGCCGGCGTCCACACCGGCAGTGCGAGCTCGGCGGCATCCGATGCACCGCCGGCCGTGCCGACGATCTGGAAGCGCGCGATGCCCGCCATCTCGGCGGCCGCCGGGAACTGCACCTCGACGCGATCGTTCGCCGGCACCGTGACCTCGCGGCCGGCGATCGACGGGTCGGCAGCTCCGCCCGACACCCCGTCGGTGAGCAACGCATTCGTCGTGCGCGCGGCAAGCCGCACCGTCATCGGCGCGTCGGTCTGGTTCTGCACGACGACCGGCAACCGAAACGTATCGCCGAAGTTCAAGAACCGCGGCGGGCTCGGCCGCACCATCAGCGGCAGCCGCGCGGTGATCGCACTCTCGCCCTTGCCGAACTGCTTGTCGCCCGCCGTCGCGATCGCGACGATCCGGTAGCGCGTGAGGTTGTCGGGGACCTTGATGTCCACGGTGGCCCGGCCTTGCGCATCGGTTTTCACCGTCGGTGAGAACGCGGCGAGTGGGTTGAAGTTCGAGCGGATCGCGATCGCGCCGCCCTGGGCTGGCTGCGCCGACTGGTTCGCGTCCTTGCCCTCCTCGCGCTTGGACTTCTCGGCCGACTTCTTCGGCGACGCCATATCGTGGCTGCGCGACGGTGGCGCCGGCGCGGCCTCGGCGGCCGGTGCGGCCGTTGTCATGTCCGCCATCGCCACGCCACCCATCGGCCCGGCGTTGCCACCGTTGCGTGACCGCTCGGCGGTCTGCACGAGGTTGCCGGCGTCGGGCTTCGCGAGCTTCACGTGCGCGCGGAGGTAGTGATCGCGCGCGTCAGCGCCACGCTCGCCATAGAACACGGCGAGTGGATCGGGGAACTGGTAGCCGGTGAGCGCGAGGATCGCCTCGTCGACGACTAGCACCGCGGCGTCGGCATTCGCGACCGGCCGCCCCGCGCTGTCGACGACGGTGAGCGCCAGCTTCGCGGACTCGCCGGGACCGACCTTCGGCGTGTTCGGCGCGATCGTGACCGCTAGCGTGCGCTGCTTCGGCGGGATCGGGAGGTTGATCGAGCCGACCGCGTATGCCGGTCGCTTCGGCAGCTTCGGATCGGCCTCGCCCTTGTCGTCGAGCCGCGCCGCGGCACCGACCAGATCGACCTGGACGTGGAGGTTCGGCACCATCGCGTCGGTGATCGGCACGGTGATCACCTTGGTCGGTCCCGTGATCGAGATGCGCTCGGTCTTGACGATGCCGCTGCGCCGCCAGCTGACGACGCCCTCGGCCGGATAGAACGGTGCCTGCAGCAAGAGCTCGGCGGTGTTGCCCGCGACGTACTCCTGCTTGTCGGGGATCAGCTGGACCACCTCCTGCTGGACATCGCGCGCCGCCGGCTGATCACCGCCGGTGACCCAGAACGTCAGCGACGTCTGGTTCGGGCGACCCTGCGCGTCGACGATCGTCGCCGTCACCTTGTAGGTGCCGCCGTGCTTCGTCGCGAACGTGCACGGCGCCGGCCCGTCCTTGCTCGCGATCGGCGTGCAGGTCTGCGGATCGACCTCCTTCTGCGTGTACTGACCCTTCTTGTATTCCCAGTCGAGCCGCACGGCCGCGAGCTCGATCTTCGCGTTCGGGATCACCTTGCCGTCGAGGTCGACGCCGATCACCTCGAGCTCGAAGGGCCGCCCCTTCTCGACAAACGCCTTCTTGGTCTTCAGCCCGACGTACGCCGCCGACGGATGCACGATCAGCGCGGACGACGCCGTCCAGGTCTGGCGGTTGACGTCGGTGACGCTCGCGGTGGTCTGCACCGACATCGGCACCGCCGGTTTGATCGACAGGAAGTCGAGGTGCATCGTGTGCGAGCCCGTCGCGTCCGTCGTCGATGCGAGGCTCCACGTCTTCGGTGGCTTGTAGTTACCGCCGCGGCCCCGGTAGCCATCGTCGTCGTACGAGCCATGGTGGCGACCGCGGCCGTGGCCGCCCATGCCCCACCACGGCGTCCAGTTGCCGAACACGTAGCCGTCGCGGTTGGGCGGCGTGAACGATGTCTGGCTCGCGCTGACGTTCCACTGCACCGGCGCGCCGGGAAGCGGACCTCCGGTGTAGTACTTCGCCTTCACGGTGACGTCGCCGCCCTGCGCGACGAGGAACGGACCCTGGCTTGCCTGCGCGGTGACCTCGAACTCGGGGCGCCGGAACTCCTCGATCTGGAAGCCGTGGGAGTAGGTGCCGCTGCCGCTGTTCCACGGATCCTTGCCGCTGGCGGTGAGATCGACGCGGGCGTGGCCGAGGTTCGGCGTCTTCGGCAACGTGAACTTGGTGTCGAAGCCGCCGACCGCGCTGACCTCGGTCGAGCCGGTGGCGATCTGGTTGCCCTGCGAGTCGTAGACCTTGTAGGCGACCGTGCCGATGCCCGGCATCGGGCCGACGTCACCGTGCTTGCCGGTGTTGATCGAGCGCAGCCAGCCCTTGAGCGTGACCTCCTCGCCCGGCTTGTACATCTTGCGATCGTCGATCACGTACCAGGCGAGGTTCGTCGGCCGGACCTGCTTGACCCAGCCGCCGTAGTTGTTCCAGTAGCCGTGCTCGACGACGAACGCGACATCATCGCCGCGCTTCGCGATCAGGTGGTGCGCGCCATTCGCGCCGCCAGGCGCGAGCGGGAGCGTCGCGAGTCCCTTGTCGTCCGTCTTGCCGGTGATCCCGAACGGCCGGAGCTCGACGCTGACGCCGGTTGCCGGCTTGCCGGTCTCGAGCTCGGTCGCGAACGCGATCAGGCTGTCGGCGTCGACGTAGGCATCGACCGCGAGCTTCGTCGACTGCACCCAGCTGATCATCCGCGGCGGCTCGTACTGGTCGGTCCACGGATGCGGCTCGACGATCGCGATGGCGTGGCCGAGGCCCGCCTTGTCGAGCGCGGGTGCCAGATCGATCGACGTCTCGACGAGATCGTTCGCGCCGACCGAGGTCTTCACGAGCTGGTCGAACACCTTCGTGCCCGGGAGCTTGGGCGGCTTGTCCTTGTTCCACTGGTTCTGCACGTAGAACCCGAACGCGTCGTAGTCGCCCGGCGCGACCTTGTAGAGCCGGACCTTGAGCCCGGCGTAGTTCGTGCTGAAGAAGTCGAGCGTGCGCTTCGCGGCGACCGGATCGAGGACGACCATGCCGTTCGGACCGAAGAACGTCGGGTGCGCGTCGGTGACATGCCACGTGCGCAGGTCATCCTTGCCGAGCGTCTGGCCGAACTCGTCGCGGATCTTCGACGAGATCGTGACCTTGTAGGTGGTGCGGGCCTTGGTCGCGCCCTGCAGCGAGATGTAGCTGTGGTTCTGGATCACGCGCATCCCCGGGATCTCCGGGCTGACCGTCAGCTGGCTCTCGTCGAACTTGTCGTCGTCGAGCGGGTTATTGAACTGGATCGAGAACGCCTGCCCCGGCGGGCAGCGATCCTGGTAGCCGCACTCGGCGCGCACGACGCGCAGCGGCGGGTACGTCTGGAACGAGAAGTGCTGTGCGGTCTTCGTCAGGTTCGGGCCCTCCGCCGACGGCGTGCCCGCCGCGATCTCGACGCTGATCGTCGCGTCGGACGGGAAGTCCTGGGTCGCGCGGAACGCGAGCCAGCGACCATCGCGTTCATCCTTCTTGGTCGCCGCGACGAGGTCCGCGAGCGGCTTGGCCTTCTCGAGCTCGGCGGCGTCGAGCATCCGGATCGCCAACGGCTTGCCGTTCGCGGTGACCTTGATCTTCGCGAGCACGGCGGCCGGATCGATCTTCTGATCGAACGACACGAACATCGGCACGTTGATGTGCTGCGGCGTGTGGTTCGACGGATAGCTCGCGACCACCGTCGCCGGCGGCGTCTCGAACGTGAACTTCGTCGCCTCTGCGAGGGCGCCGCCATTCGCGCTCTTCGTGCCGGCGGGAATCTCGACCTGGTAGGTCGTCGCCTGCGGGAACCGGACCTCGGGATCGAAGAGCACCGTGCGCGTGCCGATCCACCGCCAGTTGCCCTTCGGCTGGGGCGTCAGCTTGACCGGCGTGGTCGCCGCCGCATCGGTCTGCGACGTCACTGCGACCATCGCCTGGCTGAACGTCACCGAGAGCTCGGGCGCGAGCGGCACGGCGCCCTCGGGCATGTAGCGCAGCACGCGCAGATCCTTGCCGGCGTCGTTCGCGACGGGCGGCAGCAACGACGATGGCGCCGGCGGGAACTGCCCGGTCAGCGTCTGGCCGGTGCGTGGTGGCGGCTGCGAGCCCGGGCGCAGCGCGAAGTCCTGCGCGTCGGTGGCGTCCTTCGCGATCGGCTTCGCGCGAGCGAGCAACGCGTTGGCCTCCTGCGCCGAGAGCGTCTTCGCGGGCGCGAGCTTCGCGCGGTCGAAGGCCGGTGGGCCCTCGGCACCGTTCGAGACCCGGAGGTCGATGCCGTCGGGCGCATCCTCGAGCTTGACGAGCACGAGCTTGGCGAGCGCGGCGCTGCCGGCGCCGGTACCGTCCGGCGTGGTGGTCTTCTTGCCGCCACACGAGGTGGCGACCAGGGCGAGCAGCGTCGTCCACGCGATGCTGCGAGCGAACACGGAATGTCTCATAGCGCTCCTCATTCGACGATCACGCGATCCGAACCGCCGCGACCGAAGGTCTCCGGCATGTACATCTCTTCCGCCTTGGGAGGCGGCACCACGAAGTTTCCGGGCGTCGTCGCGCGCGCGACGTACTCGTACGTGTGCACGCCCTCCCAGAGTAACGACGCGAACGCCTCGACGCGCTCGTCGCGCATGTTCTGGTGCTCGAACCAGGGCCCGTACCACCACGCGTACTTGCCCTGCTGCGCCTTGG
The DNA here is from genome assembly GCA_013812655.1 of Deltaproteobacteria bacterium. GTDB lineage: Bacteria > Myxococcota_A > Polyangia > Haliangiales > Haliangiaceae > JABFXX01. Next base: position 26,978 of record JACCTC010000500.1, on the reverse strand, counting down.
GATCGAGCGGGATCGGGCCAGTGATCGCGAGCGCGGGGTTCATCGGCTCGAGGCCCGCGGGCAGCGGATCGACGAGCGCGACGTGATAGCGCCGGCTCTCGTTCACCATCATCAGCTTGATGCGCACGCGCGCGCCGGCCTTGATCTTCCAGGTGCCGTCGGCCTGCCGCACGACATCACCCGGCGCGTCGACGCCCTCGTACGTGCGCTGCACGACGAAGCCGTAGTCCGCGGGATCGAGCTTGAGGCTCGCCGGCGCGTAGGTCATGCCGACGCGGTAGTAGAGCCGGCCCTTGCCGTCCTTCTGGATCGTGAGCGCCTGCTTGTCGTGCGCCGCGACGTCCTTCATCGGGATCTGGATCGCGAAGTACTCGGTGGTGCGGCCCTTGAACGCGTGATCGCCGGCGTAGTCGTTGCCGAGCCACACCCGCGCGACGAAGTCCGGCGTGACCTTCTCGTAGGTCTGGAAGTAGCGGTCGAGGGCGAGCAGCGCGAACGTGTTCTCCTGCGTGTTGAGCCAGCGTCCCGCCTTGCGGTGCGCGAGCAGGCCGGTCACGAGCTTCGGGATCAGATCGAGATCCTGCTGCTCGGCGATCAGCGCATCGAGCAGCACGGCGTCGACGCGGCGGTCGCTCGCGAGCAGCAGATACGCGCCGTCGGAGTACTTCGTCGTGAAGCTCGCCGCGCCCGCGGTCTCGGAGACCCGGTTCATCACGAGCCGCAGCAGCGCCTTGCGCTGGGTCTCGGCCGCCTTGTTGCCCGCCATCGTGCCGAGCAGCCAGCCCGCGGCCTCCATCGGGATCTTCTCGACGCCGGTCTCGACGAGTAGCTGTTGTGCCTTCGCGATGTCGAGGTCGCCGTACGCCTTACGCGTGTAGAGCGCGTACGCCGAGATCGACCACCGGACCTCCTTGGGATAGAAGCTCGGGTAGTGATTCTCGATCTTCGCGAGGTACGGCTTCGCGCGATCGATCATGGCCTGCGGCACCGCGAACCCCTTCGCCTTCGCGAGCACGAGCGCGTTCGTGACGTGGACGGTCAGGTACGGGATCGAGGGCCGGCCACGCTCCCAGAACGCGTAGCCACCGTCGGAGTTCTGCATCTGCGAGAGCCGCTCGATGTCGAGCTTGACGCTTGCCTCGAGCGCGGCCGGGCTCGGCAGGTCCTTGGTCTTGAACGCGGTCAGCACGTCGCGGAGCGCCGCGATCGCCATGATCCGCGAGGCCCGCTGCTCGGCGCACTCGTACGGATACTTCACGAGGTAGAGCAGCGCGTCGGTGAGTGCCTGGAGGTTCGTCGACGCGGTCGTGACCTCGAGGCCGCCGAACTGCGTCACGACCTTGCCGGGGAGCGACACCGGTTGCTTGATAGCGCCGGCGTCGATCACGCCGTAGGTCGCGAAGGCCTCGGTCGTCGCCGGCGTCCACACCGGTAGCGCGAGCTCGGCCGCATCCGACGCACCGCCCGCCGTGCCGATGATCTGGAACCGCGCCGTACCCGCGAGCTCGGCCGCCGCCGGGAACTGCACCTCGACGCGATCGTTGGCCGGGACCGTGACCTCGCGGCCGCCACCGTCGGTGAGCGCCGCGTTCGTGGTGCGAACGGCGAGCCGCACCGTCATCGGCGCGTCGGTCTGGTTCTGGACGACGACCGGCAGCCGAAATGTGTCGCCGAAGTTCAAGAACCGCGGCGGGCTCGGTCGCACCATCAGCGGCAACCGCGCGGTGATCGCGCTCTCGCCCTTGCCGAACTGCTTGTCGCCCGCCGTCGCGATCGCGACGATCCGGTAGCGCGTCAGGTTGTCGGGAACCTTGACGTCGACGGTCGCGCGGCCCTGCGCGTCGGTCTTGACCGCCGGTGCGAATGCCGCGAGCGGATTGAAGTTCGAGCGGATCGCGATCGGCTTCGCGGCATCGCTGCCGTCGCTCTCCTCGTCGCCATCCTTGTCCTTGTTGTTCATGGTCTGACGCTTGGGTCGCGGCGGTCCTGCCGAGTCCGCCATGTCCATGGCCATCGGCGCCGGTGCGGCCATCGCCTCCTTCGAGGCGCCGCCGCTCCTACCCCGCGTGGCCGAGCTCTCGGCGAGCACGCTAGCGTCGGGCTTCGCGAGCTTGACGTACGCGCGCAGGTAGTGGTCGCGGGTGTCGGCGCCGCGCCCCGTGTAGAACACGCCGACCGGGTTCGGGAACTGGTAACCGGTGAGCGCGAGGATCGCCTCGTCGACGACGATCACCGCGACCTCGGCGTTTGGCATCGGCCGGCCCGCCGCATCCTTGACGACGATGCCGAGCTTCGCGGCCTCGCCGGGCCCGAGCTTTGCCGCGCTCGGCGTCACCTCGACAGCGAGTGTGCGCTGCTTCGGCGGCACCGGCAGGTCGATCGTACCCACCGCATACGCGGGACGCTTCGGCAGCTTCGGATCCGGATCACCGTTGTCGTCGAGCCGGGCCGCCGCGCCGACGAGATCGACCTGGACGACGATGTTCGGCACCATCGCATCGGCGATCGGGATGCGGATCGTCGTCGTCGGTCCAGTCAGCGCGATGCGCTCGGTCTTGACGATGCCGCTGCGCCGCCAGCTGACAATGCCCTCGGCCGGATAGAACGGGCTCTGCACGAGCAGCTCTGCGGTATCGCCGTGCTTGTACTCTTGCTTGTCGGGGATCAGCTGCACGCGCTCCTGCGAGACATCACGCGCCGGAGGCTGATCGCCGCCGGTCACCCAGAAGTCGAGCGTGGTCTGGTTCGGCCGGCCCTTCGCGTCGACGATCGTCGCGGTCACCTTGTACGTGCCGCCCTCTGCGGTCGCGAACTGGCAACCCTGCGGCTTGTCGGCGGCGGTGACCGCGCAGGTCTGCGGGTCCAGCTCCTGCTGGACGTACTTGCCCTTCTTGTACTGCCAGTCGAGCCGTACCGTGCGCAGCTCGATCCGCGTACCGACCGCGGCCTTGCCGTCGAGATCGACGCCGATCACGTCGATGTCGAACGGCTGGCCCTTCTCGACGAACGGCTTCTTCGTCTTGAGGCCCACGTAGAGCGACGCCGGGTGAACGATCAGCGGCGTCGACGCCGACCAGGTCTGGCGGTTGACGTCGGTGACGCTCGCGTTCGCGGTGACCGCCATCGGCATCGCCGGATTGACCGACAAGAAGTCGAGGTGCAGCGTGTGCGCGCCGACCGCATCGGTCTTGCCGGTGAAGTTCCACGACGAGGTCTCGCGCCGCCCGCGGCCGAGTCCGTCGTCGTCATCCCCGTGAAACCCGCGATAGCCCCACCACGGCACCCACGCGCCGAACGTGTAGTCGTCGCGGTTCGGCGGCGTGAACGTGGTGCGCTCCGCCGTCACGTACCAGCTCGCCGGCGCGCCCGCGAGCGGGCCACCCGCGTAGTACTTCGCGTTCACCGTGACATCACCACCCTGCCCGACGAGCATCGGGCCCTGGCTTGCCTGCGTGGTGACCTCGAACTCGGGCCGCCGGAACTCCTCGATCTCGAAGCCGTGCGTGTAGCTGCCGGTCATCCGGCCCTGCGCCGCGATCTCGACGTACGCGCCGCCGAGGTTCGGCGTCGTCGGGAGCTTGAACCTGGTGTCGAAGCCGCCGACCGCGCTGATCGCCATCGAACCCTTGCCGATCTGGTTCCCGCGCGAGTCCTTCACCGTATAGGCGAGGCTCGTGACGTTGCCGGCGATGCCGCCGATGTCGCCATGCTTGCCGGTGTCGAGCACGCGCAGCCAACCCTTGAGCGAGACCTCCTCGCCAGGCTTGTACATCTTGCGATCGTCGATCACGTACCAGACGAGCTGCGTCGTCCGCGCCTGCTTGACCCAGCTGCCGTACTCGCTCCACCCCGAGTCGTCGGTGACGAACGCGACATCGTCGCCGCGTCGCGCGGTGACGTAGTGCGAGCCCTTCATGCCACCCGCGCCGAGCGGAAGCGTCGCGATGCCGCGATCGTCGGTCTTGCCGGTGATACCGAACGGCTCGATCTCGACCGCGACGCCGACGGCCGGCTTGCCGGTGGCGAGCTCGGTGACGTGAGCGACGAGGCTGTCGGCATCGACGTACGCGTCGATCGCGAGCTTCGTCGACTGCACCCAGCTCACCATGCGTGGGGCCTCGTAGCGCTCGGTCCACGGGTACGGCTCGACGATCGCGATCACGTGCCCGAGCCCGGCCTTCATCCCCGGTCCGAGATCGAGGTGGGTCTCGAGGAGCTCGTTGCGCGCCGAGCCTGCCTTGACGAGCGTGTCGTGGACCTTGCGCCCGGGGATCCGCGGCGGCTTGTCCTTGTTCCACTGGTTGCGCATGTAGAACCCGTACGCGTCGTAGTCCGCGGGCGTGACCTGGTAGAGCCGGACCTTGAGCCCCTCGTAGTTGGTGCTGAAGAAGTCGAGCGTCGGCTGCTTCGCGAGCGGATCGGCGACCACCATGCCGCTCGGGCCATAGAACGTCGGCTGCGCATCGGTGACGCGGAACGACAGCGTCGTGTCCTTGCCGAGCGTCTGCCCGAACTCGTCGAGCACGCCACCCGACACCACCACCCGGTACGTGGTGCGCGCCTTCGTGAGCCCCATGATCGACAGGTAGTTGCCGCTCTGCACGACCTTCTGGCCCGGGATCGCCGGCGTGATCGCGAGCTGCGCCTCGTCGAAGCGGTCGGCGTCGAGCGGGTTGTTGAACTGGATCATGAACGGCGAGCCCGGAGGGCACTCGCGGTTGTAGCCACACTCCGATCGCTCGATGCGGAGCGGCGGGTAGGTCCGGAACGCGAACGACTGCGCCTCGGTCGTCTTGTTCGGGCCCTCGGCCGATGGTGTCCCTGGCTTGATCGTCACCTCGATGCCAGCGTCGGCCGGGAACGGTCGCGTCGCGCGAAACGCGAGCCAGCGCCCCTGCTGATCATCCTTGTCGGCGGCGTTCGCGAGGCTCGCGAGCTGCTTGTCCTTGGCGAGCTCCGCGGCGTCGAGCAGCTGGACCGGCACGGCCTGGCCATTCGCGGTGACCGCGATCGTCTTGATCACCGCTTGCGGATCGATCCGTTGATCGAACATCGCGAACATCGGCACGTCGAGGCGCTGGGGCGTGCCGGAATTCGGATAACTCGTGCGCAGCGTCGGCGGTGGGGTCTCGAACGAGAACTTCGCCGCGGCCTTCAGCACGCCGCCGTTCGCGCTCTTCGTGCCGGCAGGAACCTCGATCTGATACGTCGTCGCCTGCGGGAACCGGATGGCCGGATCGAACAGGATCGTGCGCGTGCCGATCCACCGCCACTGCCCTGCCGGCTGCGGCGACAGCTTCACCGGCGTCGTCGCCGCCGCATCGGTCTGTGACGTCACCGCGATCATCGGCTGGCTGAACGTCACGCTGAGCTCGGGCGCGAGCGGCACCTTGCCCTCGGGCATCCACCGCAGCACGCGAAGGTCCTGGCCGGCATCCGACGCGACCGGCGGCAATAGCGACGACGGCGGTGGCGGGAACTGGCCCGTGATCGTCTGACCCGTGCGCGGCGCTGGCTTCGAGCCCGGGCGCAGCGCGAACGCCTGCTGATCGTCGGGATCCTTGGTCAGCGGACGGGCGCGGGCGAGCAGCGCCTGGGTGTCGGCAACCCCGAGCTTGGTCGCCGGCGTCAGCTTCGCGCGATCGAAGGCCGGTGGTCCCTGCTGGCCATCCGAGAGCCTGAGGTCGAGTCCCGGCGGCAGGTCCTTGGTCTGGACGAGCACCAGGTCGGAGATCGGTGACGGTCCACCGAGCTGCGTGGTCGCGGTTCCCCCGCGCTTGCCGCCGCACGACATCGCGGCGAACGGCACCAGCGTCGCGAGTGCGACGAAACGTACGAACAGCGTGTGAGCCTTCACGGGTCCTCCGGAATGCACAGGTACCAACGCTCCACCCCAGGTTTCGCGCTGAAGGTGGGACGGTCGCCCGCGTCCCCCGACAAAGCAAGCGAGGGACCCGCGATCACGGCCCAAGCATCGCGCCGTCGGTGGTGTCGGGATGCGCGGCGATCGCATCCTGGCCCGCAACCTGGCTGTATCCTGGCTGACCTCCGGCGCTTGACCTGTGGTCGCGCCGCGACGACAGTCCGCGAATGTCCGACGTCCCGAGCGCGCGCGGTCCCGGCAAGGTCGAGCCGTACATCCCGGCGAGCCAGTCGCTTCCCGAGCTCACCGTCGGCGTCATCATCCTCGGTTCGCTGCTGGCGGTCATCCTCGCCGCGGCCAACGCATACCTCGGGATGGTCGCGGGCATGACGGTGTCGGCGTCGGTGCCGGCGGCCGTGATCTCGATGGCGGTGTTCCGGCTGCTCCGCACCGGCAACATCCTCCAGAACAACGCCGTACAGACCGCGGCCGCATCTGGCGCGAGCATCGCCTCTGGTGTGATCTTCACGCTCCCCGCGCTGATCTTGATCGGTCACTGGAACGGATTCCCGTACTGGCAGACGGTGCTGATCTCCGGGTTCGGCGGCGTGCTCGGCGTGCTGTTCACGATCCCGCTGCGTCGCGCGCTGATCATCGACCAGCCCCTGCAGTTCCCCGAGGGTGTCGCGACGGCCGAGGTCCTCAAGGTCGGTGCCGAGGGCGGCGGCGGCGTTGGCCTCCTCGTGCTCGCGGGCCTGATCGGCGCGATCGGCAAGATCGGCTCGACGGGCCTCAAGTTCTGGGCGGAGATCGTCGAGGTCGGCGCGTGGATCACCGGCGGAACCGCGGCCAAGGTCGCGGGGACCGGTGCAGTCGCGAACGGTGGCGTGCCGTTCTACTTCGGCATCAACGCGTCGCCCGCGCTGCTCTCGGTCGGCTACATCGTCGGCTTCAACGTCGCCGCCGTGATCTTCAGCGGCGCGGTGCTCAACCGCTGGGTCGCCGTCCCGCTGTTCGCCGAATTCGGCGATCCCACGGCGATCCTCACGGAAAAGTACGCGGCGCTCGCGACCGGCGTGCAGGTGCAGCTCAACCTCGGCGAGGTCCTCGTCGGGGCGGACCCGGTCGGCACGGTCAGCCTCTATCACAAGTACGTCACGCGCTACCTCGGCGTCGGCGGCATGCTGATCGGCGGACTGTGGTCGCTGTTCAAGCTGCGGGCCTCGCTGATCGGAGGCGTCACCGCGGGCCTCGAGGCGTACAAGCGCGGCAAGGCGGGGGGCGAGGTGCCGCGCACCGAGCGCGACATGCCGATGAACATCATCTTGATCCTGATCGCGGCGTCAGTGATCCCTCTGTTCTTCCTGTTCTGGCACTTCACGAATTCCCCCGGCATCGGCGCGGTGATGGCGGTCGTCATGGTGATCGCCGGCTTTTTGTTCGCGGCGGTGTCGTCGTACATGGCGGGTCTCGTCGGGTCCTCGAACAACCCGGTCTCCGGCATCACGATCTCGACGATCCTGGTCTCGGCGCTGCTGCTGCTCGCGCTCGGCGTCGATAGCCAGGCCGGTCCGGTCGCCGCGATCCTGATCGGCGGCGTGGTGTGCTGCGCCGCTGCGATCGGCGGCGACAACCTGCAGGACCTCAAGTGCGGCCAGCTCGTCGGCTCGACGCCCTGGAAGCAGCAGGTCATGCAGATCCTCGGCGTCGTCGTCGCGGCGCTCGTGATCGGTCCGGTGCTCGACCTCTTGCACGACGCCTACGTGATCGGCGGAGACAAGTCGCCGCTGCAGGTCCCGCAGGCGAACCTCATGGGCACCGTCGCGAAGGGCGTGTTCCTCGGCGGCCTGCCATGGAACATCATCGGCGTCGGCGCCGGCATCGCCGCGGTCGTGATCGCGATCGACGCGATGCTGCAGAAGCGCAAGTCGAAGGTCCGGATCCCGGTGATGGCGTTCGCCGTCGGCGTCTACCTGCCGTTCGATCTCAACGTGCCGATCTTCCTTGGTGGCGTCGTCGCCTGGCTGGTCTCGCGCTCGCTCGATCGGGCGCAGGCATCCCCCGCGCGGCGCAACGAGGTCGAGCGCAACGGCTTCCTCGTGGCGGCGGGGTTCATCACCGGCGAGTCGTTGATGGGCATCGCGATCGCGGTGCCGGTCGCCGTCCAGGAGAGCGCGTATGCGATCGCGCCGTTCGGCGACAAGTACGAGCACCTCAAGTTCCCGGGGCTGATCCTCGTCGGGATCGTGTTCTACCTGCTCTACCGGTGGGCGCTCAAGGCGACGCCGATGCCGCCGCCGAAGGGCTGACCGCCCCCGGTGGCGACTCGAGACGGCTGGGAGAGCGCCCCCCTAGGGCTCGCTGTCCCCATTTCTAACGGCTCGGATCCGCTCGAACGCAGCGGCCGATGTCGAGGATCTGCGACGGCGCGGTGCTTGCTGAAGAGGTGCTCGACCCGTCAGGAGCCCCTCGATGAAGAACCTCACCGTAGCTTTCGTAGCCCTCCTCACCACTGCCTGCACCGCGAGCACCTACGAGGGTGAGACCGGCGAGACCGCGCCGGATGCCGGCGATACCGGTGGCGGCGGCGGCGGCCCCGACGCGAGCTGCCCGGCCGTGATGTTCACCGCGACGTCGATCACGCCGTCGATCCAGCTGCTGATCGACCGCTCGGGCTCGATGAACGAGGCGATCGGCGCGACGACCCGCTACAGCGCGGTGCGCTCCGCCCTCGTCGACCAGACGAACGGTGTCGTCAGCAAGCTGCAGGGCAAGGCGTACTTCGGAGCGTCGCTCTACTCGACGGACACGCCGTGCCCGACGCTCTACTCGGTGCCGCGCACCCTCAACAACCGCGACTCGATCGCGACCTTGATCAACAGCCAGAGCCCGGGTGGCAACACGCCGACTGGCGGTTCGATCGACAAGGTCGTCGCCGACTTCGCCGCGAACCCGCCGCCTGCCAATTCGCCGCCGCTGATCGTGCTCGCGACCGACGGCCTGCCGAACAACTGCGACGGCAACGCGACCGCGGGCCAGCAGAAGGCGATCCAGGCCGCGACCGCCTCGTATGCCGCCGGCATCCGGCTCTTCATCCTCGCCGTCGGTAACGGCATCGCCGACAACCACCTGCAGTCGATGGCGAACGCCGGCGCGGGCGTCCAGGCCGGCCAGACCAACGCGCCGTACTACGTCGCCAACAGCGCGCAGGACCTGACCAACGCGTTCAACCAGATCATCGGCGGCGTGCTGTCCTGCGAGCTCATGATCAACGGCAACGTCGACGAGGCGCAGGCGATGGGCGGCACCGTCGTGCTCAACGGCATGACGCTGACCTACGGCACCGAGTGGACGCTGGCGACGCCGAACACGATCAAGCTGCTCGGCGCGGCCTGCGAGGCGCTCAAGGCCTCGACAAACCCGACCGTGACCGCCAGCTTCCCGTGTGGCGCGGTCCTGCTGTAGCCGCTATGGCGTGGTCTTGAGCGCGCGGGCCATGCGGAGGGCGCGCTGTCCGCGATCGTAGGTCGCGGAGCCATCGACGATGCGGAAGCCGTTGCGAGCGTACAGCCGCTGCGCACCGACGTTGATCTCGGCGACCGTGAGGCGCAGCGAGCTGATGTGGCTCGACGGCGCCACGCGCTCCGCGACATCGATCACGTGCAGCAGGAGCTTGGTGCCGAGCCCCTTGTTCTGGAACCCGGGCAGGATCGCGAGCGCGAGCAGGTCCGCGACCACGCCACTGCCAACCTCGGGCGGTCGCACCTCGGGTGGCCGCGCGTTCGGGTCGTCCAGGTAGAACCCGAGCATCGCGAAGCCCCGGCCCCGCCCCTGGAGGTCCTGGTCGATCCAGGCGAGCACGCCAGGCTGCTCGAGCCACGACGGCAGGATGCGGGTGTAGTCACCGAGCTCGCGGTAGGCCTCGGCGCCCGTGGCGATGATCCAGGGATGGTCCGCTACTTCAGCGCGGCGGATCATCGGAGACTCGCAGGTCTGACGATGCGGCGCGCACCCGTCGGGATCTCCGGAATCGAGTCGGGGCCTCGGGCCGAGATCGAGGGGCCGGAATTCACTTCCGGACCCGGGCCGAGATCGAAGGGGCCGGAATTCACTTCCGGACCCGAGGATCAACCCGCGAAGCCGCCGCCCTGAACGTCGCTGTCGGTGCGGGCGCGCCGGCCGTCGGCGGTGGCGCTCGGCGCAGCGGCAGCGGGCTTGCGCGCCGGCAATGCGCCCATCGGGGCAGCGCCGGCGGTGCGCATCGGCGTCACTTCGCCAGTGACAGGGGCGCTCGCTTCCGCGAGAACGCGAAGCGTGTAACGCCCCGGCGAGGTCCTCACGAAGAGTGAGCCCTCGCCCTTCTTCTTGATGTCCATCGACAGGTCACGCGCGACGACCGTGTCTGGAGTCTTCGACTTGCTCGGCAGCCGCACCCCCGCTCGCTCCACGATCTCGCGGACCGACATCGGCACTGCGGTCTCGCGCAGGATCTCTTCCACCACAGCAAGCGTACTCATGATCGTCGTGCCTCCCTCGAAGAGCTTTGTCGTCCGGACCGTCGAGACGAGAGCCATCCTAGCGCCGCCGTGTTCCGGAACCAGTCTTGACATCAGTTTTTTTTCGGCGCCAGCGAGAGAAGTGAAGGTTGTGGAAACTTGATTGAAAATTTCCACCGACCGGTGAGCGATCCGCATTGCGGAGTTTCGCGAATTGGGCGAATGCTCGGCCGGGGCGCGCTCCGGGTCTTGCGTGCCCGGAGGGTCTTGCCATGTCGTTTGGTCTCGTCGAAGTCATCACGCTGTTGCTCGGTTTGTCAGGATTTGGCATCCAGGCCAATCCCAGGGCACCTACGGCCGATCAGTCGCTGCAGTACGCGATGCCGGATCCCGATGTCGTCGTCCATATCGACGCCGCGAGCCTGATCCCCGGCAACTACAAGCTGCTCACCGGGCTCCCGAACCAGCCGGCGATCAAGGCCTCGCCGGAGCTTGCCAAGCTCGTGCGCAAGACCATTGCCGAGGCCGATAGCTTCCGCGGCGTCGCGAAGACGATGACCGGCATCGACGTCACGACCGACATCAGTGACGCGACGATGTTCGTGCAGATGCCGACGAGCGTGGGCGGTCCGCCGACGCTGCTGATCGCGGTACGCGGCAAGTTCAACCTGCAGACGATCGACAAGATCGCGAAGATCACGAAGCCCGCGACGCGGCTCGGCGGCGGCGCGATGATCGAGATCGCGGATGGCTCGCGGCCCTCGCCGGTGGCCGCGATCGCGGTGACCCGCGACGGCGTGTTGCTCGCGGGCGACACCAAGCTCGTCAAGGACCGCCTCGCCGATACCTGGAAGGCGCCGGCGCGCGCCGTGAGCTCCAGCCTCGCTCACGCGGCCGATGCGATCAATGCCAAGCCGGTGTTCGCGGTGTCGCTGACGATGTCCGCGAGTGCGCGCAAGCTCGCGCTGCAGGACCTGCCGCCGAAGAACTTCCTCACCGATCTGATCGTGCGCCACAAGTTGCTGGCGTTCTCGATCCATCGCGACGGCATCGGCTGGACGTGGATCGACAGCCACAAGGCCGGGCTCGACGCGATGGCGCAGATGTCCGAAGGCACCATGGAGATTCTCAAGGCCGCACAGATCGCGCCGCGCGGTATGGCGAAGATCCTGATGGGCGGCCTCGAGTCCTATCGCGGCACGAACAAGCAGGTCGACGAGCTGCTGCGCCGCAAGGCCGACATCTGGAAGGTCATGGAGAGCTACACCGGCGACGGCAACTTCAAGGTCCAGATCGACAAGAACTCGGCGACGCTGCGGCTCACCGCGCGCGCGACCGGCAAGTCGCTGAGCGAGGTCGTGCCCGCGGGCTTCTTCATCCCCGCCGGCATGGTTGCGTGGCTCACCGTCGGCGGCGCCGAGCCGCAGCCGCCAATGCAGATTCCGGCTCCGTCGTCGACGACCCCGCGCCCCGCGCTGTCGCCCACACCGCGCACCGGTCCGCCCGCAGGCACCAAGCCGGCGGCGAAGCCGGCACCGAAGCCGGCACCGCGCCCTTAGTTCTGCGTTGCGGCTGACCGCTGCCGCTCGCCGCTCTCCGCTCGCCGCTGCTGACCGCTGCCGCTCGCCGGTGCGGCTGACCGCTGCCGCTTGCCGCTTGCCGCTTGCGGTCGACCGCTCTCGGCTGGCCGCTTTCTGCGGCGGCTGACCGCTCACCGCTACGGCTGACCGCTGCGGCTGGCCGCTTTCCGCTGCGGTTAACCGCTCACCCCTGCGCCTGACCGCTGCGGCTCACCGCTGCCGCGCGCCGCTCGCCGCCCGCCGATCGCCTCCTCGGCGCGCCCGTTCGCTCCGTGCGGCCGGCTCACCCTTGCGCCACGCCGCGCACGGCCCGCGCCGAGCGCTTGATCGGCAGTGCCTGCGTGAGCTGCCGCCGCGCAGCTGTACGACCGACGCGAGCGCGCACTAAATGCCGGCTCATCGGCACTCGCAATTCCGATTCGGAAAGATCGAAGTCGCTGTCTCGATTCGATATCAGCGCGACAACGTTAGCGTCCGCGATCAGCCGACGAGATCGAGCGGCCGCAGGCTCGCGACCAGCTCGTGGATCTGCGTGATGTCCTCGAAGTCGTCACCGCCGCCGGTATCGCCACGCTCGAGCACGACCTCGATGATCATGTCGTCGTCGACGACCGGATACTCGTCGCGCGACGAGCGGCGCTCGCCGACGCGGCGCTCGTACTGGAACACGCGGCTGTCAGGCTTGCCGAACCGGCGATCGTTCGCGCGGCGCTCGCGCGACACCAGCTGCCTGAGCTCGGCGATGGTCTCGGGAATCGGATCGAGGTGCAGCAGCTGGCCCGCGCAGTTGAAGCACATCGGGTGCCACCCGCCGTGCAACTCGACGGTCTTGAGGACGCGCCGTCGCTTCTCGGGACAGGTCACGCAACGCGCGCCGATACCGACGGGTCGCGCGATCACCCAGCGGCTGTAGCAACCCCAGCACCGGCCGCGCCGGAGCTCGGAGACCTTCGCGCAACAGACCTCGCAGGTATGCACCCAACGGTGGTACGGCCCCCCTCCGCCGGTCGCAAGTTTTCGGCCCACGGCGGGCGGCCACCGCGCTCAGCGCAGCACGGGGAGCGCGACGACGAGCTCCTCGCCGCCGCCGCGACGGTCCGAGGTCGCGAGCTCGCCGCCGGCACGCTTCGCGATGGCCTCGACGGCGCGCAGCTCGAAGCGATCGCCCGCGGGCACGAACGCGCTCGACCGCACGATCTCGATCCACGGCTTGCCGTCGATCACGCGCTCGCGGACGTAGATCTCGATCGGGCCAGGCTGGCCGGGATCGGTTGATGCAGGTGCGCAGCGCTCCACGACATCGAGCGCGAGGCCGATCAGGATGTGCTCGAGCTCGTCCGCGGTGCACCGGGTCACGGTGTCGGGTGGCGTCGCGAGGTGGATGTCGACGGCGATGGCGGGACGCAGCGCGCTGATCGCGGCGTCGACGGCGGCGCCGACCGGCGCGCCCGGTACGATGACCTCGTCGGGACGGGCCACCGCCATCATCTCCTCGAGCGAGCGCTGCGCGTCGTGCGCGGACTTCGTCAGATCGTCGAGGAACTCCTTCGCGGTGGCCTCGCAGCACCTCTCGAGCTCGAGCGTGGCGAGCTGGACGATCTGCACGAGGTTCATCAGGTCGTGGGTCTTGCCCGACACGAAGCGACCGGCTGCGCGTGTCTGCTCGTCGCGGGCGAGCTGCCACTCGAAGCGGCGTTGACGCTGGGACAGGGCCAGGAGCGAAGCTTCGCGCGCGTCAGTCTTCATCTTCGTAGTACTCGACAGGCTCGTACCGTAGCTCGCGGCTCGCCGGGCAACGGTCGCGAAAGGAACATCTGTCGCAGTAGGTGCCGGGGTTCGGGCGCGGACCGTCCGAGACCGCGAGCGCTGCCGCCTCGATGTTGTCGAGGAGATCGGGCACGAGCCGGTCGATCACCGTCTCGGGTGCCACGGGCGGGCTCCACTCGACCACGCGCTCGGCGATCCAGTGGATGCCGAACCAGAACCGCTTGACGTGACGAAACGCGGCCGCGGCGAGGACGCCATAGCCTTCGAGCTGATCGACGATCGAGCTGCCGGGGATGCGCTGGCCGGTCTTGTGATCGAGCAGCGCGAGCGAGTCGTCCTCGAACAGATACCCGAGGTCGAGCACACCGCGGTAGTACGCGTCGCCCGAGTAGAACGGCGTGACCGAGAGGTCCTCGCGGATCGCGAGCGAGTACTCGACGAGCTGGCGCGCGACCCGGCGGCGGCGCCGGAACTGCGCGATCCGGCTCGCGAACGCGGGGATGCCCGTCCCGATGCGATCGAAGCGGAGCTGCTCGGTCTCGTTCGGCAGCTCGTTGCGCACGGTCAGCGTCGCCTCCTCGATCGGGGTGCCCTGCATCACCAGCTCGAGCGCCTTGTGGACCGCCTTGCCGATCCGCGCCTCCGGCATCACCTCCGGCTCCTTCAGCTTGTCGACGTACTTGAAGTGAAAGAGCCGCGGACAGCGCAGCGCCGTCGCGACCTTGGAGGCCGACCACGGTGCGTGGATCAGTGCGCGTGTCGACGGCAAGCAGTGCCGAGGTTAGCGCATTCAGCCGCGACCAGCGCCGCGCGGACCGCGCCAGCGCAGGAGCCGCCCGGGCCATGCTGGGAGTCCGTCCTCGCGACGCTTCGCGGCACCGCGCGCGGTCAGCTTCGCGAGCATCGTCAACATGTCATCGAGCTCGGCGGGCGCGCCGGTTGGCGCCACATCGACGGTGCCGTCGTCGACCAGCGTCGCGGTGCCCGTGAACTCGGCGTCCGGCGTGTAGATCGCGGTGCGATAGGTCGCGCGCGCAGCATCGTCACCAGCGGTGGCGGTGCGCTCGAGCAGCAACCGCGCCCCCGACGTGGGCCGGAGCGCCCGGTGCGGATCACTCACCGAGATCGGCCGCGAAGCGCGACGACACCACGGCGGCGTTACCCCACTGCGACTTCTTCCACTCCGCGTTCCAGTTGCGGAGCTGCCACATCGGATCGAGCAGCAGGCGCGCGGCGATGCCGGATCCGGGCGTGCCCCACAGATCCTTCTTCTCGCCGCTGTCCTTCGCGAGGTTGTAGAGCTGCGGCGTGCCGCTGCCGGCGAGGCGGATCTTCCAGTGACCGATCCGACCGCCGTGAAAGTTCTCGTACTGCGACGACGACGCGAGCAGCGGGTAGCCAACGGTGCCGTTCGCGAGCCCGACGAGCGACATGCCCTGCCACTCGGGGTCGATCGCGACGCCGAGCGCGTCCGCGAGCGTCGGCGTGATGTCGATGCCTTCGGTGCCCGACTCGATCTTCGCCGCGGGGAACATCGGCGGGTAGCGCACGAGCAGCGGCACGTGGATCAGCGTCTGCTTCTGCGAGCCGGCGTGGCCGACGCGGCCGTCTTCCCACTGCGCGTCACCATGGGCGGCGGTGATGATCAGCATCGTCTGATCCCAGATGCCCCACGCCTGCAGCTTCTCGATCAGCTTGCCGAGCAGATCATCCTGGTAGCTGACGTTCGAGTCGTAGAGCGCGCGGACGTGGTCCTTCTCGCGGTCCGTCAGATCCTTCGCGAAGCCGCCCGGGCCATCGTCGCCGAACGAGTCCTGGAAGCGGCCCTTGTAGCCGCCGTCGTACTTGTCCATCCACGGCTGCTTCGCGCGCCACGTGACGTGCGTGTCGATCATGCCGAGGTAGAGGAACCACGGCTGGTCCTTCTTCGGGGTGATGAACGACATGCCCTTCTCGATGATGTCGACGCCCTTGAGACCCATCTT
Organism: Deltaproteobacteria bacterium; assembly: GCA_013812655.1. Lineage (GTDB taxonomy): Bacteria > Myxococcota_A > Polyangia > Haliangiales > Haliangiaceae > JABFXX01. The sequence continues at coordinate 11,287 of JACCTC010000500.1, read as the reverse complement.
GGACTCGATGTGGTTGACGTACTTGTCCCACGACGTCCCGAAGCCGCGCGCAGGGCGGATGTAGCCGTTCGCCGAGACGCCGGCGACGAACATGCCGGCCTTCTTCGCGACGTCATCGATGGTGACGTAGCGCTCGGGCAGCTTGTCGCCCATCTTCAACGCCTTGTGCTTCGCGAGGTACATCGACGTCCACATCGACGCGTGCGAGACCTGCGACTCGTTGCCCTGCACGTAGTGCTGCAAGAACAGCGACGATGACTCGGCGAGCTTCTCGAAGGTGGGCGCCTCGGGACGTGCCTTCGGGTTGAACGGCTTCACGCGATCGGCGCGCAGCGAGTCCATGATGATGAACAGCACGTACTTCGGGGCCTCGCCACGCTGGGCAACCTGCGGTGCCTCGCCGGGCACCACGAGCGCCGCGTTCGCGACCGCGGCCTGCGCGCAGCCGGACGTCTCGAGATCGAGCCGCGTCGCCTTGCCAGAGAGCGCCGCGAGATCGACCGCCGAGCCGATGCCGACGAGCTTGCCCTCGACCGTCGCGCCATCCTCGGCCGTCGCGAGCACCGCGACCTGGCAGCTGCCATCCGCGAGGTCCGCGGTCAGCTTCGCCTTGTCGGGCATCATCACGAACCAGCTGAGCTGCCCTTCCTTCGGCACGAGCACGGCCTTCTGCGCGGCATCATAGAACGCCGTCGCGCCATCGTCGGCGACCGGGGCCTTCGCGCCGATCTGCAGCCAAGCGACCGCGTTGCCGCTGGACTTCATGAAGAACTGGAACGCGTTCTCGCCTTCCTTGATCTGTCCCTCGGGGATCGCGACCTCGATCGTCGACCAGCCCTGCTCGACTGCGGTGTTGACGTCCTTGTTCTCGTTGACGCGGAGGCTCATCGTGCCCGCCTCCTTCGCGAACAGCCGCATCCGCAGCGTGTTGCGCCCGGCCTGCGCGGCGGTCAGCGGCACGAACACCGAGGCGCTCTTGCCGGCGAGCCGCGCGACCGGGACATCGCCTTCCTTCTGGCGCAGCTCCCAGGCCTTCTTGCCCCCCTTCGAGACGTTCGCGAACCGGATGTACTTCGCGAACCCTGCCGAGCCGGCGGGCACCAGCAGCCCGCCGCCGCGCGTCAGGTGCGCGGATAGCCGGTTGTCGACGAGCGAGTACACGGCGTGCTCGGGGCCGCGCGCCGCGGCCTTGACCGGGGCGACGTCGGGCTTCGCGGGCGTGCCATCCGGCTTGGTTGCCGGTGCGGCGCCGGATTCGGCGACCTTGGGGTCGGTGGTCGTGTTGGTCGTGGAGCCCTGATCCTTGGTTCCCTTGCCACAGCCTGCGAGCAGCGAGGCAGTGGCCGAGGCAATGACCGACGCAGTGATGACCGAGAGCAAGAGACGGTGGTTCATCGACGAAAGACCCTATTGGTTCGGGACAGGCGAGGCAACAAAGCAGTGCCTCAGCGTCGCGGGTATTTCAAAAGTGGAGGCCGCGGTCAAGCACCGCGCGCCGTCGGAGATCATCTGATGCGCCAGCCGTGGGCGTAGGCGTTCGCGCGTGCGCCGCGCACGAAGCCCGTGAGCCCGATCCGGAAGCGCTCTGCGAGCTCGATCGCCAGCGAGCTCGGCGCCGACACCGCCCCGACGATCGGCACGCCGAGCATGATCGCCTTCTGCACGAGCTCGTAGCCGATGCGCCCCGACAGGATCAGCACGTGCACCGCGGGATCGAGGCCCGCGCCGAGTGCCCAGCCGGCGAGCTTGTCGACCGCGTTGTGGCGACCGACGTCCTCGCGCGCGGCGACCAGCGCCCCGGCGGTCGTGAACAGCCCCGCACCGTGCAGCCCGCCGGTCTCGGCGAACACCGACTGCGCGGCGCGCAGCGCGTCGGGCAGGCCCTGCAGTATGTGATGCTCGATCGTGGTGTCGGCGGCGACCTCGTGCGCGCGCTGCTCGAGATCCGCGATCGCGACGCGGCCGCACACACCACACGCGGCGGACGAGAGCAGGCCGCGGCCCGCGAACGCGCTGGCGTCGACGCCGAGCTCGACGGTGTCGTCGTCGACCTGCACGATCGTCCCGGGCGCCACCGACTCGGCGTGCAGGAGGCCGCGCACCAGCTCGAGATCGTTTCCCGGCGTGCGCATGATCGTCGCGACCGGCGTGCCCCGCGCGCGCAGCTGCAACGGGTTCTCGATGACGACGCGGTCGCGATCGGCGCGTCGGGTCCCTTGCGTTGCATCGAGCCTGTCGATCGCGACGTCGAGGACCTGCGCCATGCCACTTCATAGCACCCGCGGTTCAGCCGGGGTGTTCGTCGACGACCCGGGCATCTCCGCAGCGGCCGCGGCCTGATACAGTCCGCGCGTGACCGCCGGCGCGCCAGCCATCCACCTGAAGGATCGGGTGTTTCGCGATCCGGTGCACGGGCTCGTCGAGTTCAAGGGCGAGGATCGGCCACTCGCCGATCTGCTCGATACCCACGCGATGCAGCGGCTGCGCCGGATCAAGCAGATGGGCTTCGCGTGGCTCGTCTATCCGGGCGCCGAGCACTCGCGGTTCGGGCACGCCCTCGGCGCCTTCCACATCGCGCAGCGCGTGACGACCCGGCTCGCCCTCGAGCCCACGCTCGCCCGTCACGTCAAGGTCGCCGCGCTCTTGCACGACATCGGGCACGGACCGTTCTCGCATGCGTGGGAGCACGTGTTCGCGGGTCAGAACCACGAGCACTGGGGCGGCCGGATCGTCGCCGAGGATGCCGAGCTCGGCGCGGCGCTCGAGCGGCTCGAGCCCGGGCTGCCTGCGACGATGCGCACGTTCTGGACGAAGGCGTACAAGCCGCACTTCGCGCGCAAGCTGGTGTCGTCGCAGCTCGATGTCGATCGGCTCGACTACCTGCTGCGCGACGGCCACTACTCCGGCGCCGGCTACGCGACCTACGATCTCGACTGGATCATCCACGCGATCCAGGTCGCGAACGTCCACGTCGGCCACGACGATCCCTCGGACCTCGTCGTCGATTACCGCCGCGGCATGTACGCGGTCGAGCAGTACCTGTTCGCGCGTTCGTACATGTACGCGCAGGTCTATCACCACAAGACCGTGCGCGCGGCCGAGTGGATGTTCATCAAGACGCTCGAGCGGTTCGCGCAGCTCGCCCGCCAGGATGCCGAGCCGGCGGGCTTGCCCATCGCCGCCGCGATGGCACGCGGCACCGACGTACCGGTCGCGGATTACCTGCGCCTCCACGACGTCTCGCTGACGACCGCGCTCGATCAATGGTCGGGGCTCGATGGCGACCGCGGCGCCGAGGACCCGGTGCTGCGCGATCTCGCGCGCCGGCTCGTCGATCGCCGGCTGTTCAAGACGTTCGATCTCGGCGACGACAAGGCCGCGGCTGATCGAGTGTGGCCGCACGCGCTCGAGATCGCGAACCGCGTCTTCGGTGGCGCCGCGCGGAGCTACCTTCACCTCGATACCGCGCGCCAGGTCGGCTACCTCGCCGCGGAGGACGAGGAGCTGCACGTGATCGATCATCCGCGGTACGGCGCGGTCACGCTGTCCCGGCTGCTCGAGGACATGCCGCTCGGTCAGCCGATGGCCGCGATCCGGCTGGTCTGCGCTCCCGAGCTTGTCGACGAGCTGCGGCCGATCGTCGAGCACGAGCTCGCGCGTGGCCGCGGCCGCAAGTAGCGGTAAGCTACAGCGTGGGCGCCGATGCCAGACAGTCTCCGCGCAAGCGGGTGAACCTCCGTGTCGCCTATCAGCGCGCGCAGGAGTTCGTCGAGCAGTATGCAGAGAACCTGTCCGCCGGCGGGCTGTTCGTCCGCGATGCGCAGGGTCTCGCGATGCGCGAGGAGGTCAACGTCGACATCGATCTGCCGGGCTACGGCACGTACAGCGTGATCGCCGAGGTCGCGCACATCTCACCCGCCGGCGCCGGCCTGCACATCAAGGCCGGCCCACCCGGCTTCCAGCAGGCGCTCACCGCGTACCTCCTGCGGCTCGGCAAGCGGACGCATGCGACGGTGTTCGTCGATCACGAACCATGGCGCGGGGTCGTCCGCGACGCTGGCTATGCCGTCCAGCCACTGCCGCCGCCGTCGCGGCTCGTCGAGCTGATCGGTGACGCCACCGCGGTCGGCATCCTCGCACCCGAGGACATCGCCGAGCAGTATCGCAACGCGCTCGGCTTCCTCGGCGACGACGGCACGCTCGTGATCGCCGTGCACGCCGGGCAGGCGGTTGGCGACGTCCTGACCGCCCTCGACGCCAAGCTCCTGGATCGCTGAGTCGCAAACGCTTGCGGGATCGAGACGGACCAGGTAATCCATCTGCACCTCGGGGCGTAGCGCAGCCTGGTAGCGCACCTGGTTTGGGACCAGGGTGTCGCAGGTTCGAATCCTGTCGCCCCGACAAAAACGAAGCCCGCGGAGCTCGTGCTCCGCGGGCTTCCTCACATCGCGCCGTGGCGTGCGCCAGCAGCGTTCCCCCGATGTGATTCGCTATTCTTCCTTCGCCGGCTCGTCCGTCTTCTCGGCGGGCGCCTCGGCAGGTGCCTCGGCAGGCGCAGGCGCAGATGACTTCGACGGCGTCTTGCCGCCGGCCCACGAGAAGTAGTTACGCAGCATGGTCGTCTCGAAGTTGAGCTGACCGATCGTCGTCTTGCCCTCGCCGGCCTTGATGGCCGCGTCGAGCTTCGCCTCGCAATTACCGCAGGGAACCGCGGCGATCTTGGGCAGCGCGAGCAGGATGCTCTGCCGGATCAGCCGGTTGTCGCTCTTGGCGTTGTCGAGCAGGAGGTCGGTGTGAGCCGAGGCCTTCGCGCCCTTCTTGCCGAGCTCGATCATCGCGCGTTCGATGTTGCCCTCGAGGAGCCCGAGATGCTCCTCCTTCGTCCAGTCCTTGATGTCCTTGATGTACGGCGTGAGGTTCTTCGCCGCTTCCTCGGGCTTGAGCTTCAGCGTGTTCGCGTAGCACGCGAGGTCTTCCTTGCAGCGCAGCGCCACTTCGATGCGGGCGATGTGCGTCTGGAACATGCGCGCGTAGCCCTTGTACGCCTTCGCCGCGTTGTCGGCGTTCTTGTACGGAGCGATCGCGTCGCGGTGCTTCTTCTTCTGCAGCTTGAAGTCCTCTTCGGCCTTCTTCGCGGCCTCGGTCGCCGCCTTGATGTCCGCGGCGGTCTTGCTCGGATCCTTCGTGGTCTTGATCAGCGTGACCTTGATGGTATCGAGCGCCTTCTTCTGCGCCTCGAACTCCTTGTCGGCCGCGTCGGCCGTCGCCTTCGGCTTGCCGTTCGCCTCGTCGAGCTTCTTCTTCGACGCGTCGAAGTACTTCTGCGCGAGGTTCTCGAGCACCACGATGTCGCCCTTGTCGCGTGACAGCCGGGCGAACGCCGTGGCCGCTTCCTGACGGAGCCCGTCATCCGCGGTGTTGTCAGCGGCGATCTTGCCGAGCTCGGCGGTTCCCGAGCCATCACGCGTCAGGAACGGATACGTGCCGATCGCGAGGATCTTCGTGCCGATGTCGACGCCAGAGGGTGCTGGAGCCGGCGCTGCGGCCTTCTTGCCCTTCTTGCCGCCACCACCGCCACCACCGCCACCGCCGCCGCCACCCGCCCACAGCGCCTTGACGGGAGCCGCGGAGTCAGGCGCGCCGATCTTGCGGAGCGCGTCGAAGATCGCGTTGTACTGGGTCGGACCCGGCTGCTCGTCGAGGTAGTACGCCGGGACCGGCGGACGCTTGAGCGCGACCAGCAGATCCTGGCTCGTCGCTGGATCGTAGAAGTCACCGAGCACGACCGCGGCGTAGAAGTCCTTCGCGGACACCGGGAGACACTGCGGGTCCGGCACGTCGCCCTTGTCGCCGCAGTACTTCTCGAGCTTCTTGTCCTTGAAGAGCTGGTTGACCTCGGCGTGGGTGCCCTGGAGGATCTTGCGGATCTCACCCTTGGCATCCGGGCCACTCGCGACGAGAGCGCGACGGATCTGATCGAACAGCTCCGGCGTGCGGTAGAGCGAGAGCACCAGCGTCTTGGCTGCGGAGGCGACGCGAAGATCGGCGAGCCCGTTGATCGCGGCGCCGCTCGTCGCGAGGAACATGCTGAACTTCTCTTCGGAGGCCCGGCGGGTCTCCTTGTCCTTCGCCATGCGCGGGTGCGGAGGCGGCTCGCGATCGATGATCTTCGCGAGTGCCCCGGCGGCCGTCGCCTTGTCGTTGTCGTACTTGCCGATCGCGCGGATCGCACCGATCTGCGCGGCGATCAGCTTCTTGGTGACGGGCTTGTTGGCGATCTCGATCAGCGCCTCGAGGCCACCGGGAGCCTGCGACTCGCCGAGCGCGTCGGCGGCCTTGGTGGCGGAGTCGACCGAGCGCGGGTTCGCCTCGTCGACCTCGATGAGCGCCTTCTTGAGGAACGGCAGCGCCGCTTCCCAGCTCGCCTTGCGACCCGACTTCTCGTAGTCGGTGACGAACTTCGCCTTGGCTTCTTCGGGGGTCAGCGGACGCGCGAGGCTGATGATGACCTGGAGCAGGCGGACCGGGCGGCCCTGCGCGATCCATGCCTCACCGAGTGCCGGGATGGCACCGGGGTTGCCTAGCTGTTCGAGCTCGGTGACGGCGCGCTCGGCTTCGTGCGGCTCGCCGAGCTTCTTCGTCCAGGTCGTGTAGTCATACTGGTTGTCCGGACAGCCAGTGAGGCTCAAGAGCCCCACCGCTGCCATGACCAGGGTCATCTGGCGCAACATGGGTGTACCTCTTGGCTACTTGTTCTTGACGGCGAACAAGAGGTTTTCGAAACCGGCGGCCTTGGCAGTCACGACGATCTTGTTGATCAGCCGCGCGTCCGTGGACTCGTCGGCTTGCAAGATCGCGAGACCGTCGGGGCAGACGGAACCGGGCTCGGGGCGGATTCCCTGCTTGGCCTTCTCGCAGGCCTCGAGCAGCTTCTTCTCGTAGTTACGACCCATCCCGACGTCCTCCTTGATCTTCTTCGCGGCCGAGTCGAGTCGCTCGAACAGCGCGTCGATCTTGAAGGTGGGCGAGTCGTCACGGAGCACGCTCTCGGTCGTCGCCACGAGCTGACCCTGATAGGTGATCTCGTTGCGGGTGACGATGATGACGGGCGCCTGCTGCAGCGTCTCGCTCGACTGGGCAAGTGGCAGCTCGAGACCCTTCTGGGCCTGGAGCAGCTGACCGGTCGACGAGAACACCATGAGCAAGAAGCACACGAGAATCGTCATCATGTCGACGAACGGCACGACGTTGAGCGAGATGTTCGAGGACTTCCCGCCCGCGCCGCTGCCCGCCTTCTTGACGAGGTGCTTGAACGGGACCGAGTGATAGAGGCGTGGGCCTGCTTTGTGTACTGGCATCTTCGTCTCCTACAGGGTCGGCCTGGCCGCGAGGCCCTGCGGGTCGGAGAGTCCAACATCGATGAATCCGACCTTCACGGACAGATCCATCGCGCGAATGACGTCTTGATACTTCACCGGTGCGGCCTGGGTACTCTCGGCCGCGATCTCGATCTGCGTCTTGTCGGTGAAGAACGCCGAGGCCTTGTGCTGCTTGATCGTGGTCTCGAACTTGTCCCAGTCGTGGTCACCCGTCGCGAGCTTCGGGATGTCCTGGAACTCGTTGACGCGTGATAGCCCGACCCAGATCTTGTCGGCCTGGACCAGGACGGACAGCGTGACCGTCTCCTCGTCCACCTGGACGTTGGAGGTATCGCGCGACTTGCCCTTTGGCTGGATGTTGATCTGGGCAATGTTGACCCAGACCGCGGTGACGAGAAGAAACGCTGTCAAGCAGCTCATCAGATCGATGAACGGCACGACGTTCAACTCGACGTTGACCGCTCCTTTTTCGTCTGTTCCTACTGCTGCGCCCATGGTGAGTCCTCCTCGCTAGGGTGTGCCAATGCGAGGGAGAACTAAACGCCGGGCTGCATCTGCGCGCGGTGCGACGTCACGAGGTTGACGACCTGCACGGTCACCTCGTTGATGTCGTCGATCACGCGGGTCGTCTTGCCCTGGAGCAGCGAGTAACCGAGCAGACCGATCAGCGACGTACCGATACCGAAGGCGGTGCAGTTCAGCGCCTCGGAGATACCTTCTGCGAGGACCGTTGCCTTGTTGCCGCCTTCGTCGCTACCGACCGAGCCGAACGACTTGATCATACCGGAGATCGTTCCGAGCAGACCTGCCATGACGGCGAAGTTCGAGAGCATCGCCAGGTACGGCGTGCGGGCGTTGATCTTGGGAAGCTCGCGGAGCGCGGCCTCGTCCATCGCGGCCTGGACCTCGTCGTCGCTCTTGTTGAACTTCATGAGGCCCGCCTGGACGATGCGGGTCATCGGGGTCGGGTTACCCGAGCACACCTTGATGGCACCCTGGACGTTGCCGCTCATGACCTGGCTCTTGAGGAGCGCGAGGAGCTTGTCCTTGTCGACCGACGCACGGAACAGATAGACGGCTCGCTCCACGATCACCGCGATGATGATCACGGACGTGAAGAGGATGGGCCACATGCCCCAGCCACCCTTGTGAAACGCGGTCGAGATAGCAGTCAACATCGAGAGATCCTCCAGAAGGAAGTGCGGGTACGGGTCTGGTGACCGGGGCGGGTTTGCAAGGAGGGATCCACGACGCAAGCGATGAACATGCTTACCGATGCATAACCAGGTACGACATCAGGCACCGGCGCATCTCGGGACATCGCGGGGCGAAATGCTACGGCCATCACGGATCGCGAACCGAGGTGGAGGGAGCCAGCCGGCTTTATCGCCGCGATGCGTAAAGTTTAATTCGTACGAGCAAGTGGGAACTTCGCGGTGGCGCTACTGTCTAGTGGTTCATGAAGTGGCCGCGTGCGATCGGGATCGTGGACCTCGGCATCCTCACGGTGGTGGCGGTCGCGCTGTTCCTGCCACCGCGCGAGATGTACGCGTCGAGCGTCATCCAGGTCTCCGGAGGCTCCGAGCCCGACCAGTTCGCGATCGCGCTCGCCGAGGCGCGGACGATCGCCAAGCCCGACGACGGCAACGCGGTCGCCGACCTCGCACGCCGGCTGGGCGAGGCCGGCTTCAAGGACTGGGCGATCGAGGTCGCGATCGATGGTGCAGAACGGGCGAAGCAATCCCCGACGCGCTGGCGAGCGCTGATCGCCGCATCGGTCGCCTATGTCGATCGGCTCGATGTCGTGCCCGGCCTCGACTATGCGAACCGGGCGCTCGCTGCCTGCGAGCTCGCGCGCGAGCAGGGCCATGGCTCGTGCCCGAGCTGGGAAGAGATCCGCATGCGGCTCTATCACCAGCACCTCGACGCGGGCGTCAAGAGCGGCATCGATCCACGCCTCGATCCCAAGGGTTTCCGACGGGCGGGCGAAGGCGCACTCCGCCACATTCGTCTCAAGCCCGACACCGCTGCACCGCCGAAGTGAGGCTGTACCCGTCCGTGCGGCCTGGCGTGCGGCACGGTAGACTCGTGACATGCCCGGTCACCGCCTCGCCTCGGTCGTCGCGCTTGCAGTCGCCGCGGCCGGAGCGTGCGGCGGCGGCGGTGGGAAGGCCACCGAGATCCCGAAGGCCGACAAGCCGCTGACCGCGAAGGACATCGTCCAGCGGTCGAGCCCCGCGATCGTGCGGATCGAGGCGCAGGGCGCCGAGGGCGAGCAGTTCGGCACCGGCTTCATCGTCGACAAGACCGGCGTGGTCGCGACGAACTTCCACGTGATCGCGGGCACCAGCGACATCAAGGTCAAGCTGCACGATGGCTCGCACTATCCGGTCAGCGCGATCCTCAACGTCGATCCGTTGCGCGATCTCGTGCTCGTCAAGTTCGATGCGCCGCGTGCGCTGCCGACGCTCCGGCTCGGTGACAGCAGCAAGGTCACGACTGGCGATCAGATCGTCGCGATCGGTAACCCGCTCGGCGTGTTCGAGAACACGGTCTCCGAGGGGCTGATCAGCTCGATCCGCGAGATCTGCTCGAAGCAGGCTGTCGCCGAGAACAGTGCGACGTGCCCGAGCGAGCTCACGTTGCTCCAGATCTCCGCGCCGATCTCGCAGGGCTCGAGTGGTGGCCCGCTGTTCAACCAGCTCGGCGAGGTCGTCGGCGTCACCACCGCGATCATCGCGCAGGGTCAGCTGATCAACTTCGCGATGCCGGTGAACTACCTGAAGCCGCTGTTCGCGAAGCAGCAGCCGATCGGTGTCGAGGACTTCGCGAAGGCGACGCGCAGGGATACCGGCGGGGTCAGCAAGATCGATCGAGCGCCCTACTCGCGGGAAGGCTTCCCGGTCGCGGTCTACGAGGGCTGCAGGCCCGAGCAGATCGGGGAGATCGTCAAGGCGATCGAGGATGCGATCGAGGTCGGAGCGCCGCTCTACAACAAGGGCGAGATCGAGGCGTGCTTCCGGATCTACGAGGGCACCGCGACCAAGCTCGAGCGCGACGGCGCCTGCAAGGGCGTGCGCGCGGCATTCGGTGATGGCTTGCTCAAGGCAAATGCGATGTCCGACTACAAGGCCAAGGCGTGGACCATGCGCGACACGTTCGACGGATTCCTGATCGCCGCCGACAAGTGGGCGAAGGCGAACGGCGCCAAGAAGCCGAAGAGCTGACGCCTGGCGCGCGGCGAGCCATGTCGGTCCTTTACCTGTTCGATATCGACGGCACGCTGCTCCACGCACATCGTTCGGGCCGCGACGCGTTCGACGCGGTGTTCGCCGAGCTCCACGGGATCGCCGATGCCAGCGAGGGCATCCGCTACGGCGGCAAGACCGATCCGGCGATCATCGAGGAGATCTTCGTGGCGCGGCTCGGCCGGCGACCGACCGCGGCCGAGTCGGCGGCGTTTCTCGACGCGTACCTCCCGCGGCTACACGCCCAGCTCGCGACCCACGGGGTCGAGGTCCTCGCCGGCGTCGTCGAGACGCTCGAGCACCTCGCGGCGCGCGGCGATTGCGTGCTCGCGGTGGCGACCGGAAACATCCGCGCCGGCGCTGACGCCAAGCTCGCCGCCGGCAAGCTCCAGCAGTGGTTTCCGTTCGGCGGCTACGGCTGCGACTCGCATCTCCGCGCCGAGCTCGTCGCCCGCGCGATCGCCCGCGGTCGCGAGCGCCACGCCGTGAGCGAGGTGATCGTCGTCGGCGATACGATCCACGACATCGCCGCGGCGCGCGCGTGCGGCGCCCGGGTCTACGCGGTCGCGACCGGCGCCGACCCCGCCGACAGCCTCCGCGAGGCCGACGCGGTGTTTGCATCGATGGCCGAGCTCCCGCGCTTCGGGCGGTGAGTCCGGA
>JACCTC010000490.1 GCA_013812655.1 Deltaproteobacteria bacterium | reverse complement strand
CGATGAAGCCGCGCGCGACCTGTGCGCTATCGATCGCGGCGGCGAGCAGCGCACGCGGGTTCGGCGCGACCACGAGGTGCCAGCCCGGGGCGATCTCGGTCGCGCCCGCGTCGTCGGTGTTCCGCAGCTCGGCGACCGCATCTCCGGCGCGGTTTGCGAGCCAGCTCGTCAACGTCGCGCGATCGATCACGAAGCCCTGCGCGAGCTGACCATCCGGCGTCTCGACGTGCCGGACCGCGACCAGGGCCGGGCCAGCCGCAAACGGAAACGTCCGCCACTCGAGCGGCGAGATCGTGATCATCACCGGCTTCGGGGTCGGCGCGACCTGCGCTGGCTCGGACGCGCGCTTGATCGGCGCGCGAACCGGCGCTGGCGCGATGCGCTGCTGCACCGGCGCGCGTTCCTGTTGCCGCTGGACCGGCGCGCGCTGCTGCTGCTGCTCGGCCTCCTGCGGCGCGTAGTTCTCCAAGTACACGCGCGACGGCGAGGCATTCTGTGCGTAGCTCGCGGGGTCGAGCTCGACGACCTTGGCCTGCTGCTGCACCTGCTCGGTGCCGCTGTCGTTGCCCAGCGGGCGCTGTACCGGCGGACGCGGTCTGGGCTTCTTCACCGGCGCCGCCTCGGCGACGAGATCGCCGCGCTTGACCTCGAGCTGCGCGACAAAGCCACGCACGACGTCGTCGCGGAACCGCTGGTTCTCGGCGAGCCGCTTGGGCTCCGAGAGATGCGGCACGTCGTCGTTGATCGTCGGCGTCGTCAGCTTGCCGGCGGGATCGCGCTGGAAGTAGCCGAGCACGAGAGGATCCTCGGGGCCGTTCGCGAGCGGCGATGGCGAGACGTTCGCGTTCGAGCCGGTCCGCGGATCGTGGAACAGGTTCTGGTAGTGGAAGTACGGGCGGTCGGCCTCGCGGGTGATCAGCTGCGCCAGCTCGGCGCGGAGCTCGCGCGCGATCTCGATGGCCTCGCGCTGCGCCGCCCGCCCCGGCTCGGCTCGCAGCTCGCGCTGCTGTGCGCGGACATCGGCCCAGCCGGAGAGAAACCACGCGACGAGCAGCACGGCCAGCGCCGCCACCAGCACGCCGGCCGCAGAGAGCGTTCGCGATCGCGCGTGCGTCGTCACCGCGCCAGCTTCCAGGCGTAACCGGCGCCCTTGACCGAGATGATCAGCGCCGGCTTCTCGGGGTTGGTCTCGAGCTTCTTGCGCAGCACCGCGATCGCCATGTCGACCGCACGCGTCTGCAGATCGCCACGCTGGCCGAACACCTGCTCGAGCAGCTCGGCGCGCGACACCACGCGGTCCTGATGACGATGCAGCCACCGTACGATGCCGACCTCGCGCGGCGTCAGCGCGGTGCGAGTGTCGCCGCGTACGACCACCATGCGCGCGAGATCGATCACCGCGCCATCGACCTGGACCTCGTCGAGCGAATCGCCCGCCGGCGCGCGCCGCCCGAGCACGCGGACCCGCGCCAGCAGCTCGCGCGCCGAGAACGGCTTGGTCACGTAGTCATCGGCGCCTTCCATCAGGCCGCGGACCTTGTCGTCCTCCGAGCCGCGCGCGGTCAGCATCAGGATCGGCATCCCGGGGCGCGCCGAGCGGAGGCGCCGGCAGACCTCCATGCCATCGAGTCGCGGCAACATCAGGTCGAGCACGACGAGGTCGTACGGATCGCGGAGGCCGGCCTCGACGCCCGCGACGCCATCGCCGACGGCAGTGACCTGGTGACCATCGCCGGTCAGCAGATCGACGATGCCATCACGCAGGCTGGCTTCATCTTCGACCACGAGGACGCGCACGCGGTCATTGTGCCACGGCACACCAGGCGCGCATGTAACGCGCACGTAAGGTCGGGGCTTACCAACACCTGACGAGGCCCGCGTCGCGGCGCGCGCATGGTGTCCGCATGCCGAACCTCATGCCAACGAACCGCGTGTCGATAATGTCCCGACGCGATCTTCCGCTCGGGCTCTCGCTCAGCCTCGCCGCTGGCTGCCTCGCCGCGCTCGCCTTGCCGACCTCGGCCCCGGCCGCCGTCGACGAAGCTGCCGCGATCCGCGCGCGCGGCCCGAGCTGGAGCGAGCCAGCGAATGCTGGAGAGCGGGGACCGAGCGCCCTCGACGCCCTGCTCGCCCGCCACGATCAGCTGCCTGCCGGCGCCGAGCGCGATCGGCTCGCGATCGAGATCGACCGCGTCGCAGGCCAGCGGTACGCGACCGAGTCGCGGCTCTACTGGTACACCGATCTCGAGCGCGCGAAGGAAGCCGCGCGCGCGCAGCGCCAGCCGATCCTCGCGCTCCGCATGCTCGGGCGCCTCGACCAGGACCTGTCGTGTGCGAACAGCCGGCTGTTCCGCACCGTGCTGTACGCGAATGGCGAGGTCTCGAAGTTCCTGCGCGACAACTTCGTCCTCTACTGGTCGAGCGAGCGCGCCGTCCCGCGCGTGACGATCGATTTCGGCGATGGCCGCAAGCTCGAGCGGACCACCACCGGCAACAGCGCGCACTACGTCCTCGACGCGCAGGGCAACGTGCTCGACGTGTTGCCCGGGCTCTACGCGCCGAAGCTGTTCGCGCAGGAGCTGACCAAGAGCCTCGCCCTCGCCGCGAAGGTGCAGACCGCCGA